>JBJMLK010000282.1:0-8584 GCA_045805345.1 Thermoleophilaceae bacterium | reverse complement strand
GGGCGGGTCGGAGCCGGGTCAGCCGCTGCCCGGCTACGAGCACTCGTTCGCGCGCCTCCCGGTGCCCGGCACCAAGGGGCGCTCGTGGTACCTCGGCGGTAACGGCAAGCTGGTCGGCAAGGCGCCCACCAAGACCGGCGCGGACAAGTTCACCTGGAACGCCGGCGCGCGCCCGCCGACCGACTTCACGGGCGACACGGGCTCGGGCGACAACGGGCTGTGGACGGCCACGCCGCCCTACAAGTGGAAGACGCCGCCGGCCGGAAGCGCGGCGTCGTACGTGAGCGGGAAGCTGACGAAGGACACCACGGTGGTCGGCGCCGGCGCGGTGCGCGCGTGGATCCGCTCGTCGCGGTCGAACGTCGACCTCCAGGCCACGGTCAGCGAGGTGCGGCCGGACGGCAAGGAGACGTTCGTGCAGAGCGGCTGGCTGCGGGCGAACGAGCGCAAGCTCGACAAGCGCAAGAGCACGCCGCTCGAGCCGTGGCTCAGCCTGCGGGCGCGCGACGTGAAGCCGCTGCCCAAGGACCGCTTCGTGAAGGTCACGATCCCGCTCTACTACCAGGGCCACGCGTACCGCGCCGGCTCGCGCATCCGGGTGACGATCACCGCGCCGGGCGGCGACCAGCCGATCTGGGCGTTCGCCAAGACACAGCCGAAGCACAAGGCGACCGTCGCGATCGCGCACTACCGGAAGAAGCCGTCGCGGCTCACGCTGCCCGTCGTGCCCGCCGGGAACATCCCCACGGGCCTGCCGCCCTGCCCGGGCATGCGCGGCGAGCCGTGCCGGCACTACAAGCGCTACAAGAACCGGCGCGCGACTCGCTGACGGGCGCCTAGGACGCCTCGACGGCGGCCTTGATCCGCTCGGCCATCTTCGGCGCGTCCTTCGCGGCCGCGCGGGTGGCGAAGCCGATGATCACCTTGCCGAAGCCGTGGCCCTCGAACGTGTTGCGGATCGTGACCTTCGTCTGGCCGTCGCCCGCGGGCTCGAGGTCGTAGCCCCCGTCGGGAACCGTGATCGCGTTCTTCGACCGCTCCGACCAGCGGATCTTCGTGGGCGACTCGAACTCGGTGATCTCGAACGTCCGGCTCGACTTCATGCCGGCGTCCTTGACCGTGCTCTCGTAGACGGTCCCCACCCCCACCGGGCCGTCCGTGGTCTTCTTGATCTCCTGAACCCGCGGACTGAACTTCGGATCGTTCGTGCCGTCGGCCAGGAAGGCGAAGACGTCTTCGATCGGACGGTTGACGACAGCCGACCCGCTGAACCCATGCGCCATGCGCAAAGCCTAACCGGAGAGGGAGCCCGTCAAGTGGACGCGCTCGCCGTCCGGGCTCTCGACGCGGAACGCCCAGCCGTCCCCGTCGCGCCCGCTCCGCAGGCGCGCGCGGCCCGGTATCCGCAGCGGCGACCTGAACTCGGCCTCGATCGCGTAGGTCGCCGGCACGCGCCCGTCGAACGCCGCCAGGCAGCGCGCCTTGGTCCACATGCCGTGGGCGATCGCGCCCGGAAACCCGAACAGCCGCGCAGGCAGCGAGTGCATGTGGATCGGGTTGCGGTCGCCCGACACCTCGGCGTAGCGGCGGCCGATGTCGCCCGGGAGCCGCCACTCGGCCGACGCCGGCAGCTCGCCCGGCGCGCCGGTCTCCTCGCGCTCTGACCCCGAGCCCGAGTCCTCGCCGCCGCCCTGCTTGAGGTAGGTGCTGCTCTCGCGCCAGACCTGCGAGCCGCCGGCGCTGGCCTCGGTCACGATGTCGAACTGCCGGCCGCGGCGGTGCGGCCGCAGGCTCTCGGCCCACGTGGCGATGTCCAGCTCCGCTCCGACCGCGATCGGCGCGCGCACCTCGATCCGGTTCGCGACGTGCACCAGACCGAGCACCGAGAACGGGAACGCGCGGTCGGTCATGAGGCTCATGTGGAGCGGGAACGCGAGCACGTGCGGGTAGGTGCCCGGCACCTCGGTCCGGAGCGCGAAGCCGCACACCCGCGCGTAGGCGGCCACGTGGTCCTCGGCGATCCGCGCCCCGCGCAGCACCAGCCGGCGATCGGGCAGCTCGTCGCCCCCGCCTGGCAGTGCCGGCGCCACCAGCGCTCGCCCGTAGAGCGCGGTGAGCGACGGCGCAGCGTGGAGCTCGACGGTCTCGCTCACGCCCCGATCAGCGCCTGACCGCAGACTCGCACCACGTTCCCGTTCACGCCACCGGAGGCCGGGCTCGCCAGCCACGCGATCGTCTCCGCCACGTCGACCGGCTGCCCGCCCTGCACGAGGCTGCTCGTGCGCCTGCCGCCCTCCCGCGTGGCCACCGGCATCGCGGCGGTCATCGCGGTCTCTATGAAGCCGGGCGCGACGGCGTTGACGGTCGCGCCGCGCTCGCGCATCGGCCCTGCCAGCGCGGCGACCATCCCGATGATCCCCGCCTTGCTCGTTGCGTAGTTCGACTGGCCGCGGTTGCCGGCGATCCCGCTCACCGACGACACCGACACGAGCCGGCCACCCGCGCCCAGCAGGCCGTGCTCGAGCAGCGCGTCGTTGATCCGCTCCTGGCTCGACAGGTTCACGTCGAGCACCGCGTCCCACGACTCGCGCGGCATGCGCGCGAGTGTCCTGTCGCGTGTGATGCCGGCATTGTGCACGAACGCGTCCACGCGTCCGTGCCGCTCGGCCACGTGATCGGCCAGCCGCTCCGGCGCCGCCGGATCGGTGATGTCCAGCGCCAGCGACGTGCCCCGTACGCGGTTCGCCACCTCGGTGAGCGCCTCGGCGGCGGCGGGCACGTCGATGCAGACCACGTGCGCGCCCTGCTCGGCGAGGGTCGCCGCGATCGCCTCGCCGATGCCGCGCGCCGAGCCGGTCACGGCGGCCACGCGCCCGGACAGCGGACGGTCCCAGTCGTCCGGCGCGGGGACCGCGCCCTCGCCCGCCGCCTCGACGCGGATCACCTGCCCGTCCACGAAGGCCGAGCGCGCCGAGAGCAGGAAGCGGAGCGTGGACTCGATCGCGGTCTCGGCGCCCGCCGCCACCTGGACCAGCTGCGCGGTGCTGCCCTTGCGGCCGATCTCCTTGGCCACGGAGCGCACGAAGCCCTCGATCGCGCGCTGCGCCGTGGACGCGCGGGGATTCGCCGCCTCGTCCGGCGGCCCGGCCAGCACCACCACGCGGCCGCTGCGGCGGAGCGCCGGCAGCAGCGGGTTGAAGAAGTCGTACAGCGCGCCGAGGCGCACGCTGTCGTCGATGCCGCTGGCGTCGAACACCAGCGCCGCCAGCTCCGCGCCCTCGCCGATCGCCCCCACGTCGGTCTCCACGTGCGCCTCGATCGACCGCAGGACGTCGAGCGCCGGGCGCTCGAGCCGGCCGCCGTGCGCCGCGCCCAGCGCGACCGGCGCCGAGACGACCGGCCTGCCCGGCTCGTGCCGCTCGAGGAGCGGCGGCGCCGGCAGGCCGAGGCGCTTGGCCAGCGCGCCGCCGAGTGCGGAGTTGGCCACCTGCTGGTAGCGGTCCTGGCTCACGCCTCACGCTCGAGGATCGCCGTCACGCCCTGGCCGCCCGCCGCGCAGATCGAGATCAGGCCGCGGCCGGACCCACGCTCGGCCAGCAGCTTGGCGAGCGTGGCCACCACGCGCCCGCCCGTGGCGCCGAACGGGTGCCCGGCGGCGAGCGACGAGCCGTTCACGTTGAGCTTCGCGCGGTCGATCGACCCCAGCGGCTGCTCGCGCCCGAGCCGCTCCGAGCAGAACGCCGGGTCCTCCCACGCCCTGAGCGTCATCAGGACCTGGGAGGCGAACGCCTCGTGGATCTCGTAGAAGTCGAAGTCCTGGAGGCTCAGGCCGTTTCGGTCGAGCAGCCGCGGCACCGCGAAGAGCGGCGCGGCCAGCAGGTCGTCGCCACCGTGCACGAAGTCCACCGCGCCGGTCTCCGCGTCCACCAGGTGCGCCTGCACCGGCAGCGACCGCTCGGCCGCCCACGCGTCGCTGGCCAGCACGGTCGCGGCGCCGTCGGTCAGCGGCGTGGAGTTGCCGGCGGTCATCGTCGCGTCGTCCCCGTCGCCGCCGAATACGGGCTTCAGCTTGGCCAGCTTCTCGACCGAGGTGTCGGGCCGCAGGTTGCCGTCGCGCTCGAGGCCGAGGAACGGCGTGATCAGGTCGTCGAAGAAGCCGCGGTCGTAGGCGGCGGCCAGGCGCTGGTGGCTCTCGGCCGCCAGCTCGTCCTGCTCCGCGCGCGAGATCCCCCAGCGCTTGGTCGAGATCGCCTGGTGCTCCCCCATCGAGAGCCCCGTGCGCGGCTCCTCGTTGCGCGGCGGGTTGGGGACGAGCTGTCCCGGCCGCAGGCGCCCGAGCAGCTTGAGCCGGTCCGCGGACGACCGCGCGCGATTCAAGTCGAGCAGCAGGCGGCGCAGGTCGTCGCTCACCTCGATCGGCGCGTCGCTGGTGGTGTCGTACCCGCCCGCCACGCCGCACTCGATCTGCCTGAGCGCGATCTTGTTGGCCACGTGGATGGTGGTCTCGAGCCCGGTGCCGCACGCCTGCTGCACGTCGTACGCCGGCGTCTCGGGCGCCAGTGCGCTGCCGAGCACGGATTCGCGCGTGAGGTTGAAGTCGCGGCTGCGCTTCAGCACCCCGCCGGCCGCCACCTCGCCCATCCGCACGCCCTGGAGCCCGAACCGCCCGACGAGCCCGTCGAGCGCGGCGGTGAGCATGTCCTGGTTCGAGGCGTGCGCGTACTCGCGGTCGCGCCGCGCGAACGGGATCCGGTTGCCGCCGAGGATGGCCGCCCTGCGTGGAGCGTCGATCACGCGGAGATGTTAGGAAACGCGGGCGCGTCTACCTGACGCGCGCGGCTACGTACTTCAGGTCGCCGGTGTCGCAATCGTCGTTGATCGAGTACGGGTCGGTCTCGACCTGGTGCACCCGCCACGTGCCGGTGAGGATGCGCTCACCGAACGTCCCCGTCGCGCCCAGCACGATCGTCCGCTTCCGGTCGGTCCCCTGGACCGGCTCCGTGTCCCCCGTCACGCCGTTGAACGCATCGTCCTTGATCGGGATGTCGCGGATCCGGAAGAGCCCGCCGGCCGGGCGACCCGACTTGCACCTGACGTTGGTGTCGGCCACGAAGCGCTTGACCTTCGTGCCGTCGGCGGAGATGAGGGCCAGCATCGGCAGCTTGACCTCGATCCGCGCCGAGCTCTGACTGGTCATGCCCACGAAGAGCGCGTTGGGCGCCGGCTGGCCGCCGCCCTTGTGGCCGTGCCGCGGGCTGATCGCCTTGATGTGAACGGTCCCCGTGTCGCAGTTGTTGGGGCTTGCGAAGCGCGAGCGGATGGTGGTGAGCGCCACCAGTCCGTTGCGCTTGGTGGTGGCGAAGTGACCCTTGAAGGTGGCGGTGCCGCGCACGTTGGCCGGCGCCGTGCCGAAGGTCAGGGTCCCGTGGAACGTCCCGTCGTCGGCGATCGGCAGCTTGGCGGTGGCCAAGTCCCAGCCGCCGCAGTTCTTCGGCCTCGACACCAGCCACACGTTCAGCGTCTTGCCGTCGTTCACGACGCGCGTCGAGAGCAGGTTGAGCTGCTTGTACGGGTCGATCGACGCGTCGATCTGCGCGCCCACGAAGTTCCGCCCGCTCACGGGCTTCGGGTTGGGGCTCTGAGCCGCGGTGGCGGTGGCGGGCCCGATAACGACCACCGCGACGAGTGCCACCAGAGTTGAGACCATCCCTGCCAGGCGGGTCATGGCGAGGCATAGTAGCGGTGCCCCGGCGCCCCAAAAGGGTCGGTGTTCGCGTGCTGACCTGGCTAGCGCGTCGGCGGGCCGCGGCGCACGTAGGCCACGCAGCGGCGCTTCGTCTTGAAGCCGAACCGGCGGTAGCCGCCGTGCCGGCACTGCTTCGTGAGCTTCGGGCGGCGCCCCGCCCGTGCCGGCGGCGGCGGGGTCGGCTCGCTGGGCGGCTTCTCGCACGCCGCGCTCACCGACTTGGTCTCGGTACCGCCGGGCAGCAGGTCGGAGTTGATCGTCAGCGTGGCCACCGTCGGTCTCCCCTGGACGCCGAGCGACCGGATCCAGGTCCCGTCCGCCTCCGTGGTCGCCGTGGCGCTGGCGCCGAAGGACGGTTTCAGGCTCCCATCGGGCTGGATCTCCTGGAACTCGATGTCGCCGTCGAAGGCCGTGGACGGCGGGAACCCGGTAACGCCGAAGGTCACGTCGTAGTTCTGGCTCCCGTCCTCGGCGATCGAGCACTTCGGCTCCAGGACCACCGTGGGATCGGCGGCTGCGACGCCCGGCACCGCGAGACAGGCCGCTGCCGCGGCGATGATGGGGGCCACCCATCGCCTCATACGAAGGAACGTACCTCACGCCGCGTCCGAATGCGAGGGCTCGCCGCGCAACATATACGCAGCTTTGCGTGTTTATCGAGCATGCGGATGCCTGGGGTGCTCGCCGGACTCGTGGTGGCCGTCGCGCTGGGTGCGGCGCCGGGCGTCGCGAGCGCCGCCACGGCCGGCGAGAGCGACGGGGCGCTGCGCTACTCGGCGGGGCCCGGGGAGGTCAACTGGCTCGAGATCTCGCTGACCGACGCCGGCGACTACAGGCTGCACGACAGCGGAGGCTTCGGCCGTAAGGACGTGCGGGCAGACCTCGGGCCGGGTTGCAGGCGGGACGGCCACGACGCGATCTGCGACCCCGACGGCGTCGACCGGATCCGCGTGACGCTGCGCGGCGGCGCCGACCGGCTTTTCCCCGCCACCAACCTGCCCGCGCCATTCGAGTACTCCGGCGGCGGGGGGATCGACTCGATCGAGTACACGAACAGCAAGCAGGCCGTGACGATCTCCGCGAACCGTAAGGCCGACGACGGCGCAGCCGGTCGCGACAACGTTCACCGTGACGTGGAGAACCAGCGCGGCAGCCGCGCGGCCGACACTCTGCGCGGCTCCCCGCGAGGGTCGGACCTGTTCGGCGACCTCGGTGCCGACCAGCTCATCGGCGGTCGCGGCGACGACCACATCGCGGGCGGCCTCATCGAGAGCGTGGGCACCGACAGCGGTCTGCTCTACCCGCAGGGACACGACACGATCCGCTGCGGCGCGGGCAGCGACAGCGTGCTCGCCGACCAGCACGACACCGTCGCACACGACTGCGAGGTGGTCGGCAGGCCCTACTGCCAGCCCGTCAGCGACGCGCCGGACTCGGGTTGCCGCGGCGGCTACCGCTACCTCGGCAGCGACGGGGCGGACCGCATCGTGCCGGACCCGCTCGTCGAACAATCGTTCGCCTACGGGCGCGGGGGCGATGACGAGATCTTCAGCACCGACGGTGACGCCGAGCTGCACGGGGAGGGCGGCGACGACGTGATGCGCGCGCGAGGCGGGAGCCACTACTACCCGGACACGATCCACTGCGGGACCGGGCACGACGTGGTGTACGCCGATCCGTGGGACACGGTGGCGGGCGACTGCGAGACCGTGCACCGAGCCGCGGCGCGCTGACTAGCGCTTCACGGTCAGCTTCTTGGAGACCGTCAGGGCCTTGCCGCTGAGCGGCGTGAACTTGGCCTTCGCGGTGACGTCGACCTTCTTTCCCTTGACCAGGATCTGCTCGCCCTTCGCGGTGGGCGTCATCTTGATCTGGCCCGTGCCGGGCTTGGCGAACTTCCGCCGGCCGCTGGCGAGCAGGACGGCCTTCTTCGTCTTGGTCTTGATCGAGTGCCAGCGCACGACCAGCGTGCCGGCCACCGGGGTCGTGAAGCGGAAGCTGAAGCGCGGGCGGAGCGCCTTCCGCAGCAGCGCCCTGGTCATGACGGGCGGGACAAAAGCCGTCACCGCGGAGGCCGTGGCGCGGCCACCCGCGTTGCTCGCGGTCTCAACGACCCGCAGGGTGTGCTTGACGTCGGCCGCGGACACCTTGTACTTCGAGCCGGTGGCACCATGGATCGCCGCGCACTTGCCGCCCACCGGGCCGCACCGCTTCCACTGCAGCGTGGTCGCGGGGACACCGGTCCAGGTCCCGTGAGCGGCTGTCAGCGTGGAGCCGACCTTGGCGACGCCCTTCACGGTCGGGCGGACCTTGTTCTGCGGGACAGCCACCCCGAAGGCCACGTCACCGAGGTCGTTGCCGACCAGGCACAGACGGTCGCCCGCGCAGGCCACCGAGGAGATCGACCCGAATGGGCTCATCACCGAGACGAGCGCCGACCACGTCCCCGGCGTGGTGGACGTGCGCACGAAGAAACCGCGCCCCGCCACGCAGAACGTCGGCGAGGAGCAGGCGATGGGGTTGCCGACCTGGCTCAGCCCGTTCCAGACCGGCGACGCCGCGAAGGGGTTCGTCGACCAGATGAAGTTGCCGAGGGGGTCCGCCGCTACGCAGAGGTCAACCGAGGGACAGCTGATCTCGCTGAGGCCCCCCCACGGCGCGGTGGCCCTGTTCCAGACCGGGTCCGCGGCCGTCACGTCGGTCGTGGTCAGCGGCCCGCCTCCGAAAATGTCGACCGCCGCGCAGTGCGTCGCGGTGGGACAGGACAGTGCCCACAGGTTGGTCGCGCCGTCGACCTGCGTGCTAGCGCGCCACACGGGGCCCGGCTCGTCGATCGTC
>JBJMLK010000281.1:0-15312 GCA_045805345.1 Thermoleophilaceae bacterium | reverse complement strand
TGGCGCACTGGCAGGAGAAGTACCCGGGCGTGGACATCATCCTGATCGAGCCCGACCCCAACGACGAGCTGATGTTCGACACCAACATCATGAACTTCGCCCGCCGCGTGGAGATCGCGCGGCACGGCTTCGAGTCGGTCACGCTCCAGCTCGCCAAGGACTACGACCGGCTGCGCACGGTGTGCGCCAAGCACGGGATCGAGATCTCCGCCACTCGCGTGCGCAAGGTCATCAAGCACTTCGACGCCGAGAAGGAGCGCACCCGGGCCTGGCGCCGGATCCTCGAGCAGACGACCGGCGCGCTGCTCAGGCAGTCCGAGGACGCGTAGCCGCTCCTACGGCGCTAATCGCCATCACGCCTCCTTGGCTCGGAAGAACATCCGGTACGCGTAGACGAAGTAGGTGACCGCCAGCACCATGCCGAGCGGCCACCACACGAGCGCGGTGGTGAGCGAGTGGTGGCCGGAGGCCGCGTTGTGCACGGTCAACCCGAACGGGTCCCCGTCGCGCGCCGGCAGCACGTAGGGGTAGAGCGCCGCGGCCATCGTGGTCAAGAGGCCGGCGATGAACAGCGCCGAGCCCGCGAACGCCCGCCCCCAGTCGCCGCGGCGCTGCCACACGACCATCGCCACCAGCGCGCCCGCGGCGGTCAGCGGGAAGATCAGCTTCCACGGCTGGTCGACGAGGTTCGTGAGCATCTCGTCGCGCACGGCGTAGGTGGGGCCGATCATCGCCACGAACAGCGCGGCCTCGGCCCACACGAGCCGACGTGCCCACGTCCGGGCGCGCGCCGCCAGCTGGCCGCTCCCGCGCAGCGCCAGGAAGCTCGCCCCGTGCGCGCACAGCACCACGAGCCCGAAGACGCCCACCAGCAGCGCGTACCAGTTGAGGATGTGGAACAGCGGCAGGCTGAAGTAGCCGTCGGGGCGGAGCGGCACGCCGCGCACCACGTTGCCGAGCGCCACGCCGAACACGAGCGCCAGCGCCCCGGAGGAGAGGGCGAAGACGGTGTCGCACGCCGTGCGCCACAGCGGGTGGGCGATCTGGTGGCGCAGCTCGAGCGCCAGGCCGCGGCCCAACAGCAGCCACAGGACCAGGATCAGGCCGAAGTAGAGCCCGCTGAACGCGCTGGCGTACGCCTTCGGGAACGCCATGAACAGCACTCCGCCCGCCGCGATCAGCCAGACCTCGTTGCCGTTCCAGACCGGGCCGATCGCCGCCGTCGCCTCCTCGCGCTCGGGCTCGCTCCGCGCCAGCACGAGGTGCAGCGCGCCGACGCCGAGGTCGAAGCCGTCGAGGATCACGTAGACCGTGACCATCAGCGCAAGGAACCAGAACCAGGCGGTCGGCATCAGGCCAGGTCCGCGGCGGCGCGCGTCGATGTGGTCGGCAGCTCCGCCTCGTCGGGTCCCTTGGCCACGATCCTCAGGATCAGGACCACGAAAAGGATCCCGACGAACAGGTAGAGCCCCGCGAAGCCCAGCAGCGTGAAGATGCCGGTGCCCGCCGGCACCGAGTCCGCCGGCGACGCGGCGTCCTTGGTGCGCAGAAGGCCCCAGACCACCCACGGCTGCCGCCCGGCCTCGGCGGTCACCCAGCCCGCGATGTTGGCGATGTAGGTGAACGGGAACGCCAGCATCAGCGCCCACAGCATCGGCCGCGAGCTGTAGAGCCGGCCGCGCCGGAGCAGGAGCACGCCGAGCAGCGCGATCAGCAGCAGGATCGTGCCGAGCCCGGCCATGATGTGGTACGCGTAGTAGACGAGCGGCACCGAGTCGGGCCAGTCGTGCTCGGGGATCTCGTTCAGCCCCTTGGTCGTGTCGTTCCAGCGCTTCGACGTGAGGAACGAGAGGAAGTGGGGCAGGCCGAGCGACGAGTCGAGCCGACGCTTCTCGGTGTCGGGGTTGCCGATGATCACGAGCGGCGCGCCCTTCTCGGTCTTGAAGATCCCCTCCATCGCGGCGAACGTCGACGGCTGGTGGACCGCCACGTCCTCACCCGCGCGGTCGCCGGTGGGGAAGATCTGGAGCGTGCAGAAGATCAGCGCGCCGACCACGCCCACCCGGACGCTGACGCGCGCGAAGGCCTGGTGGCGGCCGGTGAGCAGGAAGAACGCGCCCATCGCCGCCAGCACGAACGCGCCGGTGATCGCGGCGCCGCTCATGTTGTGCAGGTACTGCCAGGGCAGCCAGGGGTTGGTGAGCAGGCCCCAGAGCGAGTCGAGCTGAAGCTTGTCGCCCGCGCGGGAGTACGCGACCGGGTGCTGCATCCAGGCGTTCGTGGCGATGATGAAGAAGCCCGACAGCCACGACCCGGCGAACACGAACAGCGCGGAGATCCAATGCACTCGCGCGCTCACCCGCTCGCGGCCGGCCAGGAAGACCCCGAGGAAGACCGACTCGGCGAAGAACGCGAAGACCCCCTCCATCGCCAGCGTCTGGCCGATCACCCCGCCGGCGTAGTTCGAGAACCTGGCCCAGTTGGTGCCGAACTGGAACTCGAGCGGGATCCCGGTCACGACTCCGACGGCGAAGTTGACGGCGAAGATCTTGGCCCAGAAGCGAGCCGCCGCCTCGTACTCGTCGCGCTCCTCGCCGCTCTTGCGGAACGGTCGCAGCCGGTGGTCGTCCCGGCCGAGGTAGGCAACCGTCTTGAGCCACGCGATGAACAGCGCGAGGCCCATCGTGAGGATCGGGAACAGGTAGTGGAAGGTGACCGTGAGCGTGAACTGGAGGCGGTCGACCAGTACGTTGCTGCTCATCGGCCCGGGACGCTACCCGCCCGGGCGGCATACTGGAAGCGATGGCCTACGCGCCCCCCGCCCGCCACCTGCTCCGCGCCAAGGACCTGGCCGACGCGCGCTACTTCGAGCCGCTGGGCGTGGACGACCTGGCCGGCGCCGCGGGGCTCTCGCGTGCGCACTTCAGCCGCGAGTTCCGCCGCGCGTTCGGCGAGTCGCCGCACGGCTATCTCCTGACCCGGCGGCTCGAGCGCGCGGCGTCGCTGCTGCTCACGACCGACCGGTCGATCGCGGACGTCTGCTTCTCGGTCGGGCTCCAGAGCCTCGGCTCGTTCACCTCGAGCTTCACGCGCACGTACGGAATGTCGCCGGCCGCCTACCGCGCGTCCCACCCGCCCGCCGCCGACCGCGCGCTGGTGCCCGCGTGCATGGTCCGCGCGTTCGGCCGCCCGCAACGCCGCACGTTTCGAGAAGACAGCGGCGCCGCGCGGGATTAGCTTGGCGACCACGTTGAATCCAACACGTAGGAGAAGAAGATGATCAGGATCGCCAACGCGCAGATGTGGGTGCTGGACCAGGACGAGGCGCTCGCCTTCTACACCGAGAAGCTCGGGATGGAGGTTCGCTCGGACGTGACGCTGCCCGAGATGGGCAACTTCCGCTGGCTGACCGTCGGGCCTCCGGACCAGCCCGAGGTGGCGGTCGTGCTGATGGCCATCCCGGACGAGCCGGTCATGGACGCGGCAACCGCGGCACAGGTCCGCGAGCTCGTCGCGAAGGGCTTCGCCGGCACGCTCTTCCTCACCACCGACGACTGCCAGGCGTCGTACGAGGAGCTGCGCTCCCGGGGCGTGGAGTTCACGGAGGCGCCCGAGGAGCGCCCCTACGGAGTGGACTCGGGGCTCCGCGACCCGTCGGGGAACTCGATCCGGCTCACGCAGGTGCGCGAGCTGGCGGAGTGGGCCTCCTGACCCTCAGCGACCGAGCGCGGGGCGCTCCGAGTTGAGCGCCGCCGCGCGGGCGCGGGCCTCGGCCATCGCCTCGTGGAGGCGGTCGTCGAAGTCCGCGGCCAGCGGGTCGAGCCGGGCGAGGGGGAGCGGCTGCTCGCCGGCGCGCTCGAGGCAGACCTCCACGCCGCCGTCGGGCAGCGAGTGGTGCGTCGGCTCCCAGCGCGCCTCCGCTGCCTGCCGGGCGGCGGCGCGCGCCAGCACCTGACGCGCGAGCCAGAAGAGCACGAGCACGACGACGATCGCCAGGATGATCGCCAGGACGCGCACGGTCTAGGGGGTGACCGCGAACGACCCGCCGGGGGCGAACGTGCGGATGGTGGGCGGTATCGCCTTGAGCTGGTCGATCTTCGCGCAGGCGGGGCAGCCGCGGTAGCCGCTCTGGCGGATCCGGTTGGCCTTGGCGTCGAGCGCCGCCTGCTTCACGTGCGCCTCGCTGAGCGAGACCGCGCCGAAGGCCGCCTGGGCGTCGTCCACCGCGCTCTGCACCTGCGGCGGGAGCGTGACGCCGCGCAGGATGAACCGCAGCCCCGTGAGGTACTCGCCGCCCAGCTCGCTGTGCAGGTCGGCCCGCAGCGAGGTGTTGATCGCGTTCTGGATCGCGATGATGTTGGCGTTGTTCTTCTTGCCCTGCGCGGCGGACACGTTGCGAACGTTGCCCTGGTTCTGCACGAGCGCGCACGAGGAGATCAGCTCCTGGCACGGGAAGTTGCCGATCTGCTCGCGCAGGTTGTTGTCGATCACCGGCCGGATCACCTGGTTGAGGAAGTTGTCCCAGCCCGCCTCGCCCTCGTACGGGTGGTAGCCGCCGAAGGTGCGCGTGCCGAAGCGGTTGTCGAACTCGGCGATCGGGCACGCCGGGTGACGGCGCTGGAGGTTCGAGGAGTTCGTGCCCTGGCAGCCGGCGGTGTCGGTGTTGAGCGTGAAGTAGAGCGTGCCCTCGATGCCGACGAACACGCCGTCGCTGGTGGGCACGTGGACCACGTCGACCGTTCCGGCGTCGCCCTCGTTGGGGTTGGCCGAGATCGTGTAGAAGCGCTGCTGGGCCGGATACTTGTGGACGTCCGACCACATGCCCGCGTAGACGAGGCCGGACGCCGGCGAGATGACCTGGCGGACCTTGTGGTTGTCGAACATGCCGCCGTTGCGGACGATGGCGATCTCGCCGCCGCTGGTCTTGTCGAAGCCTGAGATCCAGCCGATCAGCAGGACCAGCAGCACAATCGCGACCAGGCCGATCACCCCCAACACGCCCCACGCCCTGCCGGTGGGTCTTAAGCGATTGTCGGCCATTTACCGCGCAGCGTAAGAGGCGCGGCGGTCGTATCGGACGGCGTGCCGGACTAGACCGAGCCGGTGGCCTCGCGCAGCGCGTGCAGCAGCCGGTCGGTGGCGGCGCGGCCGCGGATCGATGCGCGCACGTGGTCGTCGGCGCCGAGCGGCGCCCCCGGCGCCACCAGCACCTTCGCCTCCTCCATGCCCGCCGCGAGCTGCGCGCCGGTCAGGCCGGCGGCGGTCAGCCACACGAAGTTGGCCTGCGAGGCCGGCGCGTCCACCGGCAGCTCGTGCAGCTCGTCCAGCAGGCGGGCCCGCTGCTCGGCCACGAGCTCGCGGCGCCGCTCGATCTCGCCGTCGCCCATCTCGAGCGCGTACGCGATCCCGGCCTGGGTGAGCACGTTGATGCCGAGTGCGGGCGATATCGACGCGAGCAGCGACGCGTCCGCGGGCGAGGCGACGGCGTAGCCAGCCCGGAGTCCCGACAGGCCGTAGACCTTCGAGAACGTCCGGAAGACGACGATCCGCGGGAAGGCGTCGACCAGGCGCAGCACCGAGTCGCGCGGCTCGACGTCCTGGAACTCCACGTAGGCCTCGTCCACAAGCAGGTGCACGTGCTCCGGCAGTGCGCGGGCGAGCGCCGCCACCCGCTCAGCCGGCATGTAGCTGCCGGTGGGGTCGTTCGGGTTGCAGAGCACCACCACGCGCGTGCTCTCGGTCACGGCCGCGAGGAGAGCGTCGGTGTCGGCGCCGCCGTCGCTCGCCAGGTCGACAGCCACCGGCCGGCCGCCGGCGCGTTGCGCCATCAGCGGATAGAGCGGGTACGAGGGCCACGGCGTGACCAGCTCGTCGCCCTCGCCCAGCAGGACGAGCGCGGTGGCGTGAAGCAGCTCGGCCGCCCCATTGCCGATCACGATCTGCTCGGCCTCGACGCCGTGGCGCTCCGCCAGCAGCCGTCGCACGCGCCCGGCGTGACGGTCCGGGTAGCTGTTCACGCGCCCGCGGGCGGCGTAGATCGCCGCGTTCATGATCTCGGAGTGGGGGAAGTCGGGCCACTCGGTGTTCGAGAGGTCGATCGTCGGCACCTCGGCCAGCGCCAGCTCGCGCTCGCGGCGGCGGCGCTCGCGCAGCCCCTTGTTGATCGACTCCTGGTCGACGTCGTCGAACTGGCGGTAGTAGTCGAGGAGGCCCATGCGCGGAGGCTGGTCCTTCGCGCTACTGCCTGGGCGCGAGCTCGGGTCCTGGCCCCGCGATGATGAAGAACCAGAACACGAAGCCGGCGCCGGCGATCACGAGCGCGACGAGCATGATCCGCTCGAGCGCGCCGCGCTCCTGCTCGATGCCGCCGGCGCGCCGCACGAGCTTCCAGGCGTGATCCACGCGCTTGGCGATCGCGAGGGTCACGAACAGCGTGAGGAGCATTCCGGCGAACGCGCTCACGATGCCGGCGCTGATCGAGTCGGTCCAGTACTTCACGTGCGAGCCGACCCAGAGCCACGCCATCGGCTGCGGGCCCCAGATCGAGACGCAGAGCAGGATCTCAATGGCGAGCAGGAACCAGGCGAAGCCCTGGTCGGCGCGCTGGCGGCCCTTGCCCGCGGTGGGCGGCTTGGGCCGGTACCGCATCGGGGCGGTGCCGGGACGGCGCCCGACGAAGAGGCCGCCGGTGTCGGTTGGATCGTTGCTCGCCATGAAGACGCCGACTCTAGCTATTTAAGTCCGAACTTACGCCGCGTACAGCGCTTCGATCCGGTCCGCGTACTTCTCGGCCACCACGTTGCGCTTTACCTTCAACGTCGGAGTCAGCTCTCCGGTTGGCTGCGAGAGGTCGTGGGGCAGGATCTCGAACTTCTTGATCTGCTCCACGCGGCCGACCTTCTCGTTGGTCTCGTCGATCGCCCGCTGGACCTCGGCGCGCATGGCCTCGGAGGCCGGCACCTCGTCCGCCTCGAGGCCGTGCTCCTGCGCGAACGCGGGCAGCTCCTCCGGGTCGAGCGTCACGAGCGCGACCAGGTACGGCCTGCGGTCGCCGATCACCACGCACTGCGACACCCAGCGGCACTGCTTGACGTCGTTCTCGAGATTCGCGGGCGTGATGTTCTTGCCGCCCGCGGTGATGATGATGTCCTTGATGCGCCCCGTGATGTAGAGGAAGCCGTCGTCGTCGATCCGGCCGACGTCGCCGGTGTGCAGCCAGCCGTCCTCGAGCGCCTCGCGGGTGGCCTCCTCGTTGCGGTAGTACTCGCGGAAGATGTTGGCGCCGCGGAGCAGGATCTCGCCGTCGTCCGCGATCTTCACCTCCACGCCCGGCAGCGGCTTGCCCACCGAGCCGAGCCGGTAGTCCTCCGGGCGGTTGACCGTCGCGGCCGTCGAGGTCTCGGTCATCCCCCAGCCCTCGAGCACCGGTACGCCGCAGGCGTAGAAGAACTCGAGGATCTCCTTCGCGATCGGGGCGGCGCCGCTCGCGCAGTAGCGCATGCGGCCGCCGAAGAGGGCGCGAACGTTCTTGAAGAGCTTCTCCTCCGCCTGGTCGAAGTGGCCCTGCAGCTCGCTCGGCACGTCCTCGCCGCGCTCGCGCATCTGACGCACGCGCATGCCTACGTCGACCGCCTTGCGCAGCAGCTCGGGATCCTCGGCGTTCGCCATCGCGAGCGTGTAGAGCTTCTCGAAGATCCGCGGCACCGACGGGAAGTAGGTCGGCTTGACCTCCATCAGATTGGGGATCACCTTCTGCGGATCCTTCTCCCAGTAGGCGAGGACGTTGCCCAGGTCCAGCGAGATGAACTGGATCAGCAGCGCGAACGAGTGCGCGAGCGGGAGGAAGAGGTAGATCAGCTCGTCGGTCCCGAGCGTCCCCTCGCGGAAGATCATGTCGCGGATGGCCACGTAGTTGCCATGGGTGATCACGCAGCCCTTGGGCGGGCCGGTGGTGCCCGACGTGTAGATGAAGACGCACGGGTCGTCCGGCGTGACGGCGTCGATCCTCCGCTCCCACTCCGAGGCGTCGCGCGCGCGGCCGCGCTCGCGCAGCTGGTCGAGCGACAGCGCGTCGCCGATGTCGAGGCCGTCCTCGGGGGCGATCACGATCACGTGCTCGAGCCTCGGCAGCTGGTCCTCGACCTCGCGGATCTTTGCGAGCTGCTCCCCGTCCTCCACGAACACCGCGCGCGACTCCGAGTGGTCGAGCACGTAGTGGCACTCGTCGGGCGAGTTGGTCTGGTAGATCGAGACCGACGTCGCGGCGGCGGTGAGGATGCCGAAGTTGCAGAGCGTCCACTCGGGCCGGGTGTGGCTGAGGATCGCGACGCGGTCGCGGTGCTCGATGCCCAGGTCGACGAGCCCGAGGGCGATCTCGCGCACCGCCTCGCCGAGCTCGTCGTACGAGATGTCGCGCCACTCGTCGCCGACCTTGTGGCGAAGGGCCGGCTTGCCCGAGTGCTTGGCGGCGTCGGCGGGGAGCTGGGCCGCCATGGTGGGCGTCCCGGTCCCGAGGTCGAGCGCGGGAACGGCTGCTTCCATCAATCCTCCCAGGGAGCTTGCGGGAGGTTGGAAGTCTATGTGGCTGGGCGCTCTACGCGCTGGCGAGCTGCGGTCCGGCGGTACGGCTCTGCGCTTCCTTCAACGAGGACAGGAAGAGCGTCTTGTCGATCCTTCCCTGGAAGATCGGCACCCCGAGCTCCATGCACTTCACGATGACTTCTCTGCGGTGCATGCCTGCTTCACGCGCGAGCTCGGTGGGCGTCAGGTGGATCGCCATGGAGTTTGTCTCCCTCCGTCGCTTACGATCGCCGACGCAATTGTTACCTCTTGCGACGGACGGCGCAACGTCCGTGGCGCAAAATGCGCTGTTTCCAGGGGCGAATCCGCGGGGGCGGGGGGCTAGACGGGGTTCGGGACCTCGACGAAGGTGTGAGCAACCCCGAACCGCTCCGCCAGCAGCTCGCCCAGCCGGCGCACGCCGAACGTCTCGGTCGCGTAGTGGCCGCAGGCCAGGAAGGCCACGCCCGTCTCGCGCGCGTCGGCCATCGCGGGCTCCTCGGGCTCGCCGGTGAGCAGGGCGTCGAGGCCGAGGCGGATCGCGTCGGCCATGCTCCCGCCGCCGCCGCCGGACACGATGCCCACCCGCCGCAGCGGACGGCCGTCGCCCGCGAACACCAGCGGGTCGCGTGAGAAGGTGGAGCAGCAGCGCTCGGCGAGCGCCTCGAGCGGCAACGGCTCCTCGGCGTGGCCGACGAAGCCGATCGGCCGCCCGCGCGCCTCGCCGAACGCCTCGCCGCGGCGCAGCCCGAGGGCGTGGCAGATCAGCGCGTTGTTGCCGACCTCCGGGTGCGCGTCGAGCGGCAGGTGATAGGCCGCCAGCGACATGTCCGCGTCGAAGAGCGGCACGAGCCGGCCCTTCATGCGCGCGTCGACCGGCGCGGGACCGCCGCCCCAGAGGATCCCGTGGTGGCAGAGCACCATGTCCGCGCCGGCCTCCGCCGCGCGCTCGAACAGCTCGCGGTGCGCGGATACGCCGGTCACCACGTGCGTCACCTCGTCGCTCCCGGCCACCTGCAGGCCGTTCGGCCCGTAGTCGTCGAAGCTCGCGGAGTCGAGCAACTCGTCGAGGAAGGCGATCAGGTCGTCGCGGCGGGCCACGGCCGCAACGTTAACCTCCCGGCCGAATGGCGGACCGCGAGCAGGGCGACTTCCTCGAGTCGCTGATGGACACGAGCCTGTACTCGATGGGCGCGTACTTCAGCGATCGTCACCCCGATCTGGTGGAGGAGGTCATCGGCCAGGCCGAGGAGATCGAGCGGCGCGGCCTGCGCGGCTACGCCGACGACAACGGGCTGGGCGTGGAGGAGTGCTTCGAGACGCTGCTCACCGGGCTGGCCGTGCGTTACTACAAGGCGGTCGCGTCGTAGCCTGACCCGGGTGCCCCGCCGCGCCGCACTGATCACCGTTTTCGTGGTGCTCCTGGTCGGCTGCCACGGCGGCAACGGCGACGACCAGCCCGCCGCCGCCGTCAAGGGCGTCCAGCTCAAGCGGATCGGCTCGTTCGACACGCCCGTCTACGCGATCGGCCCGCCGGGCGACAGCTCGCGCGTGTTCGTGGTCGAGCAGGCCGGGCGGATTCGCCTGATCCACGACGGCAAGGAGCAGAGCCGCCCGTTCCTCGACATCCGCCGCGACGTCGAGTCGGGCGGGGAGCGCGGGCTCCTGTCGATGGCGTTCGCCCCCGGCTACAGGAGCTCGGGTCGCTTCTACGTGTACTTCACCGATCACACCGGCGACATCCGGATCGAGCAGTTCCGCCGCTCGAAGGGCAACCCGAACGTGGCGGCGAAGAGCTCGCGACGGGGCGTGCTGCGCGTCGGCCACCGCACCTACCCGAACCACAACGGCGGTCAGCTTCAGACCGGGCCGGACGGGAAGCTCTACGCCGGCTTCGGCGACGGAGGGGGCGGCGGCGATCCGTTCCGCTCGGGTCAGAGCCTGCACACGCTGCTCGCCAAGCTGATTCGGATCGAGCCACGCCCCGGCGGCGGCTACCGGGTGCCGTCGAGCAACCCGTTCGCCCACCGGGGGGGCGTCCGGCGGGAGATCTGGGCGTACGGGCTCCGAAACCCGTTCCGGTTCAGCTTCGATCGGGGGACGGGCGCGCTCACGATCGGCGACGTGGGCCAGGACGAGTTCGAGGAGATCGACTTCGCGCCCCACCGCGGCCCGGGCGCGAACTACGGCTGGAGCGTGTTCGAGGGCTTCAGCCGCTTCCGCTCGGGCACGGCGAGGCACGCGCGCAAGCCGCAGCTCGCGCCCAGCCACGGCCACGGGTTCTGCGCGATCATCGGCGGCTACGTGGTGCGCGACAGGAGCCTCGGCTCGCTCTACGGGCGCTACGTCTACGGCGACAACTGCAACTCGCGGATCTACTCGGTGCGCCTGGCCGCCCACGGGGCGCACGGCAACGGCGCCACGTCGCTGAGCCTGCCCAACCTGTCGTCGTTCGGGGAGGACTCGCGCGGGCGCGTGTACGCCACGTCGCTGAACGGCGGCGTCTACCGCTTGGCTTCGAAGTAGTGGAGAATGGCCGCATGCCCTACTTCAAAGATGAGCAAGAGGTCTACCGCTACATAGGCCAGCTCTTCCTCGACCTGGCCGAGGACGACGAGCTGTGGCCGAAGTTCCAGCGCGCCAACACGATCGTCCAGTACCAGTTCTCCAAGCCCGAGTCGCAGATCACGGTACGGATGCAGGAGGACGCCGACGCCCAGGTGGACTGCGGCTCGAGCGACCTCGAGCCCGAGGTGCTGATGACGATGGAGGCCGACACGGCCCACAGGTTCTGGCTCGGCAAGGTCAACGTGACCGTCGCGCTGGCGCGCGGGCAGATGAAGGCGAAGGGGCCCGTGGCGAAGATCCTCAAGCTCGTGCCGCTGGTGAAGCCCGTGTTCCCGCGCTACAAGAAGATGCTCGAGGACGGCGGGCGCCAGGACCTGATGGAGGCCGCCTGAGCACCGACGGCGGCGCCCGCCGCTCGCCGTTCAAGGACTTCGCGCAGTACGTCGCGCCCACGCGCGTGATCTCGGGCCGCGGGCTGCTCGAGTCGGCGGGCTTCGAGATGACGAAGGAGGGCGCGGCGCGGGTCTTCCTGGTGACCGACGCGGTGATCCGCGACACCGGCCTCGTGGACCGCGTGGCGAGCGGCGTGGAGGATGGCGGGCTGGAGGTGGCGGGGGTCTTCGACGAGGTGCCGCAGGACTCGTCCACCGCCGTGGTGGAGAGCTGCGCGGCCGCCGCGAAGGAGGCCGGCGCCGACTCGTTCCTCGCCGTCGGCGGCGGCTCGGTGATGGACACCACCAAGGTGGCCGACGTGCTGCTCACGCACGGCGGGTCGGTGCACGACTACGAGGGCGCCTTCACGCTGCCGCGCGAGAACGACGGAATGGGCCGGCCCCTGCCGCTGGCCCCGCTCGCCTGCGTGCCGACCACCGCCGGCACGGGCTCGGAGGTCTCGATCGCCGCCGTGATCAAGGACGAGCAGGCGAAGGTCAAGCTCGAGCTGGCCGACTTCCCGCTCTACCCGCGGCTGGCGATCCTCGACCCCGACTCGACCGCCACGCTGCCACCGGCGATCGCCGCGGCGACGGGCATGGACGCGATGACGCACGCCGTCGAGGGCTACGTGTCGAACGACTCGAGCCCGCACGAGCAGGCCACGGCTCTGCACGCCCTGCGGCTGATCCGCGACAACCTCGAGCGTGCGGTGCACCAGCCGGCCGACGACGACGCGCGCGGCAACATGCTGGTGGCGGCGTCGCTGGCGATCACGATCAACCTCGGCGCCACGCACTCGATGTCGCACCCCTGCGGCGGCCGCTTCGGCGTGCCGCACGGCGTGGCCAACGCGATCAACCTGCCGCACGTGATCCGCTTCAACGCGGCCGGCGGTGGGTCGGCGGCCGACGGCTATCGCGACGTGAGCGAGGTGCTCGGCATCGAGACGGGCGGCTCCGACGGCGAGGTCGGCGACCGGCTGGCCACCCACGTGGCCGGGCTGGTCGATTCACTTGGGCTGCCCACGCGCCTGTCGCTCGTCGGGGTCCCCGAGGACGGCATCCCGGAGCTGGTCGACGGCGCGATGGGCGACGGCTGCACGCTGCTCAACCCGCGCGACCCGAGCGAGGACGACTTCGCCGGGCTGTTCGCCGCGGCGCTCTAGCAAGCCCGGTCGGGGCTAGTCCGTCACGCGGTCGACGTTCTCCTCGCGGAAGGCGTCGATCATCTGCTTCAGCGTGGCCTTGGCGGTGTGCTTCGGTCGCCAGCCCAGCTCCTTCTGCGCGCGCGTGGTGCGCATCCACACCGGCTTCTTGGCGGCCTGAAGCCAGCTGAACTCGGCGGGCAGGCCGGGCAGGCGCGTGACCACCTCGGCGGTGCCCTTCACGGCCGCGTCGGGGAGCGGGAAGGCGTACCAGCCGAGGGCGTCGGCCACGTCGCTCAGCGACAGCCGGCCGCGCGCGGCGAGGTTGTACGGCCCGGGGCTGCCGCGGCCCAGCGCGCCGGCAACGAACGCCGATGCCACGTCGTCCTCGTGCACGAGCTGGAACTGCGGCCCGGCGTCCGGGATCACGGGCTTGAGGATCGGCATGCCCTGGAGGAAGCGCATCACGCCGTCGGGCAGGCGATCGCCGAGGCGGAAGTAGGGGAGCTCGCGCAGGAAGGTGTCGGCCGTCGGGCCGGCGACGATGCAGGGGCGGAACACCCACGCGCCCGTGCGCTCGGTCTTCATCAGCACCTGGCCGAGCACCTTCTCGACCTCGGCCTTCTGGTGCGAGTACGGCATCGACTCGGTGCCGCGGGGCGGCACGTCCTCGGTCAGCCAGTCCGGGTTGTCGTCATGGAAGCCGTAGGCCGCGACGCTCGACGCGTAACAGAGGCGCTCCGCCCCGGCGTCCACGGCCGCCTCGAACACGTTCTGCGAGCCGTCCACGTTGATCGACCAGCTCTTCGCGCTCGCCTCGATCACCGTGAACGCCAGGTGCACCACCACGTCGGCGCCCTTCACGGCGTCGCGCACGCTCGCCTTGTCCTGAACGTCGCCCTGCCGGTACTCGGTCTTCTTCCAGCCCTGCGAGCCGGGGTCGAACGGACGCCGCGCCATCCCGATGATCTTCTTCACGCGCCGCGAGCGCTCGAGCGCGGACACCATCGCGATGCCCAGGTCGCCGGTGGGACCGGTAACCGCGATCGTCATGCCGTCCTGCGCCACGGCCGGGTTTATACCCGGTCTAGCGCGTGACCTTCTCGCAGTCCTTCAGCACGTCGTTCTTGTCGGCGGTCACCGTGTCGATTCCCTCGCCGCACTTCACCTGGTCGCGGAGGCCGTCGTCCACGTCGATCGTGTCGTTGCCGGGGCCCGCGGAGATGGTGTCGTGGCCCACGCCACCCACCACGTGGTCGTCGCCCGCGCCCACCGTGACCTTGTCGCGACCGCCGCCCGCGTCGACCGTGAACGTCCCGTCCTGGCCCTCGATCGTGTCGTTGCCCTGGCCGCCGATCAGCTCCGATGTCCCGCTGCCGGCGAAGATCTGGTCGGGCCCCTCGCCGCCGTCCGCGTAGTCGGTGCCGTCGCCCGGGTAGAGGCGGTCGGGATCGGGCCCGCCGTACAGGCGGTCATCCCCCACCTGGCCCAGGAGCACGTCGCTGCCCGCCTCGCCCAGGATCTCGTCGCCGCCCGGCCCGGCGTACGTCACGTCGTTTCCGGGCCCGAGCTGGATGTGGTCGTTGCCGCTCCCGCCGATCGCCAGGTCGTCGCCCTTGCCGCCGACGATCGTGTCGCTGCCGGGCCCGCCCTCCTGGTAGTCGTTGCCCTTGCGGCCTGTGAGCGTGTCCTCGCCGCCCTCGCCCCACATCCCGTCGGGCCGGGCGGTGCCGATCAGGTGGTCGTTCTGGGGCGTGCCCACGAAGTCCTTTGCCAGCGCGATGCCGGCGAGCGCGGCCAGGACGGCCACGACGATGGGAACGGTGAGAGCGAGCCGGCGCACTGGAGTCCTAAACCGCGACGGCTACGCGGGTTGCGCCGGCACGTGGCGCCGGTCAGTCGTCATACCCCGGCTCGCCGGGCATCAGGACCTTCGCCGCGCCGTCGCTGACCACCACGCGCGGCTGTACCGGCGTGACCTCGCGCGTTCGCGCGGCCTCGACGGCTTCCGCCACCGAGCCGAACGCCTCCAGCTCCTCGAGGTGCTTGATCGTGGGGAACACGAGCAGGAGCTCGCCGCGCTGGAACTCCGCGAGCGCGTCGGCGGGCCGGATCCAGCGCGCGGCGACGCACTCGGCGCCGTCGACCGTCACCTCCGCGCCCGGCGGCGACTCCGCGACGAAGAACAGCGTGTCGAAGCGGGTCTTCACCGCCGCGGGCGTGATCCAGCGCGAGAAGGGCACGAGCCGCTCGACGTCGGCCAGCCGCATGCCGGCCTCCTCCTCGAGCTCGCGGAGCGCGGCGCCGGCGTGGCCCGCGTCGCTCTCGTGCACGGCGCCGCCGGGGAAGACCCAGGCGCCGCCCATGAAGCGCGAATCGGGGTTGCGCTGCACGAGCAGGACCTCGGGGCCGCCCGAGGAGTCGCGCAGCACGATCGCAGTGGCAGCCTGGCGCGCCGGCTTCTGCTCGCCGGTGTTCAGCTCCTCCCCGGGGCCGGGGCGATCGACCTCCACGCGGGCAGCCTACTCGCGCCGTCAGCGCATCGACCTTCGGTAACCTGTGGCCGCGTGGAGGCAGGCACCCAGCAGCAGCAGGCGCAGCTGTGG
>JBJMLK010000280.1:0-23910 GCA_045805345.1 Thermoleophilaceae bacterium | reverse complement strand
CGCACCGCCGCCGAGGCGGGGGCGGTCGTCAGAGTGCAGACGAAGGCGGCGCCAACCAGCGCTATTAGCGGTTTCGCGCGCACGGGCGCTCTCAAGCTAGCGTGCCCGCCGCCTAGACTGGCTTATGTGAACCAGGCCGGCCAACTCGTGGTCTCGGGAGCCCGAGAGCACAACCTCAAGGACGTGGATGTCAGGCTGCCGCGCAACGGCCTGATCGTGATCACGGGCCTGTCCGGCTCCGGCAAGTCGAGCCTGGCGTTCGACACGATCTACGCCGAGGGGCAGCGCCGCTACGTGGAGTCGCTGTCGGCCTACGCGCGCCAGTTCCTCGGCCAGATGGACAAGCCCGACGTCGACTCGATCGAGGGCCTCTCGCCGGCGATCTCGATCGACCAGAAGACCACGTCGCGCAACCCGCGCTCAACGGTCGGCACCGTCACCGAGATCTACGACTACCTGCGGCTGCTCTGGGCGCGGATCGGCCATCCCCACTGCCCGAACTGCGACCGCCCGATCGCCGCGCAGTCGGCGGAGCAGATCATCGATCAGGTGATGACGCTGGCCGAGAGCACGCGCTTCATGGTGCTGGCGCCGATCGTGCGCGGCCGCAAGGGCGAGTACGGAAAGCTGTTCGAGGAGCTCCGCGCCGACGGCTACACGCGCGTGAAGGTCGACGGCGAGCTGCGCCGGCTCGAGGAAGAGATCAGCCTCGACAAGAAGTTCAAGCACGACATCGCGGTCGTGGTGGACCGGCTGATGATGCGCGCCGACATCCGCAAGCGGCTGGCGGACTCGATCGAGACCGCGGTCGGCATCGCCGAGGGGATGGTCGAGATCGAGCTGGTCCCCTCGGAGGGTGGGGGCTCGCAGAGCGAGGTCCCCCCGACGACCGGTGAGGTCAGGACCTACTCCGAGCGCTTCGCCTGCCTGCACTGCGGCACCTCGATGCCGGAGCTCGAGCCGCGGATGTTCTCGTTCAACTCGCCGCACGGCGCCTGCCCGCGCTGCACGGGACTGGGCACGCAGATGGAGATCGACCCCGAGCTCATCGTGCCCGACCCGAGCCTGACGCTCAACGAGGGAGCGATCCTGCCGTGGGCCACCTCGGCGTCGAACTACTACGACCAGATGACCTCGGCGATCGCCGACCGCTACGAGATCGACATGGACACGGCGTGGTACGACCTGTCCGACGACGTCCAGGACTGCTTCCTCTACGGCACGAGCGGCGACCGCCTCTACATCTCGTACCGCAACCGCTTCGGCCGCCGCCGCTCCTACACCACGAGCTTCGAGGGGATCGTCCCGAACCTCGAGCGCCGCTACCGCGAGACGGACTCCGACTACAGCCGCGAGAAGATCGAGGAGTACATGTCGGTGCGGCCGTGCCCGGAGTGCCACGGCGCGCGACTGCGTCCCGAGAGCCTGGCCGTGCGCGTCGGCGGGCTCGGGATCCACGAGGTCACGCGGATGTCCGCGCGGCGCACGATCGAGTGGTTCGACGCGCTCGAGCTGAGCGACACCGAGCGGCAGATCGCGCGGCTCGTGCTGCGCGAGATCGACGAGCGGCTGCGCTTCCTCGACAACGTGGGCGTCGGCTACCTGTCGCTCGAGCGCGCGGCGGGCACCCTGTCCGGCGGCGAGGCGCAGCGCATCCGCCTGGCCACGCAGATCGGGTCGAGCCTGGTCGGAGTCCTCTACATCCTCGACGAGCCCTCGATCGGCCTCCACCAGCGCGACAACGCGCGGCTGATCGCCACGCTCGAGCGCCTCCGCGACCTGGGCAACACCGTGATCGTGGTGGAGCACGACGAGGGCACGATGCGCGCCGCGGACCACCTCGTGGACCTCGGGCCGGGCGCCGGCGAGCACGGCGGCCGGATCATCGCCGAGGGCGCGCCGGAGGAGGTCATGCGGGTGGCCGACTCGCTCACGGGGCAGTTCCTCGCAGGCACGCGCGAGATCGAGGTGCCGGCCAAGCGGCGGCGGCCGACCGGGCACATCGGGATCGAGGGCGCGGCGCAGCACAACCTGCGGAAGGTCGACGTGAAGGTCCCGCTCGGCGTGCTCTGCTGCGTGACCGGCGTCTCGGGCTCGGGCAAGTCCACGCTCGTCAACGAGGTGCTCTACAAGGCGGTGGCCAACAAGCTGCACCGCGCGAAGATGCGCCCGGGCACGCACCGCCGCGTGACCGGCCTCGAGCAGGTCGACAAGATCATCAACATCGACCAGTCGCCGATCGGGCGCACGCCGCGGTCGAACCCCGCCACCTACACGGGCGTCTTCGGCCACATCCGCGAGCTCTTCTCGCGCACGCAGGAGTCGCGTGCCCGCGGCTACAAGCCCGGCCGCTTCTCGTTCAACGTGAAGGGCGGGCGCTGCGAGGTGTGCCGCGGCGACGGCCAGATCAAGATCGAGATGCACTTCCTGCCGGACGTGTACGTGCCGTGCGAGCAGTGCCACGGCAAGCGCTACAACCGCGAGACCCTCGACGTGCGCTTCAAGGGCCGCACGATCGCCGACGTGCTCGAGATGCCGGTGGAGGAGGCGCTCACCTTCTTCGAGCACATCCCGAAGATCAGGCGGCGGCTCCAGACGCTCCACGACGTGGGGCTCGACTACATCCGCCTGGGCCAGCCCGCCACGACCCTGTCGGGCGGCGAGGCGCAGCGCGTGAAGCTCGCCACCGAGCTGTCCAAGGTCGCCACCGGGCGGACGCTCTACATCCTCGACGAGCCCACCACCGGACTCCACTTCGCCGACGTGGAGCGGCTGCTGGACGTTCTCGGGCGGCTCGTCGACGCCGGCAACACCGTCGTGGTGATCGAGCACAACCTCGACGTGATCAAGACGGCCGACCGGCTGATCGACCTCGGGCCGGAGGGGGGAGAGGAGGGCGGCACGATCGTGGCGGAGGGAACGCCCGAGCAGGTGGCCGCCACGCCGGGCTCGCACACCGGCCGCTTCCTCGATGGGATCGTCGAGCCGGCGCAACGCCCGGCCCGGCGCCGCGGCGGTGGTGGCGGCGGCGCGCGCAAGAAGAAGCTCGCGGCCGCTGCGTGAGCGCCAAGCTCTACTGGCAGAAGTGGCTCTGGTACGAGCGCAACGCCCTGCCCTGGCGCCGCGCCCGCATCCATCTCCACATGCTGCGCGCCGAGGCGTTCATCCGCTTCCCCGTCCAGGGCAACGTGCTGGAGTCGCTCGACGACGGCCGCCTGACGATCGGCAAGCAGACGCTGCTCGAGCCGGGCTGCTGGCTCACGATCGCGGACTCGGGCCGCGTCGAGATCGGCGAGGGCTGCTTCCTCAACATGGGCACGATGATCGCGGCGCAGGACCGCGTGACGATCGGCGACCACACGATGTTCGCCAACGGCTGCTTCGTCTCCGACGCCGCTCACCGCTACGACGACCCGAACGTACCGGTCACCTGGCAGGGGTTCACGTCGAAGGGGCCGACCACGATCGGCTCGAACTGCTGGTTCGGCGTGAACTGCGTGGTCAACACCGGCGTCACCATCGGCGACCGCTGCGTGATCGGGGCCAACAGCGTGGTCACGAAGGACGTGCCGCCCGGCACGATCGCCGCCGGTGTGCCCGCCAAGGTCATCCGCGAGATCGAGTTCGCGGCCTGATCCCCGGTCGGCCGGTTTTGAAACGCCCCATTTAGGGGAGGACTACGCAGCTCGCGTACCCCTACTCGGAGGCCTGAATGTCCGGACGCCGCGCCGTCGCCGTGCTGCTGTGCTCGCTCTTCGTGGCTCTGCCGGCCGCCGCGCGCGCCGACTCCGAGCCCATCCCCGGCCAGTACATCGTGGTGCTGAAGGACGGTGCGAGCCTGACGTCCGCGGTCGCTTCCGTCACGGCCCTGCCGGGAGTGGAGGTGATCCACGTCTACGGCCACGCGCTCAACGGGTACGCGGCGCAGCTGCCGCCGGCCGCGCTCGCGGTGGTGCAGGCCGATCCGCGCGTCGACTACGTGGTTCAGGACCGGCGCGGCGATGTCCTGCTGGGCAAGGCCAAGCCGCCGCCTCCGCCCCCGCCGCCGTCGTGGGACACGCCCCAGACGCTGCCGACCGGAATCGACCGCGCCGACGGCGACCTCTCCAGCCAGGTCTCGAACGACCACGCCGGAGCGACAGCCGGCCCGCCCGTCGCGATCGTCGACACCGGCATCGACACCGCGCACCCCGACCTCAACGTGGCTGGCGGCGTGAACTGCGTCGGCGCCGTCAGCTCCACCAACGACGGCACGATCAACGACGGGAACGGCCACGGGACGTTCGTGGCCGGCGTGGTGGGGGCGAAGGACGACGCCTACGGGGTTGTGGGCCTCGCGCCCGGCGTGCCGGTCTACTCGGTGCGCGTGCTCGACTCGGCGGGCAGCGGCACGAGCTCGGCGCAGATCTGCGGCGTGGACTGGGTCACGGCCAACGCCGCCGCGCTCGGCATCAAGGTCGCGAACTTCAGCCAGGTGTCGGCGCTGCCCAAGACCGACGACGGCAACTGCGGGAACACGAACGCCGACCCGCTCCACCAGGCGATGTGCCGCTCCACGGCGGCCGGGATCCTCTGGGTCACCGCGATGGGCAACTCGGCGCTCGACATCTCGACCAACTCCGCCGCGCAGGCGCCGATGGGCTACGACGAGGTGCTGAGCGTGACCGCGGTGTCCGACGCGAACGGCGTGCCGGGCGGCGGCGGCTCGATCACATGCAAGACCGGCGAGCTCGACGACATGTACGCGAGCTTCAGCGACTGGGTGAGCAGCGCCGCGGACCAGGCGCACACGGTGGCCGAGCCGGGCGTCTGCCTGAACTCCACGTACAGGGGCAGCACCTACTCGGTTCAGAGCGGCACCAGCACGTCGGCCCCGCACGCGACCGGCGTGGCCGAGCTGTGCTTCGCCGTGGGCGCGTGCACGGGCACGCCGGCGGAGACGATCCGGCAGCTCGTCGCGCACGCGGCGGACGACAACGCCGCCAACCCGTCGATCGGCTTCACCGGCGACCCGCAGCACGCGCCGGTGGCCAACCGCTACTACGGCTACCTGCTGAGGGCGAACGGCTTCTAGGCCGCGTGAGGTTTTGTTAAGCGTTCGGGCGGGACGGCGCGGCTGGCGCTAGAGTCGGCCCCCGATGCGGACGTACCCCTCCCTTCGCCGGGCGCTCGTCGTCGCCGTCTGCGCCCTGGCCCTCACCGCCGCGTCCGCGGTCCCGGCGTCCGCCGCCGGCTTCAAGTACGGCGTGGCGGCCGCCGACGTGACCAGCAGCTCCGCGCTCCTCTGGACCCGCTCGGACAAGGCCGGGACGATCCGCCTTGAGATCACCACGAGTCCGACGTCGAGCGACAAGCGGAAGATCGGCAACCTCCAGGCCAAGCCGGCCAACGACAACACGGTCTCGGTCGTCGTCAAGCAGCTGAAGCCCGGAACGGCCTACTACTACCACTTCCGCAAGGGCACGAACACGAGCACCACGGGCCGCTTCCGCACGCCGCCGAAGGCCGACGCCGCCAAGGCGATCCGCTTCGGCCTGTCCGGTGACGCCGACGCCGAGCGCAAGCCCGGCCAGACGAACATCTTCTACAACTCGCTCAAGGGCAACAACGGCATCGGCGCCCTGAACTTCGGGGTCTACGCCCGGATGGCCCTCGAGAGCAACGACTTCAACGTCAACCTCGGCGACACGATCTACTCGGACAGCGAGGTGCCCGGCAGGGGAGCCCTCGCGAAGACCGTCGCGGCAAAGCGCGCGAAGTACAAGCTCAACCTCGCCGTCAAGAACCTCCAGCTGATGCGGGCGGCGGCGGCGGGCTACAACCAGTGGGACGACCACGAGTTCCGCAACGACTTCTCGCGGCCCGAGTTCGGCGACACGATCTACAAGGCCGGGGTCAAGGCGTTCCGGGAGTACATGCCGGTCAAGTACTCGACCACCGACGGCGACTACCTCCACCAGCGCTGGGGCAAGAACCTCGAGGTCTTCCGGCTCGACGAGCGCTCGTTCCGCAGCGCCAAGGCGTCGGCCAACCACACCTGCGACAACCCGGACACCGGTCAGCCGGACCTGGCGCCGACGGCGCCGCAGAGCACTCGCAACCTGTTCTCGCTCCTCGTGCCGTCGTTCAACCAGCCTGTGTCGCAGAAGTGCAAGAACAAGATCAACGACCCCAAGCGCACCTTCCTCGGCGTCGCGCAGCGCAACAAGTTCATCAAGCAGGTGAAGGCGTCGAAGGCCAAGTTCAAGGTGGTCATCAACGAACTGCCGATCCAGCAGTTCTACGCGCTGCCGTACGACCGCTGGGAGGGCTACGAGGCCGAGCGCAAGTTCGTCCTTCACTCGCTTCAGAACGCGGGCGTCAAGAACGTGGTCTGGCTGGCCACGGACGTGCACGCGAACCTCGTGAACGTGGTGCGCTACAAGACGGTCGAGTCGGGCGGTCCGGTGGCCAGCCCGTACAGCGAGTTCGTGACCGGCCCCGTGTCCACCATGACCTTCCGCCGCGAGATCGACCAGGCCACGGACAACCCGAACGGCGGCAACGCCGTGGACACCGCGTTCTTCGACCCGCCGCCGCCCGACGGCGTGGGCATGTCCTGCTCCAACGTCGACGTCTACAGCTACGCCGAGGTGAGCGTCACCGGCAAGGCCGTGAAGATCACGGCCAAGGACGCTCAGGGCAAGGTCGTGAAGGACCAGAGTGACGACACGCCCTGCGTCCTCACCGTTCCGGCGTCGTAGCCGCGCCCCTCAGGACGTAACCGTCACGACCACCGTCCGCTCGCGCGGGCGATCGTCGAAGTCCATCAGCACCACCTGCTGCCAGAGGCCCAGGCGCAGCGTGCCGTCCTTCAGCGGGACCGTCTGCGACGGGCCGACGATCGCGGCGCGCATGTGGGCGTGCGAGTTCGAGTCGTGGTTGAGGCGGTTGTGCTCGTAGTCGCCGCCCGGAGGGATCAGCCGGTCGAGCATGGCCTTCATGTCGTGCACGCCGCCGCGCTCGAACTCCATCGTCGTGATCGCCGCCGTCGAGCCGGGCACGAAGACCGTGACTGTGCCCTCCGCGGCGCCGGACTGCGTGACGATGCGCTCGACGCCCTCGGTGAGGTCGATCGTGTCGCCGTCGCCGGCGGTCGTCAGCCGCAGCTCGCCGCTGTAGGTGGCCACGCGGGCACCGTCCGACTGAGCGCCTACGCCTCGTGCAGCAGCTCGCGCAGCCGCTCGACCTCGTCGGGCGCCATCGTGTAGCCGTGCTCGGGCGCGGGGTAGCGCCGCTCGCGCACGTCCTCGGCGAACGCCGCAACGCCGTCGACCATCGCCTCGCGCACGTTGCCGTAGCGCTTCACGAAGCGCGGAGCGTGACCGTCGTAGATCCCGAGCAGGTCGTGGAACACCAGCACCTGGCCGTCGGTGTCGGGCCCGGCGCCGATGCCGATCACGGGCACCTCGAGCTGCGGCATCACCGTCTCGGTCAGGGCCGCGGGCACCGCCTCGAACACGATCGCGAAGCAGCCCGCCTCCTCGAGCGCCAGCGCGTCGCGCGTGACCTCGAACGCCCGCTCGGCCGTGCGGCCCTGGGACCGGTAGCCGCCGAGCGCAGTCGCTGTCTGGGGCGTGAGCCCGACGTGGCCCATCACCGGGATCCCGGCGCCCACGATCGCCCGCGCGCGCTCGACCGACGAGCCGCCGCGCTCGAGCTTGACCGCGTCGCAGCCGGCCTCCTTCACGAACCGCTGGGCGGTGCGTACCGCCTTCTCGTCCGACTCCTCGTAGGAGCCGAACGGCAGGTCGCCGACGAGCATCGGAGTGGTGAGCCCGCGCCGCGCGGCGCCGGCCAGCATCAGCATCTCCTCGACCGAGACCGGCACCGTGCTCGGGTAGCCCAGCACCGTCATGGCGCCGGAGTCGCCCACGAGGACCACGTCGACCCCGGCGGCCTCGGCCACCTGGGCGCTCGGGTAGTCGTAGGCCGTGACCATCACGATCGGCTCGCCCAGCGCCTTCTTCTCGGCCAGCTTGGAGAGCGTGACCGCCGGGCGCTTGGCGGGCGGGGCGGGGGAGACGCGTGGCCCGGCGCTCACGACAGCAGCTCCGCGACGGCGTCGTCGACGGTGACGATGCGGTTGTCGGAGTCGACGTGCACCACCCTCGGCACGTACGAGTCGAGCTCCTCCTCGTCGTACTCGGCGTAGGAGACCACGATCACGGTGTCGCCCGTGTGCACGAGCCGCGCGGCGGCGCCGTTCACCTTCATCTCGCCCGAGCCGGGCACACCGGCGATCGTGTAGGTCTCGAAGCGCGCGCCATTGTCCACGTCGAGCACGTGGACGAGCTCGTGCTCGCGGATGTCCGCGGCCTCGAGCAGGTCGGCGTCGACCGTGATCGAGCCGACGTAGTTCAGGTCGCTGCCGGTGATCCGGCCGCGGTGGATCTTCGACTTGAGCATGGTGCGTCTCATGTGCCCCCCAGGACCGTGTTGTCGATCAGGCGAGCGCGACCTACGCGCGCCGCCACTGCAAGAAGCGTCCGCCCGTTCACCCGCTCGGCGGGCGACAGGTCGTCGGCGGAGCGAAGCTCCAGGTACTCGGGCTCGACGCCGCGCGCGTCGAGCTCCCGCCGCGCGGCCGCCAGCACGCTCGCGGCGTCGCGCCGGCCGGCGGACACCTCGGCGTCGGCGGCGCGCAGCGCACGGCTGAGCGCGAGCGCTCGTCCGCGCTCGGCGGCGTCGAGGTAGGCGTTGCGCGAGCTCATGGCGAGGCCGTCGGGCTCGCGCACGGTCGGCCGCACCTCGATCCGTACCGGCATGTCGAGGTCGCGCACGAGCCTGCGGATCACGATCGCCTGCTGCGCGTCCTTCTGCCCGAAGTAGGCCACGTCGGGCCCGACCATGTTGAACAGCTTCGTCACGACGGTCGTGACCCCGCGGAAGTGCTCGCGGCCGCGGTGGCGCGGATCGCCGCAGAGCACGTCGGTGAGGCCGGCGACCTCGACCGTGGTGTCGAACCCGGGCGGGTAGACCTCGTCGAGCGGCGGCGCGAACAGCAGGTCGGCGCCCTGCTCCTCGGCGAGCGCCGCGTCGCGCCGCTCGTCGCGCGGGTAGGCGGCCAGGTCCTCGCCCGGTCCGAACTGGGCGGGGTTCACGAACAGCGACACGACCACCGTCGCGCAGTCCGCGCGCGCGGACCGCATCAGCGACAGGTGGCCGTCGTGGAACGCGCCCATCGTGGGGACGAGGCCCACCGGCCCGTCCGCGCGCAGCGGCGCCAGCGCGGCGCGCAGCTCGGCCACGCCGCGGACGGTCCTCACGCCACCACCTCGGGCAGTCGCGCGCCGGCGAGGGCGCGCGTCCGCTCCACCAGCTCGTCGAACAGCGGCAGGAGCTCCGGCGCGGCGTCCGCCACCGCCGTGCGCTGCGCGGCCACCGTGCGCTCGTCGCCGCGGGCCACTGGTCCGGTGAGCGCGCGCTCGGGGCCGAGCGCGAGCCAGTTCTCGACGGTGGTGCGCACGAGTGGCCCGAGCAGACGGCGCGCGGCGGCGGGCTCGATGCCGGCGCCGCCCGCCACGGCCTCGGCCGTGGACTCGAGCGTCAGCAGGAAGTTCGAGGCGATCGACGCCGCCGCGTGGTAGGCGGCGCGGTCCTCGTCGGCGATCTCGACGGCGTGCATACCGAGGTCCGCCGCCAGCCGGCGCGCGAGGTCGAGCGCCGCCGGCGTGCTGCCGGCCACGGCGCAACCGCAGCCGCGCAGGACGGCGTCGGGCCCGGCGATCGTCTGGAGCGGGTGGAGGCCGAAGGCCGGGGGCCCGGCGTCACCGAGCGCGGCCAGCGGCGTGGCGCCGCTCGTGTGGCCCACGAAGGCGGCCGAGCCCGCCACGGTCGCGGCGGCGGCCTCGATCTCGGAGTCCGGGACGCAGAGCAGCACGGCGTCGCCGGACGGGGTCTCGCCGCGGCCGGCCGGGCCGGTCACCTGGTGCCCGGCCTCGCGCAGGGCCCGCGCCAGCACACCGCCCACCCGACCGCGGCCGACGATGCCGACGCGCAGGGGGGTGTGGTCCGACCGCGTACCACGCCCGTCCGCGGTCGCGGCCATCGAAGGGTCGGTGCTGTCGGCGGCTGTCCGTTCCAGTTCCCGCATCGGGATACCGGTCGGTCGGTGGGTTCCTGGGTCCGCTCCCTGGGGGTAGCGGCCTGCCAGAAGGATACCCCGCCCGCGGGGTCCGTAACGCGCGGGCCGTCACACTCCCGCCGGCCGCTCGCGGCTACTCGGGGTAGGGAGCCCGGGAGATCGCCCGGCCGGCCCCGAGCTTGAAGTAGAAGCCCGCCCGCGTGCGCGGAGCCGACCTGCCGTGGGCGCCCATCAGGTCGGCGAACTCGCGCTTCATGCCGGCCCGCGGGTGGCGCTCGAGCACGCGGTCCAGCGTTGCGGGCGCGATCTCGCGCTTGCGGCGGCCCATCACGTCCGCCTGGGCGCCCGCGGTGAGGAGGCAGCCCTCGGCGCCGTCGCCCACCGTCACGCGCATGTTCATGTGGATCGCGATCGCCTCGGCCGCCGCCCGGCAGCGCTCGGCGTCCAGCGACAGCGCGCGCTCGGCCCCGACCAGCGTGAAGCACGAGCCGTCGGCGGGACGGTGGTCGGGATCGAGACCGAGGTCGTGCAGCATGCAGGCGACGTAGAGCAGCTCGGGGTCGTACTGGACCCCATCGGCCGCGCCCAGGGCGGTCCCGAACCAGAAGCTCCGGTGCGAGTGGTTGACGATCGCCCGGCTCGCGATCTCGTCGCACGCCTCCTCCGCGGCCATCGCGAGCGCGGAGTCCGGGGCGCGCACCGCGTCGAGGTCGAGCGCCGCCCTACCCGCGCGGCCGCCGCGCAGCCGCCACGCCAGCTCCTCGGCCTGGGCGACGGTGGCCTGGCGGAGCAGCTCGGCGCGGTCGCGCGCCGACAGGCGCCCGCGTGTCGCCGTCGCCCAGTCCAGTCGCCCCACGCGTGCCGCCACGCTCGAAACTCTTCCAGGAACCGCGCCGTCCCGCCGTGCGCCTAGAGTGCGGGGGCGTGAGCGAACTCTCCGCCGCAGAGCGTCGCGAGCAGCTCGTCGAGCTCTACCACGAGGTCAAGGCGTGCCACGCCTGCCCGCTCGGCGCGACGCGCACCAACGCGGTGTTCGGGATGGGGAACGCCGACGCGGACCTGATGTTCGTCGGCGAGGCACCCGGCGCCGAGGAGGATCGCCAGGGCAAGCCGTTCGTCGGGCGGGCGGGCAAGCTGCTCGACCAGCTGCTGGCGGAGATCGGCATGGAGCGCGGGCGCGACGCCTTCATCGCGAACGTCCTCAAGAGCCGGCCACCCGGCAACCGGGATCCGCAGCCCGACGAGATCGCGGCCTGCCAGCCGTACCTCGAGCGCCAGATCGAGCTCATCCGGCCGCGCGTGATCTGCACGCTCGGGAACTTCGCCACCAAGCTGCTCACCGGATCGCCGACGGGGATCACCCGCTCCTGCGGCCGGCCCCAGGAGCGCGAGATCGCAGGGCTGCCGGTCACGATCTACCCACTCTTCCACCCGGCGGCCGCGCTGCGCACGCCGTCGGTGCTCGACAAGCTGCGCGATGACTTCAAGCGCCTCCCGCAGCTCGTGGAGGATTCGCGTCCCGCGCCCGCGCCCGCTCCAGAGCCGCCGGCGGAGCCACTCCATGTGGCCGAGCCGCCGCAGCTCGAGCTGGGCTAGGCGCGCGTGCCGGGGGGCCCGAGCACCGCGCTCGGGTGCTCGACTATGTCGAGCCGCCGGTTCACGCCGGCGAGGCGGAAGATGCGCTTGACCGGGTCGCTCCCGAGCACTATCGCCAGCCGCCGGCCGCGCGTCTTGGCGCGCGCGTGCGCGCTCATGATCAGCCGCAGCCCCGTGGAGTCCATGAAGCGCAGCTTGCGCAGGTCGAGCACGAGCGTCTCCGGCCGGCGCTCCTCGGCGCGCCGGACCTCTTCGTCGAAGGTGAGCGCGCTGGAGAGGTCCAGCTCGCCCGAGACGGCGATCCGGACAGCCCCCTCGTGCTCCCGAGTCTCGAGAGACAAGCTCGTCACGTGACAGCCACAGTAACCATTTCCTCCCGTGTGTGCCAGTAGACACGTTATGACGCAGACCGCGGCGCAGACCGAGGCGGCCGGCGCGGATCTCGCGGCCGGCCTCCGCCCCGGCGACGTCGTGCTGGTCAGCGGCGAGCTGGGCGCCGGCAAGACCACGTTCGTGCGCGGCGCCGCGCGCGCGCTCGGCGTCGAGGGCCCCGTGACCAGCCCGACGTTCGAGATCGGGCACCTCTACTCGGGGCGCGTGGAGGTCGCGCACCTCGACCTGTATCGCCTGCCGACGCTGGCCGGCGAGGATCCGGCGCTGCTCGACGACTACCTGACGCCGGATCGCGTCGCGTTCGTCGAGTGGCCCGGCGCGCCGGGGGCGGCGTTCGAGGCGGTGGCGGCCCACGTGAGGCTCGAGCACCGCGGCGGCGACCGCCGCGCCATAGCGATCGAGCGAGCCGCGCGGTGAACGTGCTCGGCCTCGACACGTCGACCGCCGCGAGTGCCGCGTGCGTCCTGCGCGACGACGGCGAGGCGTTCGAGGCGATCCCCGCGGTGGAGGAGCTCGGTGCGCCGCCGGCGCACTCGCGCGACCTCCTCCGCCGCGCGCACGAGTGCCTCGAGCGCGCGGGCCTCGGCTTCGACGGCCTCGACGCCGTGGCCGTCGGCGCCGGCCCGGGCACCTTCACCGGGCTGCGCGTGGGCATCGCGACCGCGCGTGCGATCGCGGCGGCCCACGCGCTCGAGCTGCGGCCGGTGTCCTCGCTCGCCGCGCTCGCGAGCGGCATCGACGCGGACGAGCGGCTGCCGCTCGTCGACGCCCGGCGCGGCGAGCTGTACGCCGCGCTCTACGACGCGGCGGGCGGCGAGCTGATCGCCCCGTTCGTGGACGCGCCGGAGGCCGTGGTCGAGCGGGTGCGGGAGCGTGCCGTCGACCCGCTTGCGGCGGGCGACGGCTCGCTACGATTTCGGGGGCTGCTGGAGCCCGCCGGCGTGCGGGTCGCGCCAGTGAGATCGCAGGTCCACGTGGTGCGCGCGCTGCACGTCTGCCGGCTCGCCCGCGGCAGCGATCCGGTCGCCCCCGAGGGCGTGTTACCGACTTACCTACGAGCCCCAGACGCCAAACCGCGCTCCACTTGAACGCCACCCTCGACATCCGCCGTCTGACCTACGCCGACCTCCCGCAGGTCATCGCGATCGAGCGCCGCGCGTTCCCCACCCCGTGGTCGCTCGCGATGTTCGTCCTGGAGCTGTCGAAGCCGTCGGGCATCTGCCTAGCGGCGGTGCGCGGCTCGCGGATCGTCGGCTACCTGGTGTGCTCGCGCTACGACACGGTCTGGCACGTGATGAACGTGGCCGTGGACGAGCGGCTGCGGCGCGACGGGATCGCGACCACGCTGCTGGAGCACCTGTTCGACCGCGCCGACGGTCCGGGCGTGCAGTACACGCTCGAGGTGCGCCTCTCGAACGACCCTGCGATCGCGCTGTACGAGCGCTTCGGGTTCCACTCGGCCGGGCTGCGTCGTGGCTACTCCCACGACAACAAGGAGGACGCGCTCATCATGTGGCGCACCGTGGCGGGCGATCGCGCGGAGGCCGACGAGGCGAGCGCCCCGCGGGCCGGCGCGCGGGCGTGATCCTCGGCGTCGAGACGAGCTGCGACGACACCTGCGCCGCGCTCGTCACCCACAGCGGCGAGGTGCGCTCCAACGTCGTCGCCTCCCAGGGGCTGCTCCACGAGCGCTACGGCGGCGTGGTGCCGGAGATCGCGTCGCGCCGTCACCTCGAGCTGGTCGACGCGGTGATCCGTGACGCGCTCGAGCGCGGCGGCGCGTCGCTCGACGACGTCGACCGCGTGGCGGTCACGCGCGGACCGGGCCTGATCGGCGCGCTGCTCGTGGGGCTGTCGAGCGCCAAGGCGCTTGCGGCGGCGCGGGGACTGCCCCTGACCCCTGTGGACCACCTCGCCGGGCACGTGCTGGCGAGCACGCTGGGCGAGCGGCCGATCGAGGCGCCGTACCTCTGCCTCGTGGCGAGCGGCGGCCATACGTTCGTGGCGCGCGTCGAGCGGCCGCCCGAGTACGAGGTGCTGGGCCAGACGCTCGACGACGCCGCCGGCGAGGCGTTCGACAAGGGCGCGCGCCTGCTCGGGCTCGGCTACCCGGGCGGCCCTGCGCTCGACCGGCTCGCGGCGGACGGCGACCGGACGGCGTTCGACTTCCCGCGCTCGCTCCCCGGCGACGGGCTCGACTTCAGCTTCAGCGGCCTGAAGACCGCGCTGCTGTACCGGGTGCGGGACCTCGGCGAGGCCGAGACCGAGCGCCGGCGGGCCGACCTGGCCGACTCGTACCAGTCGGCGGTCGTCGACGCCCTGGTCGCGCGGGTCCGCCAGGCGGTCGAGCGCGAGGGACTCGCCAGGCTCGCGATCGGCGGCGGCGTGGCCGCGAACTCGGAGCTGCGCAAGCGCATCGACGAGCTGGCGGCCGAGCTCGGGCTGGCCGTGTGGATCCCGCCGCGCGAGCTCTGCACGGACAACGCCGCGATGATCGCCGCGGTGGCGCGGTTCGCGGAGCCGATTCCGTTTCCCGGGTACCTCGAGCTGGATGCCTCGGCCCGTGCCGCATAGCGTCGTGCTCTACGGCAAGCCGGGCTGCTGCCTGTGCGACGACGCGCGCGAGGTGGTGGCCGCCGTGCGCCGCGACCTGCCCTTCGACCTCGAGGAGGTCGACGTCTCGATCGACCCCGCGCTGATGCGCGACTACGGCGAGCGGATCCCTGTGCTGGAGCTCGACGGCGAGGCGCTGTTCGAGTTTCGGGTGGACCCGCTCGAATTGCGCGAGCGCCTAGGTACAGTGACCACGTGAGCGTCCATCCGACGCCGAAGGCCATGGATGGCGGGTCGGTCGATCTGGCCGGGGGCGGCGACAGGCTCGCGCTGGGCGTAGCCGCGCGCCTCTCGCGCTATCTGCAGGTCCTGACCCAGGCGAAGAAGATGGGCAAGGACACGATCTCGTCGCAGGAGCTGGCGGACTACACACACGTCAACTCCACCCAGATCCGGCGCGACCTGTCCGGATTCGGCAAGTTCGGCAAGCGCGGGGTCGGCTACAACGTCGACGCGCTGGTCTCGCAGATCCGCAAGATCCTCAGGACCTCCGGCCAGCACAACATCGCTCTGTTCGGCGCCGGCCACCTCGGCCGGGCGATCGCCGGGTCGGACATCTTCGCCGACCACGGCTTCCGGGTCGTCGCGATCTTCGACACCGACCGCGACAAGGTGGGCGAGCCGGTCGGCGACAGGCTGACCGTCCGGCCCTACGACGAGATCGCCGCGGCGGTGGAGCAGGAGGAGATCGTCGTCGGCGTGCTGGCGGTCCCGACAGAGGCGGCGCAGAAGGTGGCCGACGACCTGGTCGAGGCGGGCGTGAAGATCATCTTCAACTACTCGGAGGCGCTTCTGCAGGTGCCGCCCGACGTGACGGTGCACACCTCGAGCCCGGCCGTGGACCTGCTCTACGCGCTGTACTTCTACTTGACCTGATGCTCGACATGACGCGCGCACGGGAGGTCTTCGAGGCCTCCACCGACTTCACGGTCGGGATCGAGGAGGAGTTCGGCATCCTCGACCCCGAGACGCGCGCGCTCGCGCAGCGCTACGAGGAGCTGAAGGAGGCCTGCGACGCGGACGAGGTGCTGGCGCTGCGGGCCGCGGGTGAGCTCATCTCGTCGGAGATCGAGATCCGCTCGGCGAAGGGCTCGACCTTCGCGGAGGCGCTCGACAGCCAGCGCGAGGCCCGGGCGCGGCTGTTCCGGCTCGTGGAGGGCAAGGGCGCGCTGCTCGCCTCGACCGGCACCCACCCGTGGAGCCCGTGGTGGGATCAGCGGATCATCGACACCGACCACTACAAGCGGCTGCTCGACGACCTCGGCTACGTGGCCCGCCGCAACAACACCTTCAGCCTGCACGTGCACGTCGGGATCCGCGGGGCCGACCGCGCCATCGCCGTCTGCAACCGGCTGCGGCAGATCCTGCCCGAGCTGCTCGCCGTCTCGGCCAACTCGCCGTTCCTCGACGGCTTCGATTCGGGCCTCGCGTCGGCGCGCTCGCAGATCTTCACCAAGAGCTTCCCGCGCTGCGGCATCCCCACGCCGTTCGCCGGCTGGGCCGACTACGCGGACCACGTCGACTTCCTCGTGCGCACGAACTCGATCGTCGAGCACACCCAGCTGTGGTGGAGCGTGCGGCCGCACCACGCGTTCGGGACCGTCGAGGTGCGGATCTGCGACGCGCAGACGAGCGCCGAGGAGTCGACCGCCCTGGCCGGCCTGCTCGCCGCTTGCGCGGCGCAGGCGGCACTGGACCACGACGACGGCGTGCCCGCGATCGACGCGCCGCAGAGGGTGGTCGAGGAGAACCTGTGGAGGGCGATCCGCTACGGGCTAGACGGCCGCACGATCGACCTGGAGCGCCGCGAGGAGTTCCCGTCGGCGGCGATCCCCGACCGGCTGCTGGCCTGGACCGCGCCGGCCCGCGGCCTGATGGGGATCGACGCCGCCGTACCCGCCACGAACGGCGCGCAGCGCCAGCGCGAGGCGCTCCGCGGTGGGGCCTCGATCCAGGAGGTGTTCGCGGCGGAGGTCGCGAGGACCCAGTCCAGCTATTCCGCCCAGGAGGTGACCACGTGAGCGCTCAGGAGCCGAGCGAGGAGGAGCTGCGCGCGGCGCTCGAGGAGCAGATGAGCCGCATCACGGTCGACGACGTGCTCGTGCAGACCGCCGTGACGCTCATCAACCTCGGGGGCCGGCGGCTCGGGCTGCCCGGGCCGGAGGGCCCGCCGCCGGAGGGGAAGGACCTGGCGCAGGCGCAGAAGGCGATTGACGCCGTTCGCGCGCTCCTGCCGCTCTTGCCGAACGAGCCGCAGGCGCCCGTGCGCGACGCGCTCAGCCAGCTCCAGATGGCGTTCGCGCGCGAGGCGCAGGGCGGCGGCGAGCCGGCCGCGGGCGCGCCAGAGCCGCCGGCGGGAGCGCCCGAGCCCGCGGGCGCGTCGCCCTCGGAGGCTGAGGACGAGGCGGGGCGCGCCAAGGCCAGGGCCAAGATCTGGACGCCGCCCGGCAGCTGATCGCTAGACTGGCCCGCTTCTCGCCCGGGCCGGGACCGATGGGACGCGCCTGGGTGGCGGATCTTGCGACGGGGGCGCCGGTTACGCGCGCTTAGCGCGCGAACGTAGGCCTAGCCTCGAAAAACACCCTGGAGGGTTTTCCTTGACCGACTTCCTGACCGACCATGGAGTTGTTGTCGCGCTCGCCTGCGCGGCCGCGGCCGTCGTATACGGCATCTTGACCGCGCGCTGGCTCTTGAAGAAGTCGCCCGGCAACGAGCGCATGCAGGAGATCTCGAAGGCGGTTCAGGAGGGCGCGCAGGCATACCTGCGGCGCCAGTACACGCTGATCGGCGTGGTGGCGGTCGCGCTGTTCGTCGCGCTTCTCATCGCGCTGAACTGGCGGGTGGCGGTCGGCTTCCTGATCGGCGGCATCCTGTCGGCCTCGGCCGGCTTCATCGGGATGAACGTGTCGGTGCGCGCGAACGCCCGCGTGGCGGAGGCCGCGCGCGGCGGTGTTTCGCCGGCCCTCAACGTGGCCTTCAAGGGCGGCGCGGTCACCGGGCTCCTGGTGGCGGGGCTGGCGCTGCTCGGCGTGGCCGCCTACTACGGGATCCTGACCGCGGTCGGCGACGAGAGCCAGAAGAGCGCCGTGGACGCCCTCATCGGGCTCGGCTTCGGCGGCTCGCTGATCTCGGTCTTCGCGCGGCTCGGCGGCGGCATCTTCACCAAGGCGGCCGACGTCGGCGCCGACCTCGTGGGCAAGGTCGAGGCGGGCATCCCGGAGGACGACCCTCGCAACCCGGCCGTGATCGCCGACAACGTGGGCGACAACGTGGGCGACTGCGCCGGCATGGCGGCCGACCTCTTCGAGACCTACGCCGTGACCGCCGTGGCCGTGATGCTCCTAGGCGTCCTCACCTTCCACGAGGCGACCGCGGCCGTGATGTACCCGCTGATCATCGGCGGCGTCTCGCTGCTCGCGTCGATCGTCGGCACGTTCGCCGTGCGCAGCGCCGCCGGCAACGTCGAGCGCGCGCTCTACCAGGGCCTGATCGTCTCGGGCGTGCTCGCGGCCGCGGCGTTCTACCCGATCACGAAGTGGCTCATGGACGACGTGAGCTTCAAGGGCACCGGCGGCGGCGTCGCCTCGATCATCCGCGGCGACAACGGCGTCCCGTCCGCCACCGACCTGTGGCTCTGCACGCTGATCGGCGTGGCCGTGACGGCGTGCCTGTTCGTGATCACCGACTACTACACCTCCACGCGCTTCCGCCCGGTCCGCACGACGGCGCGCGCGTCGGTGACCGGCCACGCGACCAACATCATCCAGGGGCTGGCGCAGGGCTTCCAGTCGACGGCCGCTCCGGCGATCGTCATCGCGCTCGGCATCCTCGGGGCCAACTCGCTCGCCGGCGTCTACGGCGTCGGCGTGGCCGTGATGGCGCAGCTGTCGCTCACCGGCCTGATCGTCGCGCTCGACGCGTTCGGGCCGATCACCGACAACGCGGGCGGCATCGCCGAGATGGCGGACCTCCCGGAAGAGGTCCGGAACGTCACCGACCCGCTCGACGCGGTCGGCAACACCACGAAGGCCGTGACCAAGGGCTACGCGATCGGCTCGGCCGTGCTCGCGGCGCTCGTCCTGTTCGCCGCCTTCATCCAGGAGCTCTCCGACGAGGCGGCCTCCAAGGGCAAGGACGTGAACCTGGCGTTCTCGCTGTTCGACCCGCCCGTGCTGGTCGGGCTGCTGATCGGCGGGATGATGGTCTACCTGTTCGCGGCGCTCGCCATCGAGGCGGTCGGCCGCGCCGGCGGCGGCGTGGTGGAGGAGGTGCGCCGCCAGTTCCGCGAGAAGCCGGGGATCATGGAGGGCACCGAGCGTCCCGACTACGCCCAGGCCGTGAGCATCGTCACCGCCGCGGCGCAGCGCGAGATGATCGCGCCGTCGCTGATCCCGATCGGCGTGACCGTGATCGTCGGGCTGCTGTCGTACAAGGCGCTCGGCGGCCTGCTGATCGGCGTGATCGTGGTCGGCTTCTTCGCGGCCGTGTCGATGACCTCGGGCGGCGGCGCGTGGGACAACGCCAAGAAGCTCATCGAGGACGGCGAGTACGGCGGCAAGGGCTCCGACGCCCACGCGGCGTCGGTGACCGGCGACACCGTGGGGGATCCGTACAAGGACACGGCGGGGCCGGCGATCAATCCGATGATCAAAGTGGCGAACATCGTGGCGCTCCTGATCATTCCTTTCTTGGTGTAGGGCGTTTCGCTGCTGCGACGGGGCCCGTCGCGACACGGCGTCCCCCTTTCGCCTCCAACCTGCGGAGCGTCGTCGAAAGGGGAACGCCGTGATCGCGCCACCCGTCGATCGGCGTCGGTGGTGCACGGCTGGGAATGACCAGGGCTTGGTTCGCCTGGCCGGCTTTGGCTCGCTCGCCCCTAGCTCGGGCTCGCCTGGGCGCCCCTCTCGGCCACCCCGTTATTCCCGCTGTTTGCGGTTGCGCGACCGCCCGGCGGGTGCCTGCCTCACCGCTGAACACAGGTGGGCGACCTTGCCCCGCTTCGGTCGCTCGGCGAGGCTTTGGTACGTGGCCCGCCGGTTCCCGCTCGTCGCTGCCCTGTTGCTGGTCGCTCCCGCCGTCGGGTGCGGCGACCAGACCCAGACGGTCGACGCCGCGCAGATCGAGAAGCAGATCGAGCGGAGCCTGTCCTCGGCCACCGCGATGGTCACCTCGGTCGCGTGCCCCGGGGACGTCGAGAGCAAGACCGGGGCCAAGTTCACGTGCGACGCGAAGCTGGAGGGCGGCGGGTCGGCGAAGGTCGTGGTCACGGAGACGCAGGCGCCGGACCGGTTCTCGTACACGTTCAAGCCCGGCACGGTGAAGCTCGCGGGTGAGTCGGTCGACGCCGCGCTCGAGCGCGAGCTAGCGGCGAGCGGCGTCTCCGGCGCCAAGGTCGAGTGCCCGGACCCCGTGACGGTCAAGACGGGCACTACCGTGACGTGTCCCGTCCAGGGTGCCGGCGGCGGGGTGGGAAGGGTCAGGTTCGAGTTCAGCGACTCCTCGGGGTCGATCGACGAGTCGTCGGTCGAGACGGGGAGCTGACGGAAGGGGCGGAAATGGCGGGACGGTCCGACTTCACCGACGACGAGTGGGCGCTGGTCCTCGAGGCGCCGCCGCTGGCGGGCATGGTCGTCGCCACCGCGGCGCGCGGCGGCACGTTCCGCGAGTCGATCGCGATGGGCAAGGCGTACGCGGAGGCGCGTAAGCAGCACGGGCAGAGCGAGCTGCTGGACGAGATCGCGAGCGCCAGGCCGAAGGTCGGCCACGGGTTCCACTCGCCGGAGGAGCTGAAGCAGCACGGGCTCGAACGCGTCCGGGCGGCCGTGGCGCTCCTGGAGGGCAAGGCGGGTCCGGACGAGGTCGAGGCGTACCGCGGATTCGTGCTCACCCTCGCGGAGCGCGTGGCGACCGCGCACCGCGAGGAGGGGGTGGCGGTCAGCGACGCGGAGCGGGCGGCGATCGCCGAGATCGCCTCCGCCGCGGGCGCCGCGGCCGACTGAGGCTCCCACCAGGCGGGTCGGACCCCGCCCGCGGGTAGCTTTCGCCCCGATGGCCGAACGCCGCCCCAAGAACGCCGGGCTCGAGCGCGTCCTCGGGACGGGCGCCCTGTTCAGCACCGCCTACGGCAACGTCGGCAGCTCGATCTACTACGCCCTCGGGCTCGTCGCGGTCTACGCGCTCGGGATGACGCCGGTGGTGTTCGTCATCTCCGGCCTGATCTTCGCCGCGACCGCGGCCACGTACGCGGAGGCGACCGCGATGTACCCCGAGGCCGGCGGCTCGTCGTCGTTCGCCCGGCACGCGTTCAACGAGTTCTGGTCGTTCTTCGCGGCCTGGGGCCAGATGCTCAACTACATCATCACGGTCTCGATCTCGGCGTTCTTCGTGCCGCACTACCTCGGGGTCTTCTGGGAGCCGCTGCGCCACTCGCCCGGCGACGTCGTGGGCGGGATCGTGATCGTCGCCGTGCTCGCGGCGGTGAACGTCGTGGGCGTGAAGGAGGCGGCCGGCCTCAACATCTTCCTGGCGCTCGCCGACTTCTTCACCCAGGTCGTACTGGTGATCGTGGGCTGCGTGCTCGTGCTCTCGCCGCACACGCTCATCCACAACATCCACCTCGGCACGGCGCCGACCGTCAGCAACTTCCTGATCGCGATCCCCGTCGGGATGGTGGCGTACACCGGGATCGAGACCGTGTCGAACCTCGCCGAGGAGGCGCGCGACTACGGCCGCACGATTCCGCGCGCGATCGGCGGCGTGGTGATCGCGGTCGCGGTCATCTACGCGTTCCTGCCGATCGTGGCCCTGTCCGCCATGCCGGTCGTGAACGGGCACACGGCGCTCGCCGGCGAGTTCGCGGGCGACCCGATCCTGGGGGTGGTGAAGAACCTCGACCTCGGCGGCCTGCAGGGCGCGGCCGAGGCTTACGTCGGGATCCTCGCCGCCACGATCCTGTTCATCGCCACCAACGCGGGCCTCATCGGGGTGTCGCGGCTGACGTACTCGATGGGGCAGCACCGCCAGCTACCCGAGCGCCTGCGTCAGCTCCACCCGCGCTTCCGCACGCCGTACATCGCGATCGGGGTGTTCGGGTTCATCGCCTGCCTCACGATCCTCCCGGGGCAGGCCGACTTCCTCGGCACGGTCTACGCGTTCGGCGCGATGCTGTCGTTCACGATCGCCCACCTCTCCGTGATCGCGCTGCGCCTCAAGGAGCCGGACAAGGAGCGGCCGTACCGCGGCCCCGGCAACGTGACGATCGCAGGTCGGCGGCTGCCGGCGTTCGCGCTCTTCGGCGTCTTCGGCACCGGCTCGGCCTGGATCGTGGTGACCATCCTCAACGTCTCGACGCTGATCGCCGGCAGCGTGTGGCTGACGATCGGCATCGCCACCTACGTGGCCTACCGGCGCCGCCAGGGCCTGAGCCTCACGCGGACGACCAAGATCGTGGTGCCCGAGCCCGTGGTCGAGCACGAGGTGGAGTACGAGTCGATCCTCGTCGCGTTCGAGGACGACGAGTACTCGTCGCAGGCGGTGGCGACGGCGGCCAAGCTCGCCGCCACGCGCCGGCGCGGCATCCACGTGCTGGTCACGATCACGGTGCCGTCGAGCGCGCCGATCGACGCCGCGATGCCGCGCGAGGAGGCGAAGGCGCAGGAGATGATCGACTCGGCGCGCGTTCGCGGCGGGCGGCGGGTGACCGGGCACTGGGAGAAGGTGCGACCGGGCGAGGCCGGCCGGCGGATCGTGGACGAGGCGCGCGACATCCGGGCCAGGGCGATCGTCATGCCGCTGCCGCCGCGCCGAAGCGGCACGCCGGTGTTCAACCGCACGCTCGAGTACGTGCTCTCGCACCGCCCGGCCCGGGTGATCGTCGAGGCGCCGCCGGGCCAGGTCACGCGGGCGCTCGCCGCCTAGGCACGACGTAGAATCCGCACGAGATGAGCGGTCCACTAACCCGCGCACGCGGTTGATGCGCGCAGCCCACCTCGGGCCGCCGTCCTCGGCGGAACCGACCATCTAGTGGAGCGGGCCTACCGGCAGTCCACTCGCGCGCTCTCCGCGGCCCTCGTCGTGCTCGGCGTAGCGATGATCGTCTCGGCGATCGCCGCGGGCGGCGGGCCGCTGGCGCTGGGCGTGATCGTCGGCGTGCTCTTCGCGCTGCTCGGCGCCGCGCGCCTGTACCTGGCGGGCCGCCACGGCTCGCCGCGCGACGAGGCGTGAAGGGCCCGCGCGCCACCCTGCCGTCGCTGCCGGCCGAGGCGCGAATCCGCATCGCGCGCGGCCTCGGCGTGCCGCGGCTGCTGGCGATCGGCCTGAGCGCCGTCGGCGCCTCCGTCTACTTCATCCTCGGCGTCGTCGCCAAGCACGCGCTCGGCCTCACGCCGGTCGTCTTCATCCTCGCCACCGTCTTCTTCGCGCTCACGACGATGACCTACCTCGAGGGGAACTCGATCCACCCCGAGCGCGGCGGGGCGTCGACGCTCGCGCGCTACGCGTTCGACGAGCTGTGGAGCTTCGTGGCCGGCTGGGCGGTGCTCCTCGACTACCTGATCGTGATGGCGATCGCGGCGTTCGTGATCAGCAACTACCTCGCCGCGATCTGGGGGAACTTCGGCACCTTCCCGCTCGACCACCTGATCGCGACGGCGGCGATCGGCTTCGCCGTCTGGGCCAACATCCGCGGCCCCACCGCGGCCCGCTACCGGCGGGTGATCCAGCTCGGCCTGGTGAACCTCGTGGCGATGGCCGTGATCGTGGCCATCGGCCTCGCCAGCGAATGGGACCCGGGTCGCGTCATCGACTCGATCCACCTCGGCAGCTCGCCGGAGTGGAGCGACCTCTGGTTCGGCGCGGTCCTCGCCACCGTCGCGTTCCTCGGCATCGAGGCGGCGTCGGGGCTCGCGTCGGACGTGCAGGTGCCGCGCCGCGGGCTGCGCCGGCTGGCGGTCATCGCCGCTACCGCTCCGGTGGTCATGCTCGTGGGGATCTCGGCAGTGGCGCTGATGGCCGTGCCGGTCGAAGGCGGCACCACGGCGCTCGGTCACCAGTACGTCGACGCTCCGCTCCTGGGTGTCGTGTCGGCCTACGACCCGGAGTGGGTGGCGCGGCTGCTCCGCTACGCGCTCGGCGTGCTGGGCCCGCTCGTGCTTCTGCAGGCACTCAACGGAACGATGCTCGGG
>JBJMLK010000279.1:0-11675 GCA_045805345.1 Thermoleophilaceae bacterium | reverse complement strand
TGATGCGGCAGGGCGTGCCGGGTCTCCAGATGGCGGAGGAGATGGAGAACCTCGCCGGCGACCTCCTGCCGTTCAGCTCGCCGCTCATGGACTACCTGCATCAGCGCTTCCTGCGCGAGTTCGTGGAGCGCGACGTGATCGGCCACATGGAGAGCGACCTCGACCAGTCGGTCGACCTCGGCCGGGTGCGCGTGACGGTCGCCTTCGCCGACCTCGCCGGCTGGACGCGCTTCACCGAGGAGGTGGGCGAGGAGGAGGCGCTCGACACCGTCGAGGCGTTCATCGACGCCGTGACCGAGACGCTCCCCGAGGGCGCGCGCGTGATCAAGACGATCGGCGACGAGGTGATGATCATCGGGCAGGACGCGGTCGACCTGACCTACTGGGCGGTGGGGTTCCAGCGGCTGTGGACGGAGCGGCCGCTGGCGCGCATCGGCGTGCACCAGGGCGTGACGCTCTACCGCGACGGCGACTACTACGGGCGCGACGTGAACCTGGCCGCGCGCGTGGTGGCGCGGGCGCGCGGCGGCGAGGTGCTGGTCTCGGGCGCCGTCGCCGAGTCGCTCGGCGGCGAGCGCGATCTGCGCTTCGACAACATCGGACAGGTCAAGCTGAAGGGGTTCGACGACCCCGTGCAGCTGTGCCGGCCGGTGGTCGAGGAGTGACCTGGTGGAGCGGCCGCTCGAGGCGGCGCGCGCCGGCGGCCTGATCCGCCGCGGCGAGCCGCTCCTGGTCCTCGTCTCGGGCGGCGCCGACTCGGTCTGCCTGCTCGAGGTGGCCGTGCGGCTCGGCGCGCGGGTGAGCGCGCTGCACGTGGACCACGGCCTGCGCGCCGACAGCGGCGAGGACGCCGCGCTATGCCGGCGTGCGTGCGAGCGGCTGGAGGTGCCGCTGGCGGTCGAGCGCCTCGACGGCCTCGACGCGGCCGCGGCCGGGAACCTCCAGGCCGCCGCGCGCGAGGCTCGCTACGCGCTGGCCGAGCGCCACGCCGACGGCGACTACGCCACCGCGCATACCGCCACCGACCAGCTCGAGACCGTGCTCTACCGGCTGGCCGTGTCGCCCGGGCGCCGGGCGCTCCTGGGGATGCGGCCGCGCCGCGGCCGTCTGGTGCGGCCGCTCTTGGCGGCCACGCGCGAGGAGACGCGCGCGTACTGCCGGGCGCGCGGCCTCGAGTGGCGCGACGACCCGTCGAACGAGGACGTTCACTTCGCGCGCGCGCGCGTGAGGCACGAGGTGGTGCCGGCTCTGCGCGAGCTGAACCCGGCGCTCGAGCGGACCGTGGCCGACACGATCGAGCAGCTGCGCGACGAGGCGGCCGTGCTCGACGACGCGGCGCGCGCGGCGGGCTCGCCGCCGTTCGCGCTCGACGAGCTGCGGCGGATGCCGCGTGCGCTCGCGCGGCTCGTGCTGCGCGCGGCGGCCGAGGCCGCCGCCGGCGGCCCGGTGGCGCTGCCGGCGCGCGACGCCGAGCGGATCCTGGCACTCGGCGCGAGCGGCACGGCCACGGTCGAGCTGGCCGGCGGCGTGAACGCGGTGGCGGAGTACGGCGCCGTGCGCTTCGAGCGCGCGGGCGCCGAGGCGGTGCCCGAGCCGGCCCGGCTGGCGGTGCCGGGCCGCGTGCGCTTCGGCCCGTGGGAGATGGAGGCGAGCGAGGGAGCGGGCGACGACCTGATGGACGCCGCGGCGCTCGGCTCGGTCCTGACCGTCCGGGCGTGGCGCCACGGCGACCGCATGCGCCCGGCCGGCCTCGGCGGATCGAAGACGCTCCAGGACCTGTTCACCGACCGCAAGGTCCCGCGCGCCGAGCGCACCAGCTGGCCGGTGGTGGAGGCCGGCGGCGAGATCGCGTGCGTTCCCGCGGTGGCGGTGGACGAGCGCTTCCGGGCCGGTGGCGGCCCGATCGTCGGGCTGTCGGCCCGCCGGTCGGCCTAGAGGACGCTTGGGGCGCGCCCTCCGGCCGACTTCAGCGGTGCCAACCGCATCCCTCCCGACTCAGAGGTCGGCACTGAGCCTGGGTACGGTTGACCTGACTCGCAAGAGAAGCATCGCGGCGGCAACCTGACGCCGACCTGAACGGTTCGGCTAGCCCTCCTGCCCGAGCGGATCGCCCTCGGGCCGATCGCCTGGATGCGGGAGGTGGGGATGGGGGAGGTGGGGGTGCGGGAGGTGGGGGTGCGGGAGGTGCGAATCGCCGCGCCGTTCGGCCGCAGCCGCCTCGTCGGCCAGCACGACCTCGGGCGGCGTCTGGTCGCGCTTCGTCCGGCTCAGGTACACGACCAGGGCGAGGATGCAGCCGAGGAAGATGTAGCTCGTGCCGGTGGTGCCGAGGCCGAGGCCGCCGTACTTGTGGCTCGTCTGCGACATCTCGTCGCCGATCGACGCGCCGAGCGGACGCGTGAGGATGTACGCCAGCCAGAACGCGAGCACCGGGTTGATCTTCAGGACGTAGTACGCGAAGGCGACCGCGCCGATGGCGGCGCCGAAGATCGCGATCGAGACTGCGTAGCCCAGGTCGGCCTTCTCGGCGAGGAGGTCGCCGGCGGCGGTGCCCAGCGCGAAGGTGAAGAGGACCGCCAGCCAGTAGAACGTCTCACGTCGCGTCGTGACGATCGTGTGGATGGACAGGGTGCGCTCGAGCCCCCACCAGATCGCGAACACCACGGCGAGGATTGCGGCGAAGATCGGCGTGCTGGTGGTCAGGGGGATGTTGTACTTGTCGGTCATGTTGTCCGTGATCAGCGTCCCGAAGACGCTGATGACCACGACCACCGACCAGTACGCCCCCGGTACATAGCGGCGCAGGCGAAACTGTCCGACAAGCAGCGCCACGAGCAGCGCGCCGGCGACATACGTCGTGTTGGTGAGGCCGAAGCCCAGGTTGTCGTTGAGGTAGTCGGCCGCGGTCTCGCCGACCGTCGTGCACATGATCTTGATCAGCCAGAAGTAGAGGGTGACCTCGGGGACCTTGTTGAACATGCGCCGAGCGGTCGACTGCGCGGGCTGGGGGGCTGTGAGAGTGGACATGAGGGAGAGGATCGACAGGTCCACGTGACGGCTACCTGAACGCGTGCTGGGCACCCGTCGTCGCGACGCTCATCATTGTCGGCATGAGATCCGTGCTGGTCGGCGTCTGCGAGGACGACAGGCATCTCCGGTCGGTGCTCGAGCGCGCGCTGCGCACCGAGGGCTTCGGCGTCCGCCTCGCCGCCTCCGGACGAGAGGCCGTGGAGGTCTTCTCCGCGTCCCCGCCGGACGTCCTCGTCCTCGATATCGGCCTGCCCGACGCCGACGGTCGCGACGTGTGTCAGGCGCTGCGCGTGAACGCGGTGTCCGCGCCGGTGATCTTCCTCACGGCACGCGACGCGCTCACCGACCGGCTCTCGGGCTTCCACGTGGGCGCCGACGACTACGTCACGAAGCCGTTCTCGGTCGCCGAGCTGATCGCGCGGATCCGGGTGGCGGTCCGGCGTCGCGATGAGGCCGCAGCGGGCGACACCAGTGCCCTCGAGGTGGATCCCGTCACCCACTCGCTTCGGAAGGGCGAGCGCTCCGTGGAGCTCACGCCTACGGAGTTCCGGCTGCTGGCCGCGCTCGCGGCGCGGCCAGGCGCGGTCGTGCGGCGCCGGGAGCTGCGCGAGGCCGGGTGGCCCGCCGGCGCGATCGTGCACGCCAACACGCTCGACGCGTACATCGTACGGCTGCGGCGGAAGCTCGGCGAGGTGGCTGACGACGGTGAGTCGATCGACACGGTCCGCGGCGTCGGGTACGTGCTCCGGTGAGCCGCCTGACCCTCCGGGGGCGGGTGACGCTCGCCGCCACATCGGTCCTCGCCGGCGCGCTCATCGGCCTGAGCCTCCTGTTCAACGTCCTGCTGTGGCATCGCCTCGACGCCGACGTGTCGTCGGTGCTGCGCGACCGCTCCGAGGCCCTTCTCGCCACCCTCGACCTCTCGGGCGGGGGCCTGCGCGCGACGGAGGCCCCGAGTGACGTCGCACTCGACCGCGACATCTGGCTCTTGCGAGGAGGCCAGGTGATCGAGCGACCGCCGGCGGCGCCGACGGTCGAGCGGCTGCGTGTCGAGCGACTCGCCGCCGAGGCTTCGAAGACCACCGAACGGACGATCCCGGGCGATATCCGCCTCCGCGCCGTCCCGGTCCGGGGGCCGGATGGGGACAGGCGCGGCACCGCGGTCGTCCGCCTCTCGCTCGTCCCGTACCAGCACACTCGCCACATCGCGCTCGTGGGCTCGGCGCTCCTTACCCTCGGCCTGCTCGTGGCGGCGGCGATCGCGGTGCGGTGGGCGGTTCGGTCTGCGCTCCGTCCGGTCGCCGCGATGACCGCCCGTGCCGCCGACTGGAGCGAGCACGATCTCCACCAGCGGTTCCATCTCGGGCCGCCGCGCGACGAACTGACGACGCTCGCTGCGACCTTCGACGGCCTCCTGCGGCGGATCGAGGCCGTTCTGCGCCACGAGCAGCGGTTCTCTGCCGAGCTCGCGCATGAGCTGCGCACGCCGCTGGCGGGCCTCCGCGGCGAAGCCGAGCTGGCGCTGATTCGCCCCGATCTGGACGACCCTTCGCGCCGTGCCTTCGAAAGCATCCTCCAGAGCAGCACCCGGATGGAGAAGGTCATCGAGACGCTGGTCGCGAGTGCGCGCATGGAGGAGGGGGCGGCCGCTGCCGGCTCGTGCGATCCGGTGCCCGCTGTCCGCGAGGCGATCGCGGCGGTCGAGAATGCGGCGCGGGCCCGACACGTCCGGCTGCGCTTGGAGGAGCCGGCGTCAAACGTCATCGTTGACGCCGATCCCGGCGTAATCGCGCAGGCGCTCTACCCGCTGCTGGAGAACGGCGTCCGCCACGCCCGGGGGAGCGTTGAGGTCGCACTGGGGCGCGACCGCGACGCCGTGGTGGTGTCGGTGAGCGACGACGGGCCCGGTCTGGCGGGCCGCGATCCGGCCTCCGTCTTCGCGCCCGGGATGAGCACCAGCGGCGGAGCCGGCCTCGGCCTGCCGCTGTCCCGGCGGCTGGCGCGAAGCTGCGGCGGTGACGTGGTGGCCGAGCGCGGCCGGTTTGAGCTGCGGCTGCCGGGAGGCGAGTCGCGCTGACCTCTCACCGTTCTCTCACCGTCGTCTCACGCATCCCGCCTAGCGTGCGCTTTCCCCCCGACAGCAAGGAGCCGACGTGAGAGTGACCAAGACGAGAATGACAATCGGGCTCGCCGCCCTGGCGGCGATCGCAGCCGGCGGGATCGCCACGTCGGCCGGCGGATCGCCCGTGACGAGCGGGTCGCGGCTCGACGACGGCAAGCAGTACCTGTCCAAGGCGAAGGTCACCGAGCAGCAGGCCATCGCGGCCGCCCAGCGGGCCGAGTCGGGCGACCTGAACGAGGTGGACCTCGAGTACCTCGACGGCCGTCTGGTCTGGAACGTCGATGTCGGATCGAAGGACGTGAAGGTCGACGCGGAGACCGGCCAGGTGGTCCGGTCGGGCACGGACTGACGCTCGGCGTCAGAGCGCCGGCAGCCGGACGCGGAACCTCGCGCCGGCGGCGCCGGCGGCGTACTCGACATCACCACTGAGCGCGCGCGCGAGGCGGAGCGACAGGGCGAGGCCGAGCCCCGCCCCGCCGTGGCTGCCGTTCGCGCGCGCGCCCCGGACGCCCGGCTCGAACAGCCGGGCGCGCAACTCGTCCTCCACCCCGGGGCCGTCGTCCTCGACCGTCAGGCGGGCATCGCCCCCGGCCCTGGTCAGGCTGACCGTGACGGTGTCGACCGCGTAGCGGCAGCCGTTCTCGATCAGCGGCATCAGGACACGCTCGACCGACGCCGCGTCGGCCCCGACCATCACCGCTCCCGGCGGCACGTCGACCTCGATGCTGACCCCGTGGGCGCGCGCCTCCGCCGCGCAGGCGTCCGCCGCCGCGGCCACGGCGACCCGCGCGTCGCTGACGGCCGTGGTACCGCCGGCCTCCGAGCGCGCCGCGGCCAGCAGGGTGTCAAGCGTGCGCGCCATGCCGGCGGCGTCTCGGCGGATCGCGTCGAGCGCGCGCCGGTACTCGTCGGGCGCGCGCTCGCGCCGTAGCGCCACGTCGGCCTCGCCCACGAGCTTTGCGAGCGGCGTTCGCAGCTCGTGCGACACCTCCGCCGAGAAACTGCGCTCGCGGCGCAGCCCCGCGGCGAGGCGCGCCAGCAACCGATCGAAGGTCGCCGCCAGGCGCGTGATCTCGTCGTACGGCTCGCCGCCGAACCGGTGGTCGAGGTCGGTCTCGCTGCTCCGCTCGGCCTGGGCGGTCATCTCCGCCACCGGCCTGAGCGCGGCGCCGATCGCCCAGCGCGCCGCCAGCACGATCGCCGCCCACACGACGAGGGCGAAGCCGCTCGACGCGACGAGCGCGGTGCGCGCGCTGCGCTCGTACGGTGCGAGCGAGGCGCCTGCGACGAGCGTGCCGAGCCTCCGGCCGCCCGCGACCACGGGCACCGCGTACAGGCGCGTGTCGGTGTGCGGCACCTCGCGCGTCTGCCGCGGGCCGCCGGCGAACGCTCGGGCGGCGCGCTGGTCGGGACCGGGCGCGACGGGCCGCTCCAGCGTGCGCCCGCCCGCGAACACCCAGATCGGGGCATCGAGGGCTCCCTCGTCGGGCGCCTCGGGAATCCGGAGGCGCCCGCCGCCCGTGTAGAGCGTCGCCAGATGCGCCGAGGCCCGCTGGCGCAGGAGGTCTCCGACGTCGCCGTTCAGGCGCGAGTCGAGGATCAGGTTGAAGCCGACCGTCAGCAGCGCGAGCACCACCGCCGCTCCGGCCGCGACCACCAACATCAGTCGCGGCCGGAGAGCGCGGACGCGCAGCCGCCTCGTCATTCGAGCCGGTATCCCACGCGGGGGACCGTGACGATCGCCGGAGCTCCGGGACAGTCGCGCAGCTTCCGTCGCAGCCGAGCCATGTACACGTCGAGGGTGTTGTCGTGCACCATCGCGCCGGCGGGCCACGCCGTGGCGAGCAGCCGCCGCCTCGTCAGGTTCTCGCGCGGTCGCGCGGCGAGCCCGGCGAGCAGCCGGAACTCCGTAGGCGTGAGGTCGATCGACCGCTCGCCGCAGGTCACGCTGTGCGCGACCGGGTCGAGCCGCAGGGACCCGAGCTCGGTCGCGGTGTCGACGCCGGCGCGGCGCACCAGCGCGTGCAGCCGCGCGACGATCTCCTCGAAGGCGAACGGCTTGACCACGTAGTCGTCGCCGCCCGCCTCGAACCCGGCCAGCCGATCGGTCACGGCGTCGCGCGCGGTGAGGAAGAGCACCGGCGCTCGCGAGCCCGCCGCCCGCAGCGCCAGGCACACGTCGCGGCCGTCGGTGTCCGGCAGGCCTATGTCGATCACCATCGCGTCCGGCTCTCGCTCCCGCACGCTGCGCAACGCGTCCCCTCCGAGCGCGACCGCGCGCACGTCGAAGCCCTCCTCGCCCAGCCCGCGCGCGAGCAGCTCGCGCAGGTCGCGGTCGTCCTCTACCAGGAGCAGCTTCGCGCCGGCCACAGCGTCCAGTATCGCGCCCGTCAGCGCTCGCGCAGGACGCTGCCGAGCGGGAGGCGCCTCAGGCCGCGGACGGCCAGTGCCGTCGCGAGCAGGGTGGCGAGCACCGCCGCGCCCGCGAGCTCGAGCAGGAACCCCCACGGCACGGTGAGCGTGTCGGGCGGCGGGTCGAAGACGTGCTGGAGCATCGCCACGAGCATCTCCGAAAGCAGCCAGCCGAGGCCGGCGGCGAGCGCCAGCCCAGCGCCGAGCACGAGCAGCGCCTCGCTCCAGAGGAACGCGCTGACGTCGCGCAGCGACCGGCCGAGCGCGGCCATGGTCGCGAACTCGTGGCGGCGCTCGGCCAGCCCGAGCGCGACGAACAGTCCCATCGCCCCGGCCGCCAGGACGATCGCGAACGTCTCCTCGATGTTGCTGATGCCCCTCAGGTCGACGGTCGTGATCGAGCTGACCGTCTGCGCCGTCTGCTGGCGGATGTTCTTCACCCGGGTCCCGTCGGACCTGGTGGCCGCGGCGATCCGGCGCGCGACCGCCGGCGGATCGCCGGGCGCCTTCGCGAACACGACGTTGGGGCCGGTGCCGTTCGTCACCCGCTCGAGATACGGCAGGTTCGCGACCATGAACGAGTCCTTCGGCGCCGAGGGGAACTCCTGCACGATCCCGACGACGTGGAACGGCGCGACGCGGAACCTGCCCGTCGTCCGGTCGAGCACGCGCAGCTTGAGCAGGTCGCCGCGGTTGAGCGAGTAGTCGGTGATCGTCTCGCGCGAGACGAGGACGCCGTCGGGGGTCGACTTCAGGCCGTTGATGGTGTCCTTGGCGGACCCGCCGAGGAAGTACGAGTCGCGGAGCGTCGTCGCCCTTCCAAACGTCGCGGGGTCGATCCCGTATGTGTCCTGGAGGTCCGGCCCGACGTACGCGTACGAGTGGTCGAGGGCTGTGGTGGCCGCGACGCCGGGCACGTTCGCGATCCTGCGGCCGAGATGGCGGTTGGCGGCAACGCCCGGGGGCGCGGTCGCCGTGACGTCCGCCCCCAGCGTGAGCTGCGCGTCCACGTTCGCCTGCCCGTCGTAGGTGGCCGAGAAGATCCCGAGGTTCACGCCGAACGCCAGCAGCAGCCCCACTACCACCAGCCCGCGGTTGATGGCCGCGCCGCGGCGGCTGGCGCTCACTAGCAGGAAGCCGCGGCGATCGCTCGCGCGCCCGCCGGCGGCGCGCCCGGCCAGCCACGCGAGCGCCCGGCCGCGCAGCCGTACCAGCAGCAGCGTCGCGCCGATCCACAGGAGCGCGGGGGCGAAGAACATGTAGACAGACAGCGACAGCGTCGGGTTCGAGTCGGGGTTGACGACGGCCGAGAACCCGGTTCGCGCTGTCAGCCAGTAGATCAGCCCGCTGACCGCGAGCGCCGCGAAGTCCAGGTACAGGCGCTGCCACAGCGGCTTGCCCTCGCGCCGCGTGGCGCGGCGGCCCTCGGCGACCGAGGCGGATAGGACGCGCGCGCTCGCGCCGAGGCGCGCCGCGACCGCGCCCGCCACCGCCAGCAGGACGCACGCGGCGATCGTCACGGCCGTGCGCACCGGTGTGAGCTGCGCGCCGCCGGAGACGAGCGCCTCCACGGCCGCGAACGCGACACCCGCTCCGAGGAGTCCCGCCACGATCCCGATCACGGAGCTCTCCGCCACGGCCATCCCGACCAGATCCCGCCGCGTCGCGCCGCGGGCGCGGAGCAGCGCCAGATCGCGCCGGTCGCGCTCCACCGTGCCGAGCGCGGCCAGGTACACGAGCCCGAGCGCGATCAACGCGCCGGGCACCGCGAGCATCACGAACAGCGTCTCGGCGTAGAGGGCGTCGCCGGCGGCGGTGTTGAGGGAGTCGGACAGGTTGTCCACGAACTGCACCTGACCGGGCAGCGAGCGCTCGACGCGGTTGCGGGTGCGGTCGGCTTGCTTGAGCGCCCGGTCGGGGCTCCCGCCGGTGAGCGGCCCGGTCGCGAGCTGCGCCTGCACCTGCCATTGGACGCCGTCCTGCGCGCCCGGTTGGACGCTCGATCCCGGCGAGGCGGCCGTGATCGTGCGGAGCCCCCGCGAGTAACTGTGCGCGACCGCGTCTGTGGTGAGGATCGCGATGTTCGCGGGCGGCTGCGCCGGCGCCGGCCCGACCTGCGGGTTGAGCGGCTGGAACAGGACGTCCGGCTGGGTCACGACCGCGACGCCGCTGACCGGATAGGCGTGTGCCGGACCGCCCTTCCTCGCCGTCAGCGTGACCTTGTCGCCCACCCGTGCCTGGAGCGTGGCCGCCATCTGCTGGTCGAGCACGACGGCGCCCGGCTTGAGCGAGCCCTGGAGCATTCGGAAGGTGGAGATGTGCGCGAGGTAGCCCGGCGGCACGCCGAGCACGCCGCCGGGACCGGTCGACGTGTTGCCGCGCGCGCCCGAGTGGGAGCTCGCCGCGAGCGGCGCGGTCGCGGTTGCCGACGCCTGGGCCACGCCCGCCTGGCGCGCCAGGCCGGCCGCCACCCTCTGATCCTGCGCGTACGAGCTGACGGGTCCCTGCCAGTCGAGCGGCACGGAGCGCACCGCGCTGCCGCTCATCTGGTGCAGCGAGTTGCCGACGAACAGGATCATCCCGCCCAGCAGCGCCGTGGCGGCGGCGAGCACGACCACGCGCACCGCCGTGCGACCCGGCGCGCGGAGGAGCCCGGCGAGCGCGATCCGAGCCGCCGAGCTCACGCGGGCACCGCCGCTCCAGCGACCGCGCCGTCGGTGAGCTGCACGGTCCGGTCGTAGCGCGCGGCCACGTCGGCGTCGTGCGTGGCCACCACGAGGGCGAAGCGGAGCTCGCCGCGCAGCGCGTCGATCAGGTCGAGCACCCGCGCGCCGGTGTCCGAGTCGAGCTGCCCGGTCGGCTCGTCGCACAGAAGCAGCTCCGGCTGCTGGCCGAGCGCGCGGGCGATTGCCACGCGCTGCGCCTCGCCGCCGGAGAGCTCGCTCGGCAGCGAGTCCAGCTTCGCGCCCAGGCCCACGAGCTCGAGCAGATCCTCGGGCCGGCGGTCGGCATCCGCCGTCTGCACGGCGAACGCCACGTTCTCGTACGCGCTGAAGTGCGGGAGCAGGTTGGAGCCCTGGAAGACGTAGGCGATCGCGTGCCGCCGGACGCTGGTCCGCGCCGCGACGTCGAGCGCGGAGAGCGGCTGCCCGCGCCAGCTGACCGACCCCGAGGTGGGCTCGACCAGGCCGCCGAGCACGTGCAGCAGCGTCGTCTTCCCCGAGCCGGAGCGGCCCCAGAGCGCGGTCGACTCGTAGTCGCGCAGCTCGAGGTCCACGTCGCGCAGCGCGTGCACTGCCGAGTCGCCGTCGCCGTGCACGACGCTGACCCCACGCACCTCGGCGAGCAGGCTCACAGCACGGCCCTCCCGTCGCGCAGCTCGATCACGCGGTCGGCCGCGTCGGCCACGCGCCGCGAATGGGTCACCACGACGACCGTGCTGCCGAAGCGCGCCCGCAGCTCCGCCAGGGACTCGAGCACGCCGCGCTCGTTCTGCTCGTCGAGCTCGCCGGTCGGCTCGTCGGCCAGCACGAGCGGCGCGCGCCGAGCGGCTGCCGCAGCGATCGCCACGCGCTGCTGCTCGCCGCCGGACAGGAGCGACGCGCGCTCGTGAGCGCGATCCCGCAGCGCGAACACGGCCAGGGCGTCCTCCACGTCGGCGCGCGGCGCCGGCTTGCCGGCCAGCCGCAGCGAGGCCGCCACGTTCTCGTACGCGGAGAGGGCCGGCCACAGGTTGTCGCTCTGGAAGACGATCGCGACGTCGCGCGCCCGGTAGGCCGCGAGCCCCGCCTCGTCGGTCCGCGCCAGCGAGTTGCCCAGCGAGCGCACCTCGCCCGCCGACGGCTCGTCCAGGCCCGCGGCCAGCGACAGGAACGTGCTCTTGCCCGAGCCCGAGGGGCCGACCACGGCCACCAGCTCCCCCCGCTCCACCCGCAGGTCGAGGCCGCGGAGGGCGACCGTCTCGGCGGGCCCCGAGCGGAAGATCTTGAAGACGTCGTGGCACTCCAGCGCCGGCCACTCGATCGCTTCGGCGGAGCGCTCGGGCTCGACCCAAAGGCTGCGCCTCATTTCCATCGGAAGCTCTGCGCCATGAGGCGGTAGGCATCGACGT
>JBJMLK010000278.1:0-4119 GCA_045805345.1 Thermoleophilaceae bacterium | reverse complement strand
CGGATGGTCGTGCTGGACGAGACCCTCGAGCATGTGCGTTCTTCCTCCCCTTCGCTGAGGACCGAATGCTGGCACCATTCGGATCGCGATGAGCCTCTGGGGCCGAATCTTCGCCGCCGGCTACGACACCTTCCAGGCGCGGATGGAGGCCGGCTTCTTCGGCGACATCCGGCGCGACATGCTCGCCGGGGCGCGCGGCGAGGTCGTGGAGATCGGCGCCGGGACCGGCGTGAACCTCCAGCACTACCCGCGCGCGGTCGAGCGACTCGTGTGCACCGAGCCCGAGGCGCCGATGGCCAAGCAGCTGCGCCGCAAGGTCGCCGGCAGCGACCTGGCCGTCGAGGTCGTGGAGGCACCGGCGGAGTCGCTCCCGTTCGCCGACGACTCGTTCGACACCGCCGTCGCCACCCTGGTGCTCTGCACCGTGAGCGACCCGGAGCGGGCGCTCGCCGAGATCGACCGCGTGCTGCGCCCGGGCGGGCGCTTCATCTTCGTCGAGCACGTGCGAGCGACCGACCCCGGCCTGGCCCGCTGGCAGGACCGCCTGCACCCCCTATGGGTGCGCTTCGGCCACGGCTGCCACTGCAACCGGCCGACGCTCGACACGATCGAGGCCTCCCCCCTCGAGGTCGAATCGCACCGCCGCGGCCAGATCCCGAAGGCCCCACCGATAGTGCGCCCGCTGCTGACGGGCAAAGCGGTAGCGCGCTAGCCGCTCGGCAAACCCGGGCAAACCTCGGCGGTCGCGCCACCACCGGCCAACAGCCATCAATAAAAGGCCGTGCGCCGGTTGCGTTCCTCACGCCCGACCGGGGGCGCGCGTGCAGCCAGCGCCTAGACAGCTTCCTCGAACAACGCCACGTCAGAAGCCAGCGCATCCCTCAAGCGCTGCTTCAACCGCGAATGCAACCTGCACACCCGGCTCTCCGACACGCCCAGCACCTCGCCGATCTCCCGCAGCGTGAGGTTCTTGACGTAGAGCAGCACGGCCAGCTCGCGCTCGCGGTCGGTCAGGCGGGCAAACGCCCGACGGAACTTCTCCTTCGCGTGGGTGCGCGTGGTGGCGCGCTCGGGGTCGAGCTCGGCCGCGTCGGAGAGGAGGGTGTCGATCCGCTCGATCTGCCCGTCCTCGTCGTCGACGACCAGCGAGTTGAGCGAGGTCAGCTCCGAGGCCTGGAGGTCCTGCTGGAGACGGGCCAGGTGGTCGCGGTCGATGGCGAGCGCGTCGGCGAGCTCCTCCTGGCTCGGCCGCCGGCGGTGCAGCGCGATGAACTGCTCGCGCGCCTTGGTGATGTCGCGCTCCCAGCGGCGCAGCGGCCGCGGCGCCCAGTCCTGGCGTCGCAGCTCGTCGAGCACGGCCCCGTGGACCCGGGTCCAGGCGTACTGCTCGAACGTCGCGCCGCGCCCCGGATCGAACCGGTCGACCGCCGCGATCAGCGCCTCGATGCCGCACGACAGAAGGTCGTCCACCTCGCACCACGCCGGCAGCTCGCGCACCTTGCGGTACACGATGTGCTTGACGATGCCCGCGTACGCAATCACCAGGCGATCGCGCTGTCGCGGGTCGCCGGTCTTGCGGTACTCCGTGTGCAATGCGAGCGCGTCTGCGTCCGGAAGCCGGTGCCCGCGCGCCCGCCGAGAGTCCGTCATTTTCCCTCCATCAGCGGCTTTCCCCCCTATCGACCCCCCCGCCTGGATGCTTCATCCACAGATCGGAGTAGTGGACGGGCGGTCGATAGCCTCCGGCCCGTGCCGGATACCCCTGAGAGCGCAACCGTCGTGATCGTGGAGGACCACGTGGCTTTGCGGCGGGGCCTCGAGTTGCTCCTGCGCGACACCGACTGCCGGGTGATCGGCACCGCTGACGACGCCGAGACGGCCCAGACGCTGGTCGAGCGCCGGCGCCCCGACGTGGCCATCGTGGACATCAACCTGCCGGGCCAGAGCGGGATCGAGCTGACGCGCGCGCTGCTCGCCGAGAACCCCGACCTGGGGGTGCTCCTCTACACCGGGATCGACGACCAGGACACGCTGTCCGCCGCTCTCGACTGCGGCGCCCGCGGATTCGCGCTCAAGGCCGGCGCCCCCGAGGAGCTCCTCACCGCGATCCGGGCGGTAGCGAGCGGCGAGACCTATGTGGACAAGCGACTGCGGCCGCTCCTGCTCGCGCGCCTCACCACCGAGCGGATCGGCGTCCTGTCGCCGCGCGAGCGCGAGGTGCTCGACCTGCTCGCACAGGGGCTCACGGGCGAGGAGGTGGCGGCCCGCCTGGGGCTCTCACCCGAGACCGTCCGCACCCACGTGCGCAACGCGATGGACAAGCTCGAGGCGCACACGCGCGTGCACGCGGTCGCGATCGCGTTGCGGCAGGGCGAGATCTAGACGAGGGTCCATTTCTATGCCCTATAGGGCACACAAATGGACCCTCATCATCGGCCCACCGCTGTAACGCTGCTGCCCGGCTAAGCGCTGGCCGGCTGGCCCTCGCCCTTCGCGCCCTCGGTCCCCTCGTCGTCCGCCGGCTCGGACTCGCGGCGCTTGTCGTGCTGCACGTGCGCCATCGCGAACCAGCCGACGAAGAACACGAGCAGCAGCGCGAAGCCGCCTGTCGCGGGACCGATGAGCAGCCAGAAGAGCAGGGCAGCCACGAGCCCCGCCGCCGCCGCGCGCAGGACCACACCGAGGTCGAGCACGTGCTGCAGGAACGGCTTCTCGCGGACCGTCTTCTCGAGCTTCTCGTTCGTCGACATACCGCTTACGTCCCCGGTCCCGGGCGCGGCAAACGCGGTCTACTCGGGCGTGCTCGTGAGGTAGGTGGCGGCCATGTCCTTGCCGCCGTGCCCGCCCTCGATCCCTTCCTTCATGCGCTCCGCGATCGTGCGCGGCAGCGGCAGGTCGAGGCCGTGGCGCTCGGCCGCCTCGACCACCAGGCGCGCGTCCTTGGCCGCCAGCTCGAGCGTGAAGGCCGGGTCGAACGACCGGTCGATCATCATCCCGCCCTTCAGCTGCGCGTAGGGGAGGTCGATCGGGCCGCCCTCGATCGCCTCGAGGAAGCTGCGCTTGTCGACGCCCAGCGCGTCGGCGAGCGCCATCGACTCGCCCAGGGCCTCGACGAGGCTCACGAGCCAGGTGTTGATCACGAGCTTGAGCCGCGTGCCCGCGCCCGCCTCGCCGAGCCACAGCGTGCGCTGGCCGATCGCGTCGAACAGCGGCTCGCAGCGCTCGCGCGCGGAGTCCGGCCCGGAGGCGAGCACGGTCAGCTTGCCCTGCTCGGCGGGCTGCTTGGTGCCCAGGACCGGCGAGTCCACGAGCCCGACGCCGTGCTGCGCGGCCAGATCGGCACAGCGCTCGTGGCCGTCTAGGCCGATCGTGCTCGTCTGGACCCACAGGGCGTCCCCACCCATCGCCGGGATCGCCTCGCCGGCCACTGCCAGCACGGCCTCGGCGTCGCTCAGCATCGTCACCACCAGGTCGGCGCCGTCGGCGGCCTCCGCGGCGCTCGCCGCCACCACCGCGCCGTCGTCCGCCAGCGGCTCCGCGCGCTCGCGGCTGCGGTTCCAGGCGCGGACCGGCAGCCCGGCGCGCAGCGCGCTGCGGGCCATGCCGCTGCCCATGATCCCCGTCCCGAGGATCGCAACCGTCGGTTTTCCGGCGTCCGCCACGGGAGGCACGCTAGCGTGACCGCCTCCCTTCGATGCACCCGACGCCCACACCGGTGCGTAGGCGCCGGCGGCGCCGCGCAAGGACGCTGCTGCTCGCGGCGCTCCCGTTCGCCGTCGTCGTCGCGCTCGCGCTGCTTCTGACGAGCGGCGGCTCGAACGAGTCCACCACCTCCGGCCGGACGGCCGAGGCGAACCCGATCGCGGCGTTCGTCGACAAGCTTGCCGACCCCTGGCTGCGCCCGGGCGTGCAGCGCCCGCCGGGCGTGCACTTCGCCGGCCACTACCGCGACCCGGTCAGCTCGGGCACTCGCTACGGCGATTCGCTGATGGGCTACACGATGGTGCTCACCGGACTTCGCACGCACCGCATGGACCGGGTGCGCTCGGGCCTGCGCGCGCTGGACTTCTCGGTGCCGCGCGCGGCGCTCCACTCGCGCCCGAGCATCTTCGAGATCCT
>JBJMLK010000277.1:0-25794 GCA_045805345.1 Thermoleophilaceae bacterium | reverse complement strand
CGCGTTGGCGGGCCCGAAGAAGTTGCTGCCGACGCTGATGGTCGAGCCGTTGGCGAGCGCCCTGCGCGCGCCCGGCGGCTGCTCGATCTCCTGCGCGTTCCCGTTCGCGTCGAGGCCGGTGAGCGGCACGGTGAAGCGGGGGGTGTGCTTGCGATAGGGGATGCCCTGCAGCTCGGCCGGCTGGATGTGCTGGATGTCGTCCGGCGGCTTGCCGCACTTGGCCACCTTCCCCGGCGCGACGTAGACCATCGAGATCCCCATCACGCGCGTGTGCGGGAGCTCGTCGTCGTAGTCCGCGGTCAGCCGCAGTCGCTCGCCCTTCGCCACCGGGTAGCCCTTCTGCGAGAGCATCCCGCTCATCGAGATCGGACCCGGCTCGTGGAGGATCGGGCGCACGTGGTAGAAGGGATGCGAGGCGGTCCCCCACGCCGGCTTCGACTGGAAGACCGTGCGGTTGTTGCAGTCGGGCTCCGAGACCTTCAGCTTCTTCGCGCCGCCGTGCACGTGGCCGCCGCCCGCGACGATGCGGCCGCTCTCGGGCATCTTGTAGTCGTAGGTCTGGCGGTAGGTGGAGCCCTTCGCTCGCCCGCCCGGCACGTTGAAGATCGGGTCCGCCTGGCAGTTGCGCACGTCGAGCCAGTAGCCCTTGACCGGCGTGAGGTTCGGGCTGTCGTTCCACGTGACGCTGTAGCGGATCAGCGCGTGGTCGCTCACGCCGCGGTGGTTCATCAGCATCCAGACCATCGCCCACTTGTTGAGGAGGCTGTTCTCGTCGGCCTGCTTGGAGATCGGCAGGCCGTAGCCCGGCGGCAGCACCAGCTGGTTGCGCTCCTCGCCATTGCCGAATATCGGCGTGGAGTAGTTGGCGTACGGGAACGGCCGCGAGTCGTAGCCGGTGAAGCTCGAGCAGGTCGGGTTGAGCTGGCCGATCTGGAAGAAGACGATGTGGTGGAGCATCAGCCGCTGGATCGGCACGGGCGTGCCGTCCGCGTTCACCACGTTCACGCTCATCGCCGTGATGAAGCCGTCGACGTTCGGGCGCTCGACGAAGTTCAGCGTCTGGCGCACCTCGTACGGCTTCATCGAGACCGGGAAGTCGTAGGTCTTGGTATGCGTCGCCGCGCTCGCTCCAGGAGCAAGCGCGAGGGCCGCGAGCACTGCCACGGCAGCGGCTAGAAGGGCGGTACGGCGCACTGCGAGTCCAGAACCAGCGTAGGCGGAGACTTCTACGCTGTCCACGATGCGCATCGCGGTGTCGAGCGACGAGGTGACAGGTGTCGCCGAGGACGTGGTCCGGGAGCTGGAACGGCGCGGTCACGAGCCGATCGCACATGGCGCCCTGGCAGCGGACGAACGCGACGACTGGGCGTGGGCGAGCGAGGCTGCGGCGCGCGACGTGGCCGAGGGGCGCGCCGACCAGGCGGTGGTCTGCTGCTGGACAGGCACCGGCGCATCGATAGCCGCGAACAAGGTCGACGGCGTGCGCGCGGCACTATGCGGCGACGCCGAGACGGCGCGCGGTGCGCGGCGCTGGAACGACGCGAACGTGCTGGCGCTGTCGCTGCGCGCCACCAGCGCGCCGCTGCTCGGTGAGATCCTCGACGCGTGGTTCGACGGCGAGCCGAGCGACGACGACGCGGACGTCGCGAACGTCCGCCACCTCGACGAGATCTAGCGCGCGGGCGCTAGCCGTTCTTGACGACCTTGACGGTCGTCGATACCCACTTGGACACGTGGCCGCCCGCGTCCTTCGCCCGCACGCGCAGGGTGTACTTGCGCGGCTTCAGGTCCTTGCCCGAGTAGTTGATCGAGCTCTTCCCGGCGGGCTCGGCCTTGTCGGTGAAGATCGGCTTGAACGGCTTGCTTCCGTCGTTCGGCCTGATCTGGCCGCTGACCCTGGCCGCCTTGGACAGCGTGAACTTGATCTTCGTGCCGCGCTTGTCGCAGGTGGCCGACTTGTTCGTGCAGAACGACGACGGCTTCGCGCTCAGGTTGGTGACCTTCGGCGGCGCGTTCGGGTCGACGACCACGACCTTGCCGATCATCCCGAAGGTCCCGTCGCTGTGCTCGTCGCACCAGTACTTGAAGCTGCCGGCCTTCGTGAAGGTGAACTGGGCGTCCCAGTGGTCGGAGGTCGCGGTGTGGGCGACGGGATCGCCGCCGAGCTTGGTCCCGTTCGCGAAGTGCACGTTGTGCTTGCCGCTCTTGTTGTGCCAGTGGACGGTGTCCCCGACGTTGACCGTCACGTTGGCCGGGTTGAACGTGCTGACGTCGCTCGAGTTCGTGTTGGCCGTGACGGTCTTGTCGGCCGCGATCGCGCCCACGCCGGGCCACGCCGCGATCGCGACAGCGAGTCCGAGGATGAGTCCTGCCCGCCGCATTCCCCTACATATAACGCGCGCAGGCCGAAAAGGTTCGGCCTAGTCGCCCTTCACGACGTGGACGTGGAGCACGGCCACCCCGCCGGTACCCACCGCGTTGGTGCCCTGCAGACGCAGCACCCAGGTGCCGGGCCTGAGCCGCGTGTCGTTGACGCGCACGTGGTTGGTGCCGGCCGGGAACTGCTTGTTGAACTCCACCAGGTTGCCGGTGGGCTCGAACCTGGGCCTGATCACGCCGCGCACCTTGGCCGCGGTGTCGACGGTGAAGCGGATCGTGGTGCCCGGGTGCGAGCAGCCGTCCGACCTCTTCGCGCAGAAGCGGTTCGGGTTGGCGTGCAGATCCTTGACCGTGGGCACGTTCGACGCGGCGAGGGCGGTGGCGACAAGGGCGAGCGCCGTGACCAGCGCGCCGACCGGCGCGGCGATCCAGTTCCGTACGCCCACGCGGCCACCCATGGTGGTGACGTTCCCTGTATCCGCTTTAAGTTCCGTGAGTTGAGTCACGCAGACCCCCCGGGCGGACGAAACTGACCGACGATCGGGTGCACGGCCCTGAGCCGTGCAAGGATTCCCGCCGCATGCCCGACGTAGTCGACACCGCAGCCGAGGCCGAGGCGCAGGAGCTGGCGCCGCTCGTCGTGCGCGAGCCGCTCGCCGCGCACATGGACGCCCGCGGCCTCGGCGCCGGCGAGATCGAGGCGAGCCGGATCGGCGAGGGGCACTCGAACATCACCTACCTGGTCGAGCGCGGCGGCGAGCGCTTCGTGGTCCGTCGCCCGCCGCGCCCGCCGCTCCCACCCACCGCCCACGACGTGCTGCGCGAGGCGCGCCTGCTCACCGCCGTGCAGGACGCCGACGTGCGCACCCCGCGGGTGCTCGACGTGTGCGACGACGAGTCGGTGCTCGGGGTGCCGTTCTACGTCATGGAGTACATCGAGGGCGTCGTGATGACCACCTCGGTGCCGGACGCGCTGTCGAACCCCGAGGAGCGGCGGCGGATCTGCGCGGAGCTGATCGATTCGCTGGCCGAGATGCACGCCGTCGACTGGCGCGCGTGCGGACTCGAGGGGTTCGGCAAGCCGACCGGGTACCTCGACCGCCAGCTGCGCCGCTTCGGCGGGCTGTGGGACGTGAACAAGACGCGCGACCTGCCGCTCGTGCAGGAGGTCGGCGACTGGCTTGCGACCAACAAGCCCGAGTCGCCGCCGGCGACGATCGTGCACGGCGACTACCGGCTCGGCAACACGATGTTCGCGCACGGCGCGACCGCGCGACTGATCTCGATCTTCGACTGGGAGATGGCGACGATCGGCGACCCGCTGGCCGACATCGGCTACCTGACGGCCACGTGGTCCGAGCCGAGCGACGCGGAGCGGCTCGAGACGATGTTCGACAGGCTGACCGTGACGCACGCCGAGGGCTTCTTCACGCGCGACGAGCTGATCGCGCGCTACGAGGAGCGCACCGGACGCTCGATGTCCGACCTGCGCTGGTACCAGGCGCTGGCGCTGTGGAAGGCGGCGGTGTTCATGGAGGGCAACTACAAGCGCTCGCTGGCCGGCACCACCGACGACCCGTACCTCGCGCTGTTCGACAAGGGCGTGCCGCAACTCGCCGAGGCGGCGCACGAGATCACCAAGCTGCCGGCGCCGAGCACGTAGTGGCCCGAGCGCTCATCGTCGACTTCGGCGGCGTCCTCACCACGAACGTCTTCGAGTCGTTCCGTGCGTTCTCCGACTCGGAGGGGCTCGACCCGAACGCGGTCAAGCAGCTCTTCCGCGAACGCGGTGAGGGGCTCGACCTGCTGCGCCAGCTCGAGCGCGGCGAGCTCGAGGTACCGGAGTTCGAGCAGCGCTTCGGGCCGCTGCTCGGCGTGCGCGAGCCCGACGGCATGGTGCAGCGGCTGTTCGCGGGCGTGCAGGCCGACGACCGGATGGTCGACGCCGTGCGGCGCGTGAAGGCGAGCGGCAGGCCCACGGGCCTGATCTCGAACTCGTGGGGCGGGGCCTCCTACGACCGGGTGCAGGTGGACGAGCTGTTCGACTCGATGGTGATCTCGGGCGAGGTTGGGCTCCACAAGCCCGAGCCCGAGATCTTCGAGCTGGGCGCCGAGCGCCTGGGCGTCCAGCCGTCCGAGTGCGTGTTCGTGGACGACCTGCGCGAGAACTGCGAGGGCGCCGAGGCCGTCGGGATGACGGCGATCCTCCACAGGGGGCCCGACGGCACGATCCCGGAACTCGAGCGGCTGCTGGGCGTCGAGCTGGGGTGATTGGGGCGCCCGGGCTGCCGGCGTAGAATCTGCCTGCAAGTGCTGGGAATCGACGGGGTATTCGACGCCTGCGCGAACGCGTGGGACATGACGCTCGGGCCGGGCGTGGCCGACCTCACGCCCGCGGCGAGCACGATCATCGACGAGGGGCCGCAGCGCACGGTGCGCCGCTACCGGCCCGCCAACCGGGGCCGCCGGCGCGCTCCGGTCCTTCTCGTGCCGCCGCTCGCCGCGCCCGCGCGCTGCTTCGACCTCCGGCGCGGAGCGAGCGTCGTGCAGCACCTGCTGGCGCTCGGCTATCCGACCTACCTCGTGGACTACGGGCCGATCTCGTTCAGCGACCGCCAGCTCGGGCTCGAGCACTGGGTGGACGACGTGATCCCGGCGGCCGTCGAGGTCGTGTCGGAGGACGCCTGCGACCTGCCGGTCCAGGTGGTCGGCTGGTGCCTCGGCGGGATCATGTCGCTGCTCGCGGTGGCGGGCAACGAGCTGCCGGTGCAGTCGGTCGCGATGGTGGCGAGCCCGTTCGACTTCGGCAAGCTCCGCGCGGCGGCGCCGATCCGGCGGCTCGCCGAGCTGACCGGGGGGCGCCTGGTGACCGGCCTCTACTCGGCGCTCGGCGGCGCACCCGCGCCGCTCGTGTCGATGGGCTTCCAGCTGACCGCCCTCGACAAGCGCGTCACCAAGCCGCTCACGCTGCTCCGCAACATCGGCGACCGCGACCTGCTCGCGCACATCGCGGCGGTCGACGACTACATGGCGAACATGCTCGCCTACCCGGGCCGCACCTTCGCGCAGCTCTACCACCGCTTCTTCCGCATGAACGACCTCGCCAACGGGCGAGTGGAGATCAACGACCGCGTGATCGACCTGGCGAACGTCGAGGTCCCCGTGCTGGCCGTGGCCGGGATGAACGACGTGCTCGCGCCGGCCGACGCCGTGGTGGCCGTCGAGGGGCTGCTCACCGGCGCGACCGAGGTCCGCGTGCACCGCTCCCCCGGCGGTCACCTGGGAGTGCTCACCGGCCGCGGCGCGAAGGACTCGACCTGGCGCGACCTCGACGACTTCCTCGCCGCCCACGACGTCCCGGCGGAGGTGGTGCGCCGGGCGCAGGTCGAGGCGCGCGAGCGCGAGGCGGCGGCGGCTTAGGTCCGAGCGGATTCGTCCTGCCTAGACCTCGCTACGCGAGGAAAAGTCAGGACAGGTGCTAGCGGTACTTCTTCGGCACGCGGCCGTACATCAGGACCGACAGCCGCTCGAGGAACTTGCTGCGCCCCTTCGAGTACGGGAAGTAGTACAGCTCCTTCTTCCCGGCGAAGCGGGTGACCGCTATCGACTGCACCTGGCAGTACTTCTGGATCCCGGCGGCGCCGTGGCGCACGCCGACGCCCGATTCGTTCGAGCCGCCGAACGGCATCTCGGTGGCGCCGTAGTTGATCACCGCGTCGTTCACGCAGGCGTTGCCCGCGGTCAGCGAACGCGCGATCTGCTCGCCGCGCTCCACGTCGCGCGTGAAGACGCTCGAGTTGAGGCCGTAGCGGGTGTCGTTGGCCAGCCGTAGCGCCTCGTCGGCGTCGCGCACCTTCATGATCGGCAGCGTCGGGCCGAACGTCTCCTCGTTCATGATCTCCATCGAGTGGTCGACGCCCGTGAGGACCGTCGGCTGGAAGAACCGGCCCGGGCCCTCGGACAGCTTGCCGCCGAGCTTCACCTCGGCGCCCTTGTCGACCGCGTCCCGGATGTGGCGCTCGATGATCTCGACCTGCGGCGCGAAGGTGACCGCTCCGACCTCCACCGAGGCGGGACCGCTGGCCTGGCCCTGCCGCAGCTCGGCCGTCTTCTCGACGACCTTCGACACGAACTCGTCGTAGACCGGCTCCTCCACGTAGATCCGCTCGACCGACATGCAGATCTGGCCGCCGTTCGCCATGCCCCAGTAGACGGCGGTGTTGGCGGCGCGCTCGAGGTCGGCGTCGCGCAGCACGATCATCGGGTCCTTCCCGCCCAGCTCGAGCGACACCGGCGTGAGCGTCTCGGCGGCCTTGGCCATGATCTTCTTGCCCGTGCGGGTCGAGCCGGTGAACATGATCACGTCGGCCTGATCGACCAGCGCGGCACCGGTCTCCCCGGTGCCGGTCGCGACCTGCATCAGGCCGTCGGCGAGCCCGGCCGAGCGCATGCACTCCTCCATGAGCAGCGACGACAGCGGCGTGACCTCGCTCGGCTTGAGGATCACCGCGTTGCCGGCCATCAGCGCCGGGATGGCGTCGCCGAAGCAGTTGGCGATCGGGTAGTTCCACGGTCCGATCACGCCGGCCACTCCGTAGGGCCGGTAGCGCACGATCAGCTTGCGGCCGACCGTGAACAGCGAGTGCGAGCGCACGCGCTCGTCGCCCAGGTACGACTCCGCCTTCTTCGCCCAGAAGCTCAGCGCGTCCGCTGTCGTGAACACGTCTGCCGTGAGCGCGTCCTCGCGCGTCTTCCCGGTCTCGTCCATGACCGTCTGCGCCACGCGGTCGCGGTTGTCGACCATCCACTTGCGCGCGCGGTACATGACGCCGGCGCGATCGTCGAAGCTCGCCTCGGCCCATGCCGTCTGCGCGGCGCGCGCCCGCTCGACCAGCTCGGCCACCTTCGCCGCGTCCATGTCGGGGAGGTGCGCGATGGTCTCGCCCGTGGCCGGGTTCTCCACCGCGAAGGTGCGACCGTTCCCGCTCCCGTTCTGGGAGATCTCAGCGGACTGGTGCTCGACGGTCGCCATGCGATGTGCCCTCCTCGATTGTGCGGTGAGGAGAGTCTAAGCCGCGGCGCCGCCCAGCTCGACGCGCTCGATCCGCGCGTCGTCGCGCGGACGGTCGCCGGGGCCCGTCGGGGTGCCCTCGATCGAGTCGACCGCGTCCATGCCCGACGTCACGCGACCGAAGACCGTGTGCTTCCCGTCGAGCCACGGTGCGGCCTCGGTCGTGACGATGAAGAACTGGCTGCCGTTCGTGTTCGGCCCGGCGTTGGCCATCGCCAGCGCGCCGCGCTCGACCTTGTGGTCGTTGAACTCGTCCTCGAACGTGTAGCCGGGGCCGCCGGTACCGGTGCCCTGCGGGCAGCCGCCCTGGATCATGAAGTCCTTGATCACGCGGTGGAAGACCAGGCCGTCGTAGAAGCCGTCGCCGGCCAGCTTGCGGAAGTTCTCCACCGTCTTGGGAGCGTCGTCGTCGAACAGCTCGATCTCGATCTCTCCGTGGTTGGTGTGCATCGTCGCCGTGCTCATCTGTCAGCTACCTCCAAGCGGAGCTCAGTGCCCCGCACTCGCTTCCCTGCAACGTTGCTTACGACGTCGCCCGCCCTGTCGGCCGGCACCTCGGCGAAGCTGAATCGCTCGAGCACCCGCACGCCGCTCACGTCCTCGCCCTCGAGGTGCGAGTGCTCGACGATCGCGCCGACGATGTCGGCCGGCTCCACGCCCTGCGCGCGGCCGGCTCCGACGATCAGCTTCGCGCGCGGGCCGGTGGGGTCGCGGCGCGGCTTGGTGTGGCGCGGGCGGCGCGCCTCGCGCTCCTCGCGCTCCTGCCGCTCCTGGCGCGGCGTCAGCGCCTCCTCGGCGGGAACCTCGTCGGGCTCGTCCTCGATCTGGATGCGCGGCCGGCCGCCGTTCGGCGACCACTGCACGATCTCCGTGTTGGCGTGGCGCTCGATCGCCTCGAGGTCGCGGCGCTGCTTGGGCGTGATCAGCGTGATGGCGCGGCCGGAGCGGCCCACCCGGCCGGTGCGACCGATCCGGTGCACGTAGACATCGGGCGAGTTCGGGATGTCGTAGTTGACCACGTGGCTCACGCCCGAGATGTCGAGGCCGCGCGCCGCGATGTCGGTGGCCACGAGCAGCCGCTCGCGCCCACCCTTGAAGGCGATCATCACGCCGTCGCGCGAGCCCTGCGACATGTCGCCGTGCAGGGCCTTCACGCGCACGCCGCGGTCGCCGAGCGCACGCGCCAGCCGGTCGGCGCCGATCTTCGTGCGCACGAAGATGATCGCCTGGTCGGGGCGCTCGGACTTCAGCACCCGCGCGAGCGCCTCGGGCTTCTCGCGATCCGACGCCTCCACGTAGAACTGGTCGACCGTGTCGATCGTGAGCGTGGCCGCGCGCACCTTGATCGTCTCCGGGTCGTACATGCGCTTCTCGGCGAGGCGCTTGATCTCCGGGGGCATCGTGGCCGACCAGAGGCTCGTCTGGCGCCCCGACGGGCAGCGCGCGAGGATCGTCTCGACGTCCTCGAGGAAGCCGAGGTCGAGCATCTCGTCGGCCTCGTCGAGCACCACGAAGCGGACGTCGTCGAGCATCAGGTGGTGCCGCCTCATCATGTCCATCACCCGGCCGACCGTGCCCACCACCACCTGCCCGCCCTGGCGCAGGAACGAGGCCTGGTCGCGGATCGGCGCCCCGCCGAAGATCGCCACCACCTCGATGCCCTTCCGCTCTCCGTACGCGCGCAGCGCCTGCGTGACCTGGATGCACAGCTCGCGGGTCGGCGTCAGTACCAGTGCCTGCACCTCCGAGCTGTCCGGCTCCACGTACTCGAGCAGCGGCAGCCCGAAGGCGGCGGTCTTGCCCGTGCCGGTCTGGGCCTGGCCGATCACGTCGCGGCCGGCGAGCATCGCGGGGATCGCCTGCTCCTGGATCGGGGTCGGCGTCTCGTAGCCGAGATGCGCGAGCCCCTCTAGGAGCAGCTCGGAGAGCCCGAGTTCGGCGAAGGTGGCCACGGAGGGAGGTTAGGAGGCGGGGTCGAGGAGCAGCTTGCCGCTGGTCCGGCGGGCCTGGAGGTCGTCGTGCGCGCGCCGGACCTCGGACATCGGATATGTCCCGCCGACCACCACGCGCAGGTCGCCGCGCGAAGCCCGGTCGAGCAGGTCGGCGAGCGGCTCGCGCAGCATCGCGGGGCGAGCGAGCAGGTGCATGAGCCAGAAGCCGATCACGCCGCGGCTCTTGCGCATCAGGTGGCCGTTGCGGATCTCGCTCTGCTCGCGGCTGGCCATGCCGTAGGTCACGAGCCGCCCGAACGGCGCGAGCGCGCGCAGCGAGGCGTCGAAGAGCCGGCCGCCCGCCATCTCGAGCACCACGTCCACGAGCTTGCCCCCGTTCGCCTCGACGAGCGCCGCCGTCAGGTCCTCGGTCGCCGGGTCGACGGCCGCGTCGGCGCCGAGCTCGATCGTGAGGTCGCGCTTGTCCTGTGAGCTCGCCGTGGCGATCACCCGGCCCGCGCCGAACGGCTTCGCGAGCTGGACCGCCAGGCTGCCGACGCCGCCGGCGCCCGAGATCACGACCACGCTCTCGCCGTCCTCGAGCTTGGCCGAGGTCCGGTACAGGTGCCAGGCCGTCAGGCCCTGGACCAGCAGCGCCAGCGCGGTGCCGTCGTCCACCCCGTCCGGCACCGGGAACGTCGTGGCCAGCGGCGCCACCGCGTACTCGGCATAGCCGCCGCTCCGGATCATCGCGATCACGCGGGTGCCCTCGGCGATGTCGCCGGCGCCGCGCTCCACCACGCCCGCCACCTCGCCGCCCGGCACCAGCGGCAGCTCGAACTTGGCCAGGTACGAGTTCTCGCGCTGGTGGGTGTCGGCGAAGTTGATCCCGGCGTGGGAGACCTTGATGAGGACCTCGTCCTCGCCAGGCTCCGGAGTGTCGACGTCCGCCACCTGCAGGACGTCGAGGTCGCCGAACTCGGTGATCTGGACCGCGCGCATGCGCCCGGCAGGCTACTCGCTAGGGTGCCCGCGCCATGTCCTTGGTCGTGATCGGCTCGATCGCCTTCGATTCCGTCCGCACGCCGTTCGGCGCGCGCGAGCGGATGCTGGGCGGCTCCGCGGTGCACTTCTCGCTCGCCGCGAGCTTCTTCGGGGACGTGCGCGTGGTCGGCCCGGTGGGCGACGACTTCGGCGACGAGGAGTACGCCGTGCTGCGCGAGCGCGGCGTCGATACGAGCGACATCGAGAGGGTGTCCGGCGGCAGGACGTTCTTCTGGGCCGGCGAGTACGGCTACGACCTCAACACGCGCGACACGCTCGACACCCAGCTCGGCGTGTTCGGCGACTTCGACCCGAAGCTGTCGGGCGAGTCGCGCGGCGCGCCGATGCTCTTCCTCGGGAACATCCAGCCGGACCTCCAGCGCGCGGTGCGCGCCCAGTGCAACGGCGCGCGGCTCGTGGGACTCGACTCGATGAACCTCTGGATCGAGCAGACGCGCGACTCCCTGCTGGCGGCGATCGGCGAGGTGGACCTGGTCTTCCTGAACGACTCCGAGGTGCGCGAGCTGATGGAGGAACCGAACCTGGTGCGGGCGGCGCGCGGGTTGATGGAGCTCGGGCCGCGCGCGGTGGTCGCGAAGCAGGGCGAGTACGGCGCCGCGCTGTTCACGGGCGACCGCTTCTTCTCGCTGCCCGCCTACCCGCTCGAGACCGTCCGCGACCCGACCGGAGCGGGCGACACGTTCGCGGGCGGCTTCATGGGCTACCTCGCCTCGCGCGGCGAGGAGGCCGCCGGCGACGAGGACGAGCTGCGCAGGGCCATGACCTACGGCTCGGTCCTGGCGTCGTTCAACGTCGAGGAGTTCGGCACCGACCGCGTGCGGCGGCTGGAGCGCGACGAGATCGACGCGCGCTACGACGAGTTCAGGGCTATTACGACTATTTCGAGCGCGCCGGTGCGGTAGGGCGGCGGCGTTCCGCGCGACCGGGCTCGTCGCCCGCGCGTGGTTCGGCGGCAATTACGGGGTGCGCTGACGGCGAACGTCCATTTCACAGTCCTATAGGGGGGCAAAATGGACGTTCGACCCGCGTCCCCCCTCCCCAGCCCCTCGGACCGCGCCCGGGCGACGAGCCGGGTGGCGAGGAGCTCAGCCGGAGCGCAGCCGCTACGGATCCGGCTTCAGCCGCGGGAACGACGTCGCCTTGCCGCGGAAGTGGAACAGCGGTTGGACCTCGCAGGGCGGCGTCGAGTCCGGTGCGACCGGGTTGGCCGTGTTGCGGCAGTCGAAGGCCTGCTCGAACGTGCGCAGGCGGTTCATGTAGCCGGGCAGCGGATACGGGTTGTGCCGGTTCGAGCCGTGGCGCTTGGCCTGCGTGACCGCCGCCTCGGAGCTGATCGGCACCAGCGCGCGGAGGTAGTGGATCGGCTCGCCGCCCGCCTGCTGGGCCTGCTTGGCCTCGAACGTCGACGCGACGCTCGAGATCTGCGACACGAGCTCGGCCTTGTAGAGCCCGAGGTAGTCCACGAGCGGCTGCGCGTTTTGGAGGACGGGCACCAGGATCTGGAACACCGGCCGCGCCGCGTGCACGATCCGCGTGGTGGCCGGCAGGCCCGTGCGCGAGGCGGTCACGAGGTCGTCCACGTCGCCGAACAGCCCCTGGAGCTGCGGAGCGAGCACCGACACGTCGCGCAGCGCCGGCGCCAGCGCCCGCGCGCCGGGCCGCAGCGCGTGGACGACCGGTCCGGCCTCGTGGGTCAGCGAGCGCAGCTGGACCAGCGTCGGCCGCAGCTCGGCCAGCGTCGTGGGCAGTATCCGCACCGTCTCCGCCAGGTCGCGGTCGCGCGCCGCGGTGGTGCGCATCACGCGGTCGCCCGCGACCACCAGCGCCGACAACTCGCCCTGGCGCTGGCCGAGCGCGCCGAACACCACCCCGCTGTCGTGGACCAGCTTGCGCACCGCGCGCTGCTGCACGTCGAGCGTGCGCAGCAGCCGCGTGCCATCGTCCGAGAACGCGGGCAGGTTGCCGAGCGCGTCGTTGATGTCCTGGCCGCGGTCGCGCAGCCCCTCCGCGAGCGCGCCGAGCAGCCGCTGGAGGTCGCGTCGCGTTCGCGCGTCCAGCCCGCGCGTGATCTCGTCGAGCTCGACGGTGGAGCGGACCTGGCGGTTGCGCAGCGTGGCGCCGTCAGGCAGCGCCCCGTGCCGCTTGTCGCCGGGCGACAGCTCCACGTAGGTCTCGCCCAGGAGCGTCTTCTGGCGCAGGATCGCGCGTGTGTCGCGGGGCACCGGCGCGTAGCGGCGCTCGATCTCCATCTCCACGTGCGTTCGTCCGGCCGTCTCCACCGTCTTCGTCACGCGCCCCACCTTCACGCCCGAGATCCGCACGTCGGCGGTGTCGGCCAGCTGCGTGGCCTCGGTGAAGTTGGCGGCCATCCGGTAGCCGTTGGACGACAGCGGCGTCGGCCCGCCGAACGACTTCCAGATGAAGGTGAGGATCAGGAAGCAGGACAGCGAGAACACGACCATGATCGCGATCTGCGGGAGTGACGGCGCGCGCTTCTGCATCAGGGCGCTCCCTGTTCGGGCGCGACGGCCGACCGGCCTGACGGCGGCCGCTTCTCGCGCGGGTCGCCCGGCGCCCGCGCCGAGCGAGCCAGCTCCGCCGGCGTGCCGCTCTTGGCCTTCTTGGGCGGCTTGGGCGGGCAGACGGGCAGCGACCCGATCACGGCCAGCAGCGGGTTGGACGACGTGAGCGTGCCGAGCGTGGAGCAGCCGAACATCACGAGCCCGCGCCACGCCACGCCGTGCGCGTCCTCCACGCTCAGCACCGAGTTGCCGTCGTGGATGTACCAGGCGAGCCAGAAGAGGTAGCCCTCCTCCTTGCCCGGCGGGTTGTATGCCAGCTCGTTCACGGCCCGGTTGAGCACGTGCCCGGTCTCGACCAGCCCCGGCGTCACGCCGGCGATCCGCTCGACCGACGGCCGCAGCTGCACGAGCAGCGGGGTCGCCCTCCTCACGAGCGGCCGCAGCCCGTGGCGCACCACCGGCGTGGCCGTCCGCAGCAGCGGCCGCGCCTTCACGAGCGCCGGGCCGAGCTCGCGCGCCACCGGCCGCAGCCGCTTGAGCGCCGGCAGGGCGTCGACCGCCAGCCCGCGCGTGGCGTGCAGCGCGGTGCGCGTGGCGTGCAGCGCACCCGGCAGCCGCGCGACCGCCGCCTGCAGGTCGGCGTCGCGGTTGCCCAGCGTCGTGAACACCGCCGACGACGCGTCCACGAGGCTGGCCAGCTCCTGGTCCTTCGACGCGGCCGCCTCGGCGAGCACGCGCAGGTTGGTCACGAGCCGCTTGACCTTGTCGCGGCGGTCGGCGATCGCGGCGGACACCTGCCGCACCTGGGCGAACGTCGGCTGGGTGGCGCGCAGCACGCGCCGCAGGTCGGCGCCGCGGCCCTTGAGGCCGGGACCGCCCGCGTTCACGAACGCCTCGAGGTACGGCCGCGTGTCGGCGTCGAGCGAGGCGAGCACCTGGTCCGGGTTCACGTTCGGGCGCGTGTTCTCGATCGGCAGCGTGTCGCCGTCCTCGAGCTTCCCGCGATGCGGCAGCGACGGGTCGGGCTTCCCCGGGTCCATCTCGATCGCCATGTCGTTGAGCCCCGTCTTGGGCCGCAGCTGGAGCCGGGCGTTGCGGTACACGGGGCCGAGGTCGTCGCTCGTCAGGTTCATCTGCACCACGGCGCGGCCGTTCTTCAGCTCCACCCCGCCGATCTCGCCCACCTGCACGCCGGCCACGTCCACCGTCTGGCCCTGCCCCGGCGTGACCGACTGCGCGTTCTCGAACTGCGCGTAGATCGTGGTCTGGTGCTGCCACGGGAAGCGGAACCGCTCGTGGACGATCACGTACAGCGACACCGCGGCCGACAGCAGGATTATCCCGGCCAGCACGCCGATGTAGGGCGCGTACATCCTGAGCATCTCGCGACTGCGCCGGGTCATGGGATCGGTGTCGAGGGCTCCGCGGACCCGGTCTCGGCGTGCAGGTTCACGACCTTCTGGTCGATGCAGCGCGCCTCGGGATGGAACGGCGGCAGGCCGGTGGACGGCTTCTTGGGCCGCGACCCGATGATCGGGTTCTCGGTCACGCCCACGAGCGGCTCGACCAGGCCCGGCACCTTGCCGGTGGTGATCGTCTGGTCGCCGAAGCCGGCGTGGTAGCGCACGGCGTGACCGTCGCCGTCGAAGTTCTGGACCGCGCTCGCCAGCCCGACCCAGCCGTGAAGGAGGTCCGAGTAGACGGGCTCGCCCGACGAGTGCGGCGGGTCGTCGATCTCCTGGTAGCCGAGCGGCAGCACGTGGGTGCGCGCGCATTCGGTCACCGGCCGCAGCAGCCGCAGGAACTCGCGCAGGTCGGGCTGGAGGCGCGCAAGCGCGGCGATGGCCGGGTCGCCCGCCTCGATCAGCGCGGGCAGCTCCGGCGGGGACAGGATCCCGCCGAGCTGCGTGAGCAGCGGGTTGACCAGCCGCAGCGTGGCCGGCGCCTCGTGCAGCGCCGGGCGCACCTCGCGCGCGAACGCCCGCGCCGTGGGGAACAGCCGGTTGAGCGACACGAACGTGGGCTGCGCCTCGCGCAGCGTGCCCGCCAGCTCGGGCAGCGACGCCGCGAGCGCCTCGCGCCGGCTGGCGAGGGCCTCCACGGTCCGGTCGAGTCCCGAGATCAGCTGCACGAGCTGCGGCTGGCGGCTGGCCAGCGCGCGCGTGACGCGGTCCGACGCGCCGATGAAGCCCGACAGGTCGTGCTCGCCGCGGCCGCGCACCGCCTCGGCGGCGATCGCGCCCTTGCGGAACGCGGGCGCCCACTCCGGCAGCGAGTCGTGCAGCGCCCGCGCGCCGCCGTGGTCGAGCGCCACCGCCAGCTCGTGCACCACGACGGTCAGGTTCTGGCGCGTCGGGCGCCGCAGCGAGTCGAGCACCTGGTCGAGCTGCACCGGCACCGCGGTCTGCCCGAGCGGGATCTCGTAGCCCGAGTCGACGACGCGCGCCGAGGGCGTGCCCGGCCGCAGGTCGACGAAGAAGTTGCCCTCGAGGAAGATCCGCGGGCGGACCTTGAGTGTCGCGTCGGCGTGGATCGGCAGCGCCTTGTCGTCGAGCTCCATCGTCACCGTCGCCGCCCTGCCCGGCCCGCGCTCGACCTCCGACACTCGCCCGACGTCGATGCCGGCGATCCGCACCGGCGTTCGCGAGTGGAGCTCGTTGGCCGAGCTGACCACCGCGCGCAGCCGGTAGCTCGACTCCCACGGAAGCGAGCCGCCGAACGCGATGTAGACGGCGATCGCGGTGAGGCCGATCGCGATCAGCCCCGCCTGGAGCGGCGAGATGCGTTGCCCGAGCTTCTTCAGCCGGTACCTCACGGGCCACCCGGCCGGCCGAGGTCCTCGGTGTAGGTGGCGTTCGCGCCCGGCGCGTGCCCGATCACCTGCGTGCCCTTCTTGTACGGCTCGTTGCCGGTCTCGCAGATCCCGTTCTGCCCCGTGTACGGGTAGGGGTTGGCGTGCAGGTCGGGCGCGGGGTCCGGGCGGTACTGCATCTGCCCGGGGTTGGCGACCACCAGCGTGCGCAGCCAGTTGCCCGAGGCGTCGCCCTCGGACACCGTCGAGCCGATGTTGCGCAGGTACACGCCCAGGTAGTTGCACTGCGTCTGGGCCGGCGCGACGTAGCGCAGCGTCGGCAGCAGCGAGTCGAGCGCGACGCGCAGCCGGCGCAGCGTGCTCCGCGTGAGCGGGTCCGACGCCAGCAGGTAGACCTCGTTGAGCGCGGTGCGCAGCCGGTCGGAGAGCTTGCTCGCCCGGCGCAGGACGGGGATGCCGGTTCGCAGGGCTCTGTGGAGGCGCCCGGCCGCCGTCGGCAGGACGCCGATCCCCGGCCGGATGTCGTGCACGAGCAGCCGCGCCTCGCGGAGCACCGGGCGCGCGTCGCGCAGCGTCCTGATCCCCTCGAGCTCGACCGGCGGCAGCAGCGACAGCGTGGCGCGCAGCTGCGGGTCGACCGACGCGAGCGCGGCGAACGTGCGCTCGCCCGACGCGATCAGCGAGCCGAGCTGCGGCGCCACCGGCGCCAGCTCCTCCACCAGGCGGGCCACCGCACGGGTGGTGGGCCGCAGCCCCGTGCGCGGGTCCGCCAGGTTGGCGGCCACGTGCTGGAGCCTGAGCAGCAGCTCGGGCGACGCCGCCACGAACTCGTTGAAGTCGGCGCCGCGCCCGGCGAGCGCCGGCCCGCCCTGGTCGAGCGTGCGCTTGGCGGCCAGGCGGGTGCCCTTGTCGAAGGTGTCGATCACCTCGTCGAGCTCGACGGTCGGCCGCGCGCGGGCCAGCGGCAGGGTCGCGCCCTCGCCGACCGGCCGGCCGTGCTTGCCCGGCTCGAGCTCGAGGTACTTGAGCCCCAGGGGCGACCGCGGCCTGACGGTCACCTGCGCGTCGGAGCGGATCGGCTCGATCGTCTTGTCGAGCTTCAGCGTCAGCTCGGCGTGCGCGGGCGAGACGTGCGGCTTCGGTCCCGGCTTCGCCACGATCCGGTCGATCACACCCACGCGCTTGCCGCCGCTGCGCACGTCGTTGCCCTCCACGAGCGACGCCGCGTTCGGCACCTCGACCTTCACGTGGTAGGTCGGCACGAACGGCAGTCCCGAGTTGGCGTTGTAGGCGAGGAAGACCGCGATGAACGTGATCAGGACGGTGACGGCCCCGATCAGGATCGGGCTGCCGGCGATGCTCGCGCTCTGACGCGGCCTCACGGCGCCAGCAACCAGTCGAGTAGGTCTTCGGCGCGCGCCCCGGGCGCCGGCGGATCAGACGGCAGCCGGCCGGTCACCGCGTCGAGCGCCTGCTGCGCCACGTCCGGAACCCGCCCGGGCCGCCGGCCACGTCCGCGGCCGCCGCGCCGGCCCGGCTGCTCCGGGCCACCGCCACCCGGCGAGCCCGCCCCGGGCGACCCCGGCAGGTAGCCGCCCGAGCGCGCCGCCCGGGCGCCGGTGCGGGCACGCGCCGCCCTGGCAGCCGAGCCGCCCTTCCCGAACGCCGCGAAGTGCGCGCTGCAGCCCGGCGCCGGGTCCTCCGCGTACTGCTGGCACGGCCCCGAGATCTGGTACGACGGCAGGATGTGCGAGACCTTGTCGAAGCGCGAGGTCGACAGGGCACCGCCCCAGACGAACGGCCCGATCGCCTCGATCACGCGCTTGTCGCGCAGCGAGCGGACGAGCGGAAGGGCGATCTGCATCACCGGCGGCAGCCGGCGAGCCACCGGGTCGAGCAGGCGGGCGACCGGCATGCTCGCCTTCACGGCACGCAGCCCCGTCTGTGAGAGCTGGTCGAGCTTGACGAGCGTCGGTCGCGCGGCGTCGCTGAGCGGCTCGAAGTCGGAGAACAGCGCGCGCACCTGGGGCGCCGAGGCGCCCAGCGCGCGCACAACCGGCCGCGCGTCGGTGGCGAAGCCGGTCAGGTCGGTGGCCGCGGGCTGCAGCTCGGCCAAGAGCGGCGGCAGCCGCCGCACGGCGAGGTCCAGGTCGCCGCGGCGCGAGGCGACGCTGCGCGACACCGCGGCGGCGCGGTCGATGAAGCCGGCGACCGCGCCGCGGCGCGCGGCGAGCTCGCCGACCACGTGGTCCGACGCGTCGATGAGGCGCCCGAGCGTGTGCCGCTCCGAGCTGAGGATCGCGAGCGTGCGGCGCGCCTGCTGGAGCGCGGGGTTGGCGCGCCGGATCGCGGCGTTCAGCTCCTCCGGCCGGCCCGCGAGACCGGCGCCCAGCTCGTTCACGACGATCGACAGGCGCTGGCGCAGCGGCAGCCGCAGCGCGTCGAAGACCAGGTCGAGGTCGACCGGCGAATGCGTCTGGGTGACCGGCACGGTCGGCGCGTCGCCGCCGTGCTTCGACAGCGGGCCGCTCGAGGGGTCGCCCGGCTCGCACTCCACGAACTTCTCGCCGATCAGGCTCTGCGGCCTGATCCGGCATTCGGCGTTCGCGCGGAACGGGGCGAAGCCGGGGTCGATCGCCATCTGCACGCGCGCCTTGCGGTCGCGCGTGAGCCCGACCTTCTCCACCGAGCCGACGCGGGCGCCCGCGATCTTCACGTCCTGGCCCGCGATCAGGTAGTCGGCGTTGTCGAACAGGGCGTCGACGCGGTAGTCGCCCGAGGTGCCGCTCACGCCGAGCGTCGTGGCGGTGGCGACGACGGCCGCGAGCGCGACGACGATCGCGGCCAGGCGCCTCACCGCGGGTCGTCCTGCGGCTTGCAGGGAAAGCCGTCGCGCGGCGGGTGCCACGGGTTGGAGTGGTCGGGCGCCGGCTGGGTGGCAGCGCCCGGGCAGCGGGCGTTGAGGTGCGTGCGGTAGGCCGACAGTCCGCCGACGCTCGGCGGCTGCGGGATCAGCGAGCCCTGGTTGTTGAGGGTGTAGCCCGTGCCCTGGCCCGAGATCCGCTGGTAGTGGCCGTTCGCGTCGTAGTAGATCCCGCCGGCGCCGCCGTAGCCCTCCACCTGGCCGCCGATCAGATCCGGTCCGTACGCCCGGATCGTCTGCACGGCCGGCAGCGCGTACTCGGTGGTCGCGACGGCCGAGCGGAACGCCGGGACGGCCGTGGCCGCGACCGACGCCATCGTGCGGACCACGCCCAGCAGGTCCTCGCGTCCCGGGCGGTCGATGAGGGCGCGCAGGTCCGGGATCACGCGCACGCCGGCGCGCGCCACCGGCCGCAGCCGCACCAGCGTCTGGTTGAGGAGCGGCGCCACCGGCCGCGCGGCGCGCACCGTGGGCCGGAGGTCGGAGATCGCGCCGCGCAGGTTCACGAGCGTCGTGTTGGCCTCGCGCAGGGTCGGCGGGAAGCGGCGCAGGATCTCGTCGAGGTCGGCCGTGCGGCTCGCGATCGCGCTCAGCGTGCCGCCCGCCGCGGGCACCAGCCGCTCCAGCTCGGGCGCTCGCGACGCAACCGCGCCCACGACGTCGGCCGACTGGAGCAGGAAGCGCTCGAACGCCGCCTGGTCGCGCATCACCTCGCGCGTGGTGGCGGCCGTCTGCGAGAGCGCGGGGTTGAGGTCGTACATCGCCTCGTTGAACTGCTTCGCGCGGCCGGCGGTGGCGCTGCCGAGCCCCTGCACCACCTGCCGCAGGTCGCCGAGCGTCTGCGGGTCGAGCGCGTTGAGGATCGTGTCGAGGTCGACCTCGGAGCTCGTGTCGTCGGCGCCGATCGCCCCGCCGTCGGCGATCTTCGCGGCGTTGTTGGGACCCGGCGTGAGCGACACGTAGCGACCGGCGATGCTCGCCAGGCCGACCGCCCGCACCTCGGCGCGCGTGCCGCGGTGCAGCGGCGTGAGCGCGCCGTCGTCGATCTTCAGGGTCACACGCGCGTTGGCGTTCTGGTCGAGGGTGAGGTCGCTGACGCTCCCCACCGGCACGCCGCCGACCTTCACCTGGTCGCCCTTCACGAGCTGGCTCGCGTTGTCGAAGGTCGCGTGGACCTCGTACGACCCCCCACTCAAGAACATGACCGCCGCGACGGCGATCACCGCCAGAACCGTGGCGACGACGGCCAGCCGACGGCGTGCGGTAGCCCGCGATCGTCTCGCGACCGGCACCCTCACTCCTCCCAGAAGCTCGTTAGCGCGCGCGGGAAGCTAATCGCAGCGCGCGCCGCGGTGCGCCGCTCACGCTGTGGCGAGCCCCGCTCCGCCCTGGGCGGCCCGCGGGTCAGGCTGCCGCGAGCCGGCGCGCGCGGCGATCGGCGCTGCGCGCCGGCGGGAAGTCGCGCATCACGCGCGGGAGGACGGGCAGGGCGGCGGAGAGCACCACGCGCGAGGCGTCGAAGAAGCGTCGCCGGTTGGGCGTCCACCTGAGTCCGAGCTCGGCGCGCAGGCGGTCCGGCAGGAGGCCCACGGTGGCCACGTTCACGGCCTCGAGCACGGGCCGCATCACGAACGGCATCTCGGGGCGCAGCGTGGCGTCCACCACGTCGCGCAGCGCGTCGGTCACCGCGATGCGATCGCTCGCGAGCATCTCGGCGAAGTAGTCGTTGAAGGCGGCGTAGTCCTCGGGCTGGCGCTCGCGCGGGATCCCGAACTTCTCGCCGAGCAGCTTCTGCTCCTCGTAGTAGCCGCGCTGCTCGGCGATCGAGAGCGGGCCGACGTAGCGCGTGTAGACGTCGAGCGAGGTGCGCACGAGCGTGGCGTGCACCCACATCAGGAGCTCGGGGTTGCGAGCGTCGTACTCCGTGCCGGCCGGATAGCGACCGCCGTCCTCCTTCGTGATGCCCTTCACGCGCCCATGGACGTGCTTGATCCGCTGCGACGCCTCCTCCGCCACCTCGGTGCTGCCGAACACGATCTTCGTGGTGAGATCGAGGGTCCGGTAGAGCCTCCCCCACGGGTCCTCGCGGTAGTTCGAGTGCTCGGCCACCCCGGCGGCCACGAGCGGGTGCGCAACCTGCAGCGTGAGCGCGGCCCCGCCCCCCAAGAGCAGCACGCCCTCGCGGTTCACGCGCCAGGTGAGAGAGCCCGGCCCGAACAGCCCAGCGTCGCTCATGGCGCGGGAGCGTACCCCTTCGCAGGTCCGGGTACCATCCCGCTGGTGAGCGGCGGAGCGTGGATGTTCATCTGGCTGATGGTGATCATGAAGATCCCCATCGCGGCCCTCCTGACCCTGGTCTGGTGGGCGTCGAAGGAGCCCGCGCCTCAGGATCCCGAGCCCGCGCTCGTGGACCCGCGCACGCAGCACGACCCGCCGCCGCGGCCGCGGCGCCCGCGCCCGCCACGCCGCGGGCCGCACGCCGAGCCGCCGCCGCGCACGCCCAGCCGGGTACGCGCACAGGGCCGCCGCCTGAGCCGCCGCCAGCCGCTCAGGTAGCTTTCCCGCCCGTGGCACCCGTCGCCCTCCGGTTCTTCTACGTCGTCGGCCCGCTCTTCGCGGTGTGGGCCGTGGTGATCTCGGTCATCGGCTTCATGCGCCCGGACTGGCCGCGTCGGCTGGGCGTGGAGCGCGCCGTCATCGGCGTCAGCGTCGCCCTGCTGCTCACCGTGGTGCTCTCCGCCACGATCGGCGCCAAGTTCGAGCACACCGAGACCCCCAAGAGCGGTCCCGAGGCGCACGCCAAGCGCGGCTCGCCCACTCCTTAGAGACAGCCTCTTAGCCCTCTGCGGCACAATGCGGGTACACCCGCTTTACGAGGAGAGCGAATGGCCGAGGAAGAGACACAGTCAGGCGAGGACGGCGGCGGAGTAGCGACGGCCGAGGACAGCCTCAGCGTCACCGACAACCGCACCGGCGAGACCTACGAGGTGGAGATCGTCGACGGCACCGTGAAGGCCATGGACTTCCGGCAGATCAAGGTGAACGAGGACGACTTCGGCCTCATGACCTACGACCCGGCGTTCACGAACACCGCGTCCTGCCGGAGCGAGATCACCTACATCGACGGCGAGGAGGGGATCCTCCAGCACCGCGGCTACTCGATCGAGGACCTCACCGAGCACTCCTCCTACCTCGAGGTCGCCTACCTGCTCATCCACGGCGAGCTGCCCACCAAGGAGCAGTACGACGAGTGGGAGCACGAGATCACGATCCACACCTTCGTGCACGAGAACATCAAGCAGTTCATGCAGGGGTTCCGCCACGACGCCCACCCGATGGGGATGCTGCTCTCCACCGTCGGCGCGCTGTCGACCTTCTACCCCGGCGCCAAGGACATCAAGGACGAGGACGAGCGCCACATGGCGGCCGTGCGGCTGATCGCGAAGGTCCCGACCCTGGCCGCCTTCGCCTACCGCCACAGCCTCGGCCTGCCGTACAACTATCCCGACAACGACCTGACCTACCCCGAGAACTTCCTCTCGATGATGTTCCGGATGACCGAGCTCAAGTACGAGCCGGACGACCGGATCGCCCGCGCGCTCGACGTCCTCTGGATCCTGCACGCCGACCACGAGCAGAACTGCTCGACGAGCGCCGTGCGCGGCGTCGGCTCGTCGCAGGTCGACCCTTACTCGGCGGTCGCGGCCGGCGTGGCCGCGCTCTACGGCCCGCTGCACGGCGGGGCCAACGAGGCCGTCCTTCGCATGCTCGACCGGATCGAGAAGAAGGAGAACATCCCGGACTTCCTCGAGGGTGTGAAGAACGGCGACGAGCGCCTGATGGGCTTCGGCCACCGCGTGTACAAGAACTACGACCCGCGCGCGAGGATCATCAAGAAGAACGTGGACGAGGTGTTCGAGGTCACGGGCATCAACCCCAAGCTCGAGATCGCCGTCGAGCTCGAGAAGCGCGCGCTCGACGACGACTACTTCACCTCGCGCAAGCTCTACCCGAACGTCGACTTCTACTCGGGCCTGATCTACGAGGCGCTCAAGCTGCCCACCGACATGTTCACCGTGATGTTCGCGATCCCGCGCACGTCCGGCTGGGTGGCGCAGTGGCTCGAGATGATCGACGACAAGGAGCAGAAGATCGCGCGGCCGCGTCAGATCTACACGGGCGAGCGCGATCGCGAGTACGTCCCGACCGACCAGCGGTAGGGGCGGCGGCAGCGGGCGGGGCGCGGTGGGGGACCGCTACGACGCCGTAGTCGTCGGCGCGAGCGCCGCGGGCTGCACCGCGGCGCATCTGCTCGGGCGCGCCGGCGCGCGCGTGGCGCTGGTCGAGCGGCGGCCGGACGCCGACGCGTACAAGGTCGTGTGCACGCACGCGATCCTGTCGAGCGGGGCGCCCACCATCGCGCGGCTCGGGCTCGAGCCCGCCCTCGAGGCGCGCGGTGCGGTGCGGATCCACGGCGACGGCTGGACGCCGTTCGGCGGCTGGATCCGGGCGCCGGACGACGCCCCGACCGGCTGGGGCGTCACGCGCTCGACCCTCGACCCCCTGCTGCGCGGGCACGCGGCGGACACGCCGGGCGTCGAGCTGCTCCTGGGCCACACGGCCACCGGGCTCCTGGCCGGCGCCGCGGGCCGGCCCGCGGGCGTGGAGGTCGAGACGCGCGACCACGACCGACGTTCGCTGCGCGCGCCGCTGGTGGTGGCGGCGGACGGGCGCCACTCGCCGCTCGCCCGGATGGCCGGCGTGCGCGGGCGCGTGAAGCCCAACAACCGCTTCGCCTACTGGGCCTACTGGCGCGGCATCCCCCCCACCGACCGCGCGCGCGTCTGGCTGCTCGAGCCCGACGGCGCCGCTCACTTCCCCAACGAGGACGGGCTGACCCTGCTGGCCGCGGTCGGTCACAGGTCGCGACTGCCCGAGTTCCGCACGGACCTCGACGGCGCGTACCTGCGCTACGTCCGCGCCCTGCCCGACGGTCCCGTGCTCGACGGCGCGGAGCGGATCTCCAAGGTCGTGGGCGCGATCGATCACCAGAACGTGATCAGGCCGGCGGCCCGGCCGGGGATCGCGTTCGTGGGCGACGCGGCGCTGGCCGCCGACCCGCTCTTCGGGGTCGGCCTGAGCTGGGCGCTCCAGAGCGGTGAGTGGCTGGCCGACGCGGTGGCGCCGGCGCTGCTCGGCGACGGCGAGCTGGATGCGGCGCTGAAGCGCTACGCGCGCCGCTTCGCGCGCCGGCTCGCGCCCCACCACCTGGTGATCTCCGACTTCTCGTCCGGCCGGCCGTCGACGCCCGTCGAGCGCGTGATGTCGCGGGCGGCGGCCGGCAACCGGCGAGTGGCGCGCGCGTTCGACGATGCCTTCAGCCGCCGCCACTCGCCGCTGCGGCTGCTCGACCCGCGGCTCGCGCCGCACGTGGTGCGCGGGCTGGTCACGAGAGGACCCGGAGCCTGAGCGTCAATGGGTTAGGCTCGACGCTCCGCGGTCTTCGAACGCTGGAGGAGCCTTGCCATACGGAAACGACGTGACCGTTTACGTGGAGGACGTGGCCGGCGACCTGGGCGGTCCGTCCGTTGGTCCGTGGTGGCTGAGCCCGGACGTCGACATCCCGGCGCACAGCGGGCTCGCGCTCCAGGGCCCGAACGACGTGCAGATCCGCGTGCACACGCACGAGGAGCCGATCCTCGACGAGAAGATCGTGGCGGAGGTCTACGTCTGCACGCCGAGCCTCGGGATGAGCCCGTCCGTGTCCTCGGCGCGCATCGATCCCGGCAACCTGCTGTTCCGGCCGCCCGGCGTGACCGGCACCGAGCCCGTGGCCGGCAGCGCGGGCGGCACGCTCACGTTCTCGTGGACGCCGTCGTCGTCGGCGTCGCAGCCGAACGGCCCCGGCCATCGTTGCCTGGTGGTGCGTGCGTTCCCGCAGAGCGTCACCCCGCCGACCACGCCCTTCGACATCCCCACCGAGCAGCACGAGGCGCAGCACAACCTCGAGATCCTCGCCACCACGATGAAGATCGGAAGCATGAACCGCGGCGGAGCCGGGGTCCCCGGCAACGAGCGCCGGCGCGACAAGGAGACCGGCTTGTGGTGGGAGCGGCTCCTGACGGTCGGGCCGGGGGCGCGCGGCAAGCGCTTCGTGGCGTGGGCCTTCGACCCCGAGCCGGGCGAGTACATCGACCGCGCCGTGCGCCGGACGCTCAGGGAGGCGAAGATCCGCTTCTCGCCGGACCCGCCGGCCAAGGTCGAGCTCGAGGTGATCGGCGCGCGCGCGACGCGCACCATGCGCCCCCCGGTCCGGAATCCGCTGTTCCTCGGCGACCGGCTGCTGGCCGGCGCGTCGTTCGTGCTCGGACCGCGCAAGCCGGCCGAGGTGCTGCTGCGCTTCGACCACTCGAACCTGAAGACGGGCACCGCCGCCGTCATGCACGTGGCGCAGGTCGACGCGCGCGGGATCCCGGAGGGCGGCATGACCGTGATCGCGGTGGCGCCGACCGACGCGTAGCGACGGCGCGGGCTCGCGCGGTGCCCTACGGTTAGGGCATCGGCTCCGACCAGCTCACAGACGGCCACGGTCGCAGGATCCGCGACCTCCGCGTCTCGGTCACCGACCGCTGCAACTTCCGCTGCCAGTACTGCATGCCGGCCGACGGGCTGCCGTGGCTGGACCGCGACGAGGTCCTGCGCTTCGAGGAGCTCGAGCGGCTGGTGCGCTTGTTCGCCGGGCTCGGGGTGGAGTCGGTCCGGCTCACCGGCGGCGAGCCGCTGGTGCGGCGCGACTTCCCGAAGCTCGTGGCAATGCTCGCGCGCGTGGACGGGCTGCGCGACCTGTCGCTGACCACGAACGGCTACCTGCTGGAGCGCGACGCCGACGCCCTGGTCGCCGCGGGGCTGCGCCGGATCAACATCTCGGTCGACTCGCTCCAGCGCGACCGCTTCTTCCAGATCACGCGGCGCGACTCGCTCCCGCAGGTGCTGCGCGGGATCGACGCCGCGGCCCGCCATCCGCGGCTGCGCCCGATCAAGCTGAACGCGGTGGCGCTGCGCGGGTTCACCGAGCAAGAGGTGGTCCCGTT
>JBJMLK010000276.1:0-17831 GCA_045805345.1 Thermoleophilaceae bacterium | reverse complement strand
TCGGCGCCGGCGTCCGGTACCGGAGCTATCGGCGTCCGCCGCGACTCGACGCCCAGGGCCGCGTAGATCTTCTCCTCCAACTCGCGGGTCAGGTTCGGGTTCTCGCGCAGGTAGGCCTTCACGTTGTTGCGGCCCTGGCCGATGCGCTCGTCCCCGTATGAGAAGAACGAGCCCGACTTCTGGACGAGGTTGTGCTCCAGCGCGAGGTCGAGGATGCAGCCCTCCGACGAGATGCCCTGGCCGTACTCGATGTCGAATTCAGCCTGGCGGAACGGGGCCGCCACCTTGTTCTTGACGACCTTGACCCGGACCCGGTTGCCGACCGCCTCGGTGCCGTCCTTGAGCGTCTCGATCCGCCGGATGTCGAGCCGCTGCGAGGAGTAGAACTTGAGCGCCCGGCCGCCCGGCTGGGTCTCGGGCGAGCCGAACATCACGCCCACCTTCTCGCGGATCTGGTTGGTGAACACGCAGAGGGTGTTGGTGCGGTTGAGGTTGCCGGCCAGCTTGCGCATGGCCTGGCTCATCATCCGTGCCTGGAGGCCGACGGTCTGGTCCCCCATCGCGCCCTCGAGCTCGGCCTTCGGCGTGAGCGCCGCCACCGAGTCGATCGCCACGACGTCGATCGCGCCCGACCTGATCAGCAGGTCGGCGATCTCGAGCGCCTGCTCGCCGTGGTCGGGCTGCGACACCAGGAGCTCGTCGACGTCGACCCCGATGCGCTTGGCGTAGACCGGGTCCATAGCGTGCTCGGCGTCGATGAACGCGCAGATGCCGCCGACCTTCTGCGCCTCGGCCAGCAGGTGGTAGAGCAGGGTCGTCTTACCCGACGACTCCGGCCCGAAGATCTCCGCGATCCGGCCGCGCGGCATCCCGCCCACGCCCAGGGCGAGGTCGAGCGACAGCGCGCCGGTGGGAATCGCCTGGACGCTGACCGCGAAGGTCTCGTCGCCCATCTTCATGATCGAGCCCTTGCCGAACGTGCGCTCGATCTGGCCGAGCGCGCCCGTCAGAGCGGCGTCGCGCGCCTTGGCGGCCTTCTCCTGTTCCTTGTCCATTCCCGTGGCTCCTATCCGATTCGAACGGTTGAAGCTAGGAGGCGGTTCGGACGGAAAGCTCTCCCCCCTGGCCTCTGCACGTAGCCTCCTCGTCTCTCTTGGACCGAAGCCTCCCGACGCCAACCGTCTTCGGGCGCGCGCTCGCCCTCAGGCGCGCGGCCGCGTACCTGGGGGCCGCGCTGATCGCCGCTCCGTCCGCGGCGATCGTCGCCGCCGCGCAGAACGACCGCTCCGCGCTCGTCCCGGCGGCCAAGCTCCGCTATCCGGGTTGGCTCCACGGCGCGCTGTCGCCGCTTCGGCTCGACCTCGACACGGCCGCCCTCGCCGCCCTGCTGGCGGCGATGTTCGCCGGCTACCTGATCGTCCTCGCCTGCGCGGATGCCCTCTCGCCCCGCGCGGCGATCGGATCGATCGTCGGCCTGCACGTGCTCTTCATGCTCGCGCCGCCGCTGATCTCGAGCGACGTGTTCGGCTACGTGGACCTCGCCCGGCTCGGCACTCTCCACGGCGTGAACCCGTTTGCGCCCGCGAGCACGCACCTACCGCCCGACCAGGTCCACGTGTACCGCCGCTGGGGCACCGACCTCCCCTCGCCCTACGGGCCGCTGTTCGTGCTGATCGGCTACGCGCTCGCCCCGCTCGGGATCGCCGGCGCCCTCTGGGGCTTCAAGGTGCTCACGGCGCTCGCGAGCCTGACGACGCTGTGGCTCGTCTGGCGCTGCGCCCGCGCGCTCGGCCGCGACCCGCTCAGGGCAGTCGTCCTCGTGGGGTTCAACCCGCTCGTCCTGCTGTTCGCCGTCGGCGGCGCGCACAACGACTTCTTCGCGACGAGCGCCGTGGCGGGCGCCGTCTACCTGCTGGTGGCGAACCGCGAGCAGCTGGCGGGCGCGGCGTTCGTGGCGGCCGCGGCCGTGAAGATCCCGCTGGGCGTCCCGCTGCTCTACGCCGCCGCGCGGCCGGGCGCCCGCCGCGCCGAGCTGGCGAAGGGAGTCGCGATCGCCACCCTCGTCGCCGTCGCCGTCTCGCTGGCGGTCTTCGGCGCCGACGTAGTGAACTTCGCCGGCGAGGTGCTCAACCAGCAGGACCGCGTCGCGACCTACTCGATCCCCAACCAGCTCAGCGTCCTGCTCGGGTTCGACGGGCTGACGAGCGGGATCCGGGCGATCGCCACCCTGGGCCTGGTCGCCACGGTCGTCGCCACCCTGCGCCGGACGTGGCGCGGCGGCGACTGGATCGCCGGCGCCGGCTGGGCCACCTTCGCGCTCCTGGTCACGAGCGCCTGGCTGCTGCCGTGGTACGTGGTCTGGCTCCTGCCGCTCGCCGCGCTGTCGGAGAGCCGGCACCTGCGGACCGCGAGCCTGTGCCTCACCGCCTACGTGGTCGGCACCCGGCTCGCGATCTGGCTCTAGCGGCCGCTAGCCCGCGTCGGCCGGGTCCTCGACGGTCTCCATCGCGCGGTCGGCGCTGACCATCTCCAGCACGCGGTCGATCGGCTCCGACCCCTTGACGAGCACCAGCCGGCGCTCCTGCGCGCGCGCCCGGCGCTGTGCCGCGAACAGCTCGCGGAGACCCGACGAGTCCATGAACGTCAGGTCGCGCAGGTCGATCACGAGCACGGCGGGCGCGTGGGCCTCGATCTTGTCGAGCCGCCGCCGAAGCCACGGGGCGGTCACGAGGTCGAGCTCGCCCTCGAGCCGCAGCCGCAGGCGGCCGCTCTCGTCGATCTCCTCCATCGTGAGGACGCCGGGGCCGCCGCTGAGGGCGGGGCCGCCGCTGACGCCGGCCACCGCCGCCGCCGGTGCGCCCCCGTGCGCGGCCACCGCCAGCGGCGCCACGTCGGTGTGGGCGGACACTCGCGGCAGCCACTCGAGCCAGCTCGGCAGGTACCAGTTCCAGTCGCCGAGCAGCTTCATCGTGGCCGGCAGCAGCACGGCGCGCACGATCGTCGCGTCGATCAGCACGGCGGTCGCGAGCCCGATGCCCATCATCTTGAAGTCGAGCGAGCGCAGGGTCGCGAAGATCGCGAACACCGCGACCATCACGATGGCGGCGCTGGTGACCACGCCCGCGGTCGCCTTGATGCCGGTCGCGACCGCCTTGTCGGTCGGCTCGCCCCTGTCGAAGGCCTCACGCACTCGCGAGAGGATCAGGACGTGGTAGTCCATCGACAGCCCGAACAGCACGACGAACAGGAACAGCGGCAGCCACGACGTGATGCCGCCGATCGACTTGAAGTCCAGCGCCTTCTCGAAGTGACCGTCCTGGAAGATCCAGACCATCACCCCGTACGCCGCGCCCACCGACAGCAGGTTGAGCACGATCGCCTTGAGCGGGATCACGATCGACCGGAAGGTGACCAGCAGCAGCAGGAACGCGAAGCCGAGCACGAACGCGAACACCCACGGCGCGCGCGCCTTCATCTGGTTGTTGAAGTCCAGCGACCCCGCGGTGATCCCGGTCACGCCCACGTGAGTGCCGGGCACCTTCTCGATCGTCTGCGGCAGCACCGTGTCGCGCAGCGCGTGCACGGCGCGGTCCGACGTCGAGTCCGTGCCGTTGCCGGAGACGGGCACGTCGACGATCGCGACCGTGTGGGCCGCGTTCACGTGCGTCTCGACCGGCTCGCGCATCAGGCCGGTGCCGAGGGCGCCCAGCTCGATCTGCTGGATCCCCTCCTGCACCTGCGGTGACGTGACGTCCCCCGCCTGCACCACGACCCGCGCCGGGGCCGGGCCACCGGGGAACGCCGCCTCGATCCGCTTCAGCGTCTTGGTGACCGCCAGGTCCTTCGGCAGCCCATTGATGCCGCTGTTGACCGTGTGCATGCCGAACGTGGGGATGCACAGCACGACGAGCAGACCGCCGGCGAGCGCGACCGACACGACCGGATGGCGCAGCACGCGGTCGACGATCCAGGCCCACGCACCGTCGCCGCTGCGGCGGCGAAGCCGGTGGACGAGCGGCACGCGTCCCTTGTCGATCCGGTCGCCGAGCTTGGACAGGAGCGCCGGTAGGACGGTGACCGAGCCGAGCATCGCGATCGCCACCACGAGGATCGTGCCCGTGCCGAACGACTGGAACGTGGCGTTGCCGGTGAGGTACATCCCGGCCATCGCGACCATGACGGTTCCGCCCGAGATGAGCACGGCCCGGCCCGAGGTCGAGGCCGCTATCTCGAGCGCCTCCTCCGGAGAGCGCCCCGCCGCGCGTTCCTCGCGTTCGCGGCGGATGTAGAACAGCGAGTAGTCGACGCCGACGGCCAGCCCGATCAGCAGCACCACCGACGAAATCGCCTGGTCGACCGGCCAGATGTGGCTGATCGCCCCGACGATCCCGAGCGCCGCGAAGACGGCCGTCAGCCCGAGCATGAGCGGGAGCCCGGCGGCCACCAGCGCGCCGAACGCCACGAGCAGGATCGCGAGCGTGATCGGCAGCGAGAGCGTCTCCGCCTTCTTGAAGTCGTCCTGGAAGGCCTTCGTGATCGCCTTGCTCGAGCTGGCGTCGCCGAACTCCTCGATCCGCAGGTCGGGGTTGGCCTTCGCCGTCGCGGCCACCTGCCCCAGGATCGGCGCGACGCGGTCCTCCGACTGGTTCTCGTCGCCCTTCACCTGGAACAGGACGAGCGCGGAGCGACTGTCGGGCGAGATCTGACCGCTGTTGCCCTTCGAGTACGGCGAGCTGAGGTCGGTGACGTTCGGGTTGCGCGCCACGGTGCCGGTGACCTCCGCCACGGCCTTGCGGAACGCCGGGTCCTCGGCCCGCAGCGTGCCGTCGCGCGCCTGGATCAACACCTGCTCGGTGGCGCGGTCCTTGAGGCCGGCCTTCGCGATCAACCGATCGGCGGTGCGGGACTCGCCGTCGCCGGCGTCCTCCTTCTTGATGTTCTTCGTGCCGGCGGCACCTCCGATCGCGAAGGCGAGGAGCACGAAGCCGATCCAGCCGAAGATGGCCAGCTTGCGGTGCTGGGAGCTCCAGTGACCGGCGCGGGCGGCGAGGTTGCGAGTCTTCACGGGTTCTCCTGACGAAATCTTGCGGGCCATGGGCCCACCCTCTCAGGCGGGCATGGCCAACGCAAGTGGGGCTACCCGTACCCCAGCTCGATCCGCTCGAGCGCGTCGTACTGGGCACCCTGCGGTCTGAGCGTCGAGCGGTAGAGCGTGACGAGCGGGGCGCGCAGCGGGCCCGGCGCGGGCATGGTCGCCTCGAGTGGCGCCGCGCGCCGCCTCGGCCTCACGCGCGCAAGCGTGACATGCGGCCACCACGGCCGGCGCTCCGGCTGCCAGAAGCCGTCGCGGGCCAGAGCCGCGCCCGCCGCCGCCTGGATCGCCGCTCCGCGGCCATCCTCGTCCTCGAGGTCGAGCGCGAACAGCCGCGGCGCGCCGCGGCGCGGGACGGGCACGACGTCGCCCGGGCGCAGGAGCGCCGGCGGCATGCCCTCCAGCGCGTCGAGCGCGGCGCGCGCGATCGCCGCGATCTCACCCTCCGGCCGGCGGCCCAGGAACGCGAGCGTCAGGTGGAGCGTGGCCGTCGCCGACGGGCGCAGGTCGTCGCGACCCGCTATCAGCCGGTCGCGCCACTCGGCGAGCGCGGTCCGGTCCTCGTCGCACGGCTCCAGCGCCACGAACAGCCGCGCCGTGGCCGGCGGCGCGGGGTCAGACCGGGAATTCCTCGCCACGGAGCAGCCGCCGGAGCAGGTGCATCCCGACGGTGGTCGAGCGATCGCGGACCTCCGCCCGGTCGCCGGGCAGCCGGACGTCGCGGGCCAGCGCGCGGCCGCCGGCCAGCTTCACCGACCAGCACACGTAGCCGACCGGCTTGTCCTCGCTGCCACCCCCCGGGCCCGCCACGCCGGTGATCGCGATCGCGGTGTCGGCCTCGAAGCGCGCCAGCGCGCCGTCGGCCATGGCGTCGGCAACCTGCGGCGACACCGCGCCGTGGCGCTCGATCAGGGCCGGATCGACGCCGAGCAGCTGCGCCTTCGCCTCGTTCGAGTAGGACACGACGCCGCCGGCGACGTACGCGGACGATCCCGGCCGCTCGGTCAGCCGCGCGGCCATCAGCCCGCCGGTGCACGACTCGGCCACGCCGATCCACCGCCCGGCGAGCAGCTCGGCCACCTGGTCGTCCACGCGCTTGCCGTCCGCGGAGAACAGCGTGCGCTCGTGGCGCGTGGCGATCAGCTCCTCGAGCGCGGCGTAGTCCTCGCGTGCGTCCGGCTCGTGGCGCACGACGACCTCGACCTCGCCGCGCCGCAGGCAGGTGGTGATCTCGAGCTTCTCGAAGCCCGCGATCTCGCCCTCGGCCACGCGCAGCGTCTCGGCGATCTCTGACTCCGGGATGCCGAACAGGCGCAGCATGTGCTGGTCGTACGCGGTGCGGCCGCCTATCGCGGCCCTCAGCTCCTCCGTTTCGACCGCGGCCGCCCACATCTCGTGCAGCTCGCGCGGCGGGCCGGGTAGGACCACGACCGTTGGCCCGTCGCCGTTCGCCGGCGGGACCACCGCGCCCGGCGCCGTGCCCACGGGGTCGAGCGGCCGCGCGCCGGCGGGCGTCATCGCCTGCTTGCGGTTGGAGGCCAGGATCGCCTCCGGATCGAGGTCGCGCCAGCGCTGCATCAGCGGCTTGAGGATCTCGGCGATCCGCGCCTCGAGCCGCTCGTCGAGGACGAGCTCGCGGCCGGCGAAGCGCGCCACCACCTCCATCGTGAGATCGTCGGCGGTCGGCCCCAGCCCGCCGCTCGTGACCACCAGGTCCATCCCCCGGTCGGCCATGAAGCGCAGCTGCGCCTCCATGTCCTCCGGACGGTCGCCGCAGATCGTGATGTGGGCCAGGTCGACGCCGAGCTCGGAGAGCCGGTCGGCCAGCCACGGGCCGTTGCGGTCGCTCACCCGCCCGCTGAGGACCTCGGTGCCGGTGACGACGATGCCCGCCCGCGCGCTCAAGCGCAGGGCCTGTCCCCGAGCGGCAGTCGCGTGGCGCGCCCAGTGCGGGAGAACGAGAACCCGACGGCCTCCGCGCCCTCCCGATAGCGGAAGAGCTCGCCGTTGACGAAGATCTTCGCCGACGGACGGCCGAGGTTCACGCGCACGCGCCTCTCGCGGAAGCTGTGCGCGGAGGTGATCGTCGCCTCGAAGATCGTCTTGTGCCCGTCGTCGACGCACACGTACGTCGGCTCGGTGGGGGCGATCTTCACCTTCACGGTGCTCGGCGGCGTGGCGGGGGCCGCCTGCTTCGCGGGCTCGTGCTTGTGGTTCGCCTTCTTCCTCGCGGACTTGGTCGTCTTCCTCGCGGACTTGCCGCCGCCGCCCTCGTCGCCGCCGCTCACGAGCCCGATCACGGCGAGCAGCAGCAGCACCAGCAGGACAGCCGCCACGGCCAGCACCCCCGGCCCGATCGCCATACCGCCCCCTCCCCCGCGCCGCTCACGCGGCGGGCGGGCGCGCCCCGGCGGCGCGAAGCTCGGGATCTCCCCCTCGCCACGCGGCTCGTGCTGGGCGCGGAACTCCTCCACGAGCAGCTGGGCGTCGAGGCCGAGGTACTCGGCGTAGGTCCTGAGGAAGCTCTTCACGTAGGTGCTGCCGGGCAGCATCGAGAACTCGTCGTTCTCGAGCGCGCGCAGGTACTTCGCGCGGATCTTCGTCGCGACCTCGACCTCGGTGAGGTCGAGTCCCTGGCGCATGCGCGCCTCGCGGAGGCGTTCGCCGATGGCCTGCATCGGGGCTATTCTGGCGGACGGCGAGGAGGCTGCGTGGACCGCTACGCCAGGTCGCCCGCCGCGGCGCCGACCGGCTCGTCCAGCGCGGCCAGCACGCGCGGCAGGTCCGCCTCGGTGATCAGCACCTGGCGCGCCTTCGAGCCCTCGTAGCCCGAGATCACGCCGCGCCGCTCCATCATGTCGATCAGCCGCCCGGCGCGGGTGTAGCCCACGCGCAGGCGCCGCTGGAGCATCGACGTCGACGCCGAGCCGAGCTGGACGACCGTCGCGATCGCCTCGCCCAGGAGGTCGTCGGCGTCCGGGCTGAACTCGTCGGCCGGACCGTCGCCCTCGGTCTCGATCGCCTCGAGCAACTCCTCCTGGATCTCCGGCTCGCCCTGGCGCCGCCAGTGCTCGGTCAGCTTCTCGATCTCCTCCTCGGTCACGAACGCGCCCTGGATGCGCGCGGGGCGCGACTCGGACGCCGGCCGGAAGAGCATGTCGCCCTGGCCGAGGAGGGACTCCGCGCCGTTCTGGTCGAGGATCACGCGCGAGTCGGTCTGCGACGAGACGGCGAAGGCGATCCGCGCCGGCACGTTCGCCTTGATCATGCCGGTGATGATGTCGGCGCTCGGGCGCTGGGTGGCGAGCAGCAGGTGGATGCCGACCGCGCGCGACTTCTGCGCGAGCCGGATGATCGCGTCCTCGACCTCGCCCGGCGCGACCATCATCAGGTCGGCCAGCTCGTCGATCACGCACAGGATGTAGGGGAGCGGGCGCTCGCCGTCGCGTTCGCGCAGGCGGTTGAGCTCCACGAGGTTGCGCGCCTTGGCGTCGCGCATCACGCCGTAGCGCTGCTCCATCTCCTTCAGCAGGTTGCCGAGCACGTTGGCCGCCAGCCGCGGGCTCGTGACCACCGGGGTGAGCAGGTGCGGGATGTGCTCGTAGTAGTTGAGCTCAACCTGCTTGGGGTCGATCAGCACGAGCCGGACCTCGTTGGGCGTGGCGCGCATGAGGATCGACGACAGCATCGCGTTGACCGAGCCCGACTTGCCCGAGCCCGTCGTGCCCGCCACGAGGATGTGCGGCTGCTTGGCGAGATCGGTGCCGATCGCCTTGCCGGCGATGTCCTTGCCGAGCCAGACCGTGAGCGGCGACCAGCCGGCCGGAGCGTCCTGGAAGACGTCGCCGAGGTGAACCAGGCGGCGGACGTCGTTGGGCACCTCGACGCCCACGGCCTGCTTGCCGGGGATCGGCGCGAGGATCCGGATCTCGGTGGCCGCGAGGGCATAGGCCAGGTCGTCCTTGAGCTGTGAGACCTTCGACATCTTGATCCCTGGCGCGAGCCGCAGCTCGTAGCGCGTGACGTGCGGCCCGGCCACGGCGCCCACGATCTGCGCCTCGATCCCGAAGTTGCTCAGTGCCTCGACCAGCTCGCCGGCGATCCGCTCCTGGCCCTTGACGTCGACCTTCGCCCCGTTCTTCGATCGCTCGAGCAGCGCCTGGCGCGGGAGCGTGTAGTCCACGTCGTCGGCCTCGGTCACCTCGGAGCGGCGGTTGCCCTGCGGGGTCAGCGCCTCCTCGACCTGCGCGGCGGCGCGCTCGGCGCGCGGGAACGGCGCGCGCGGGGAGTCGGCCAGCGGGTCCTCGGCCTCGTCCGGCTCCGCGGCGGCCATCGGGACGGTGTCGGGGTCCGGCTCGTCGTCCGGCGCATCGAGCGCCGGCGCCTCCACGTGGGTGGCGCGCACGAGCGGCTCGACCTCCGGCGCGCGCGCCGGCGCGCGCCCGTGTCGCGGCTCCCGGTCGGCGGGATCGGGCGGCGGCCCGTGGCCGGTCACGAGCGCCGCGAACTCGCTGGTGGACTGGCGCACGCGCCGCGCGGTGGACGCCACGCCGGCCCGGGTGCCGCGCACGACCCCGGCCACCGACGCGCCGGTCAGCAGCATCGCCCCCGCCGCCAGGAGGAAGACGAACGCGATGTACGCGCCGAAGCGCTGGACGAGCGTCGCGAGCCCCCAGTAGAGCGCCTCGCCGAACACACCCCCGTGGCCGCGGAAGTACGCCGGGTGCATGAAGCCGTGGCGCGGCGGGTGCGACGGGCCGAGCCCGAACAGACCGCCCGCCAGCCCGATCATCAGCGCGAGGATCAGGCAGATCCCGCCCGCCTTGAACGGCTTCACCGACGGGAGCATCGGCCGCAGGACGAGCACGGTGCCGGTCGCCAGCAGCACGAGCGGGACGAGGTAGGCGACGCCGCCGAGGAGGAACCGGAAGACGTCGGCGAGCGCGCCGCCGACCTTCCCCCCGTCCCAGCCGAGGTAGAAGACGAACGCGAAGAAGGCCGCCAGGGCCACGAGGCCGAGCCCGATCAGGTCGAGGTGCCGCTGCTCCAGCTCGGGCAGCTTCGGCATCCGCAACTCGACGCGCGAGCGCGCGGGCCGCTTCGGGCGCCGCTTGGCGGGCGGCTTCTTGGGCGTGCGACGGCTGGCCATGGCTTGCGGGAGACGTGTTCGACGGCGCCCGCTCCGGCCCTGCCGCGCGGGCGCGGGAGCGCTCAGCCCCCGCGCTCCTCCCTCACCTTCACGCCGTCCACGAACCAGATCCGCCGCCCGTCCGGGTAGATCGCGGCGGGGCCGTCGTCGCGGTGGCGCAGGCCGTCGCGGTACCACTTCTCGGTGCCGTTCACGTACACGCACGCCGGCGCGCCGTCGCGGTGCCGGCGGCCGTCCACGTACCACTTCTCCGATCCGTTGGCGTGGACCACCGCGGGTCCGCCCTTGCGATGAAGGCGACCGCGGCGGTACCACTCCTCGCGCCCGCCTGGGAAGACGCGCGCCGGGCCGTCGTCGCGGTGGAGCCTGCCGCGCTCGTCGCGCCACTCGAGAACGCCGTCCCCCCGCAGCTCCGGATCCACGGCCCGGACCCTAAGCGATGGGTAAAAAAACGCCGCTAACGACGGACTTCGGTCCTACTATCGAGGCATGACAGCGTCGAAGGCCCGCGTGCTCGTCGTGGAGGACGACGGCGACATCGCCGAGGTGCTCCGTCGCTCCCTGCGGCTCGAGGGGTACGACGTCCGGCTCGCGGGCGACGGGGCGCAGGCGCTCGACGAGTCCTCGGTGTTCGAGCCCGACGCCGTGGTGCTCGACCTCGGCCTCCCGCGCCTCGACGGCATCGAAGTCTGCCGCCGCCTGCGCGCCGAGGGCGACGTGCCGATCCTGATGCTCACCGCCCGCGACGGCGTCGACGCCCGCGTGGAGGGCCTCGACACGGGCGCGGACGACTACCTCGTCAAGCCGTTCGAGCGCCAGGAGCTGCTGGCGCGCCTGCGCGCGCTGCTGCGCCGGCGCCCGCCACGCGGCAGCGCCTTCCTCACCGTCGGCGACCTGCGGCTGAACCCGGACACGCGCGAGGTGGCGCGCGGCGAGCGGCGGATCGACCTGACCGGCCGCGAGTTCGAGCTGCTCGAGTACCTGATGCGCAACGAGCGCCTGGTCGTGTCGCGCGAGTCGCTGCTCGACGACGTGTGGGGCTACGCGCCGTTCGCCGAGACCAACACGGTCGACGTCTTCGTGTCCAACCTGCGCCGCAAGCTCGAGGCGGGGGGCGAGCCGCGCATACTCCACACGGTCCGCGGCGCGGGCTACTCGCTGCGCGCCGCATGACGCGGTTCCGCCGCCTGCCGGTGCGATTCCGGCTCGCGGCGATCTGTGCGGGGCTGACGTTCGCGATCCTGGCGCTGTTCGCCGTGGGGGTCGCGGTGTTCAGCGCGCACCAGGTTCACTCGGGGTTCGACAAGGATCTGAGGGCCACACGGCCGGTGCTGAGTCCGGGCGGCGTCACGGTCGGCGCCTTCCAGTACGGGAAGCCGAGCACCGACGCGGGTCACACGATCGCCCGCATCCGGCTCTTCCTCGTGCTCGGACTGATCGCTGGCACGGCGCTCGCGTTCCTCGCCGCACTCAGGCTGGCTCGCCGTACGATGACGCCGAACACGGCATGAGCAAGTTCCGCCGTCTACCAGTGCGCCTCCGGCTCGCGGTGATCTCCGCGAGCCTCACCTTCGCGATCCTCGCGCTCTTCGCCGTCGTGGTTGGGGTGTTCGGCGCTCGCCAGCTCCACTCGGAGTTCGACGACGAGCTGAAGGGGACGGCTGCGGACCTCCAGCAGAAGCTCGTCCAGCAGACGCTCGACGGCCCCCAGGTCTTCAACGATCCGCGGGCGGTGCGCGCCGCCAGCGGCGGCGGCGGAGTCATCTGGATCTTCCTCCCCGGCAAGCAGCCGATCTCAACCCCGGACGCCCCCTCACTCGGCAACCCGAAGGACGGGATCCAGGACTACGGCGACTACCGCGTCGTGACCAGACCGATCCTCAGCCCCGGTGGCGTCACGATCGGCGCCTTCCAGTACGGGAAGCCGGACTACGGAGTCTCGCGCACGATCGCGCGAATACAGCTCTTCCTCGCGCTGGGGGTGGTCGGCGGCACGGTGCTCGCGTTCTTCGGCGGAGTCGCGCTCGCGCGCCGGGCGATGAGCCCCATCTCGGCGCTCACGGGCGCCGCGAGCGAGATCGCCCAGACGCGCGATCCCACGCGCGAGCTTCCCAAGCCCGAGGCCGACGACGAGGTGGCCGACCTCGCCAACACGCTCGAGGACATGCTCCACGCTCTCGACGCCTCGCGGGCCGAGACCGAGGGGGCGCTGTCGCGCCAGCGCGAGTTCGTGGCCGACGCGTCGCACGAGCTGCGCACACCCCTCACCAGCATCCTCGCCAACCTCGAGATGCTGGAGGCCGAGCTGGAGGGCGACCACCGCGACATGGCGGCCTCGGCGCTTCGCTCCTCGCGCCGGATGCGGCGCCTGGTGGCCGACCTGCTGCTGCTGGCGCGCGCCGACGCGGGGCGCGCCGGGCTCACCGAGCTGCTCGACCTGGGCGCCGTCGTGAGCGAGGCGGCCGCGGAGGCGGCGCCCGTGGCCGCAGGCCACGAGCTGAGCCTCGACCTACCGAACGGCAACGGTGGCGGGCCGCTCGTGAACGGCGTGGCGGACGACCTTCACCGGCTCGCGCTGAACCTGATCGAGAATGCGCTGGCTCACACCCCGCCGGGCACGGAGGTGAAAGTGCGCCTCGCCAGCGGGGACGGCGCCGCGGTGCTCACGGTGGCCGACGCCGGCCCGGGCATCCCGGCCGAGATCCGCGAGCGGATCTTCGACCGCTTCGTGCGCGCCGCCGAGTCCCCGGGTGGCGGCAGTGGGCTCGGGCTGGCGATCGTCCGCGCCGTGGCCCGGCGCCACGGCGGCAGCGTAGAGGTCGGCGACAGCGAGGCGGGCGGCGCGAAGTTCACGGTGCGGCTGCCGCTGGCCGCCGACCAGCCGCCGCCGCAGGTCAGACCTCTACAACCACCGGCAGCACCATCGGCCGGCGCCTGAGCCTGTCGTAGACGAAGCGCGCGATGTCGTCGTGCAGGTGCGCCTGCAGCAGGTCGATCTCGCTGATCTCCTCCTCGGCCGAGCGGGCCAGCGAGTCCTCGACCGCGCCCCGCAGCTCGTCGAGCAGCTCGTCCCCCGCCCCGTCGAGGAACGGCACGCCGCGGAAGATCAGCTCCGGGGGCGCCACCGAGCGTCCGTCCTGCTCGGACACGGTTGCGACGACGATGAAGATCCCGTCCGCCGAGAGCATGCGGCGGTCGCGCAGCGCGACGTCCTCGGGGTCGCCGACGTCGATGCCGTCCACGAAGATCAGGCCGGCCTGCTCGCGCTCGCCGAAGCGCGCGCCGCGCGCGTCGATCTCCAGCGGGACGCCGTTCGAGGCGCGGAACACGTTCTCCTCGGGCACGCCCACCGACTGCGCCAGCTCGCCGTGCAGGCGCATCCGCCGGTGGTCGCCGTGGAACGGCATCACGTAGCGCGGGTCGGTGAGGTTGATCATCAGCTTGAGCTCCTCGGCGTAGCCGTGCCCGGAGGCGTGGATCGGCGCGTCGCGGGCCAGGATCACGTCCGCGCCGAGCTGGTAGATGCGGTTGATCGTCTCGTTCACCGCGCGCTCGTTGCCCGGGATCGGGGTGGCCGAGAAGATCACGGTGTCGCCGGCTCGGAGGTCGACGTTGGGGTGGTCGCCGTGGGCCATGCGCCGCAGCGCCGACAGCGGCTCGCCCTGGCTCCCGGTGGAGATCACCACGACCTTGTGGTCCGGGAAGTCCTCGATCTCCTTGACGCCCACCTGCATCCCCTCGGGGATCTCGATGTGCCCGAGGTTGCGGCCGATGTTCGTGTTCTTGCGCATCGAGCGGCCGACCAGCGACACCTTCCGCCCGACGGTCGCCGCGGCGTCCACCACCTGCTGAACGCGGTGGATGTTCGAGGCGAAGCAGGTCACGACGATTCGCCCGCGGCAGCGGGCGAACGCCTCCGCCAGGTGGGGGCCGACCATCGACTCCGACGGCGCTACGCCGGGCCTGTCGACGTTCGTCGAGTCGCCGCAGAGGAGCAGCAGCCCCTCGCGGCCCAGCTCGGCCAGCCGCGCCATGTCGGCCGGCTGGCCGTCGACGGGCGTCTGGTCGAACTTGTAGTCCCCGGTGATCAGCGTCGTGCCGAGCTCGCAGGTCAGCGCCACGCCCGCGGAGTCCGGGATCGAGTGCGACAGCCGAATCGTCTCGACGCTGAACGGACCGGCGTCGAACACCTCGCCGGGCGCCACCTGCTCCAGGTCAGCCACGTCCCCGAGGCGATGCTCGTCGAGCTTGGAGCGAACGAGCTCGATCGTCAGCGGACCACCGTAGATCGGCGGCGACTTGACGCCTGCGAGCTCGCGCAGCACATACGGCAGGGCGCCCACGTGGTCCTCGTGGCCGTGGGTGAGCACGATCGCCTCGACGTCCTCCGCGCGCTCGCGCACGTAGGCGAAGTCGGGCAGGACGAGGTCGATGCCGAGCTGGTCGGGCGTCGGGAACATCAGGCCGGTGTCGACGATCACGATCCGGCCGTCGTGCTCGACGACCGTCATGTTCTTGCCGATCTCGCCCAGGCCGCCGAGCGGGAGTACGCGCAACGTGGAACTCAAACCGCGCTCAGGAGACCGTGGCGCTCGAGGGCCGCGCGCACCCGCGTGGCCTCGTCCTCGGAGGCCTCGACCATCGGAAGCCGCAGGCCGCCGACCTCCACGCCGAGCATGTTGAGCGCCGCCTTGACCGGCGTGGGGCTGCTGGTCACGAACATCGCCTCGAACAGGTCCGCGTAGCGGTCGTGCAGCTCATGGCGGGCCTCCGGCTCGTCGATCATGCGGCGCATCTCGCGGCCGATCACGTGCGAGGACACCAGGATCCCGCCGGTGCCGCCGAGGTCCATCACGCGCGCGAGCGTGTCGTCGTTGCCCGCCAGCAGGTCGAGGCCGTCGATCGGCGCCAGGTCCTCGTAGCGGGCCTGCTTGACCGCCTCGATGTGCTCGATCTGGCCCAGTTCGCGCAGCAGCTCGTTGTCCATGTCGACCACGCAGCGCGCCGGGATGTTGTAGAGGATCACGGGCCTGTCGGTGGCCTCGGCCACGGCACGGTAATGGGCGATCAGGCCGCGCCGGTTGGGCTTGTTGTAGTACGGGCAGACCACGAGATGGGCGTCCACGCCGATCTCCGTGGCCCGCTCGGTCAGGTGCACGCTGTGGGCGGTGTCGTTGGAGCCGGTCCCGGCCACCAGATACGCCTCGTCGCCCACCTCGGACACGGCCAGCTCCCAGAGGCGCAGCTTCTCGTCGTCGGTGAGCGTGGCGCCCTCGCCGGTGGTGCCGGCCACCACCAGGCCGTCCGATCCGTTGTCGAGCAGGTGTCGCATCAGGCGCACGGTCGCCTCCTCGTCCACCCTCCCGGCGGCGTCGAACGGCGTGACCATCGCGGTTAGGACGCCACCGATCATTCGCGCGAGCTTACAGCGCACGTCATAATTGGGCTGGAAATGCCGCCGGACACCGACTACAGCCACCGCAGCGCCGTCCAGAAGCTGGGCGTGCGGGCCGACGACCGCGTGGAGGTGGTCGGCGATGTGGGCCCCGGCCTGCGGCGCGACGCGAAGGAGGCATCGGGCCGCGGCCTGGTGCGCTCGGGCGAGCTCGACATGGCGATCGTGCTTGTCGAGTCGATCGAGGAGGCCGAGGCGGCGTTCGACGCCTACCGCCCGCGGATGCGCGACACAGGCGCCCTGTGGCTGATCACGCGCAAGCGAGGCCACGACCGCTACCTGAACCAGATGCTGCTGGTGCCGGGCGCGAAGAAGCGCGGCCTCATCGACAACAAGACGTGCTCGATCGACGACGAGCGGTCGGGAATCCGCTTCGTGGTCCCGCGTGCGCTGCGCAAGAAGGCGGGCGCCGACGGCGATGGCGATGGCGACGGGAAGGTCGCCGCGGTCACGGCCGGGCGACGCTGACCTAGGGCTTCGCGACCCAGCTCGGCGCGCCCTTGCCGGCGCAGGCGCTCGTCGGAAGGATCCGTAGATCGTCGTTGCCGCGACGGCCGTAGACCGGATCGCGAGCCTGCACGTTGTCGCTCTGGGTCACACGCCAGGACAGCGCGATGCCGCCGTTCTGGTTGTAGTCCGGGTGCGGGTTACCCGGGCGGATGCAGTTGTGCTCGAAGCGGTTGCCGTAGCCGCTGAGGCGGTAGCTCTCGGCGTTCCAGCGCACGACCGCGTTCGTGAACACGTTGTCGTGCACCCGGTTCCCCGCACTCCGCTGCGAGAAGATGATGCCGCTGCCATTGCGGTCCACGGTGTTGTGGGCGACCTCGGTGTACTTGGCGTCGGGGTACAGCTGGATGCCGCGGTCGGCGTTGTCGAAGATCGCGTTGCCCCAGATCACGCCGTTGTAGCCGTCGGCCACGTAGATGCCGTGGTCGTGGTCGGTAGGCGGCCTGCGGCCGCAGTCGTGGATGCGGTTGTCGACGATCCGGAAGTCGTCCGGGCGCTGCGATCCCCAGCTGCGCGGGTGCACGCAGATGCCGGCGCCGGGGCTGGTGATGTCGCTGCGCGCGATCACTACGTCGGCGGCGTTGATCGTCGGGCTCGGCAGCGCTCCGCAGCTGCCGTCGTCGCAGCCGGGGCCCGTGCTGCCGTCGAGGTTCAGGTCGAGCAGCCGGTCGCCGCGGCCGCGCAGCACGATTCGCCCGTACCAGGTGGCGCGCTCCCCGGGCGCGCTCCGGAGGGTCACCCGTTCGCGCTTCACGGTGGTCTCCCGCTCGTGATAGCTGCCGGCCCGAAGGCAGCCGGTCTGGCCGGTCTTCAGGAGCTTGATCAGCTTGTTCGGCCCGCGAACGGGGTCGCCCCAGCTGCCGTCGCCGTGCTTGGACCCGGACGGCGCCGCGACGGCGTCGCAGTCGCGCGCCGACACCTTCTCGCGCGGCGGCGGCTCGGTGGTCTGACCGCTGCCGGTGAGCAGCACGATGACGGCCACGAGTAGGGCCCCGATCCCCATGTCTCGAGCGTACGACGCGCCGGGGGTGACCCACGCCACACTCGCGTGCATCCGCGGCACTTACCGTTCGTAAGCCGATGCTCACACGACTCCCAGACGGCACCCGCGTGGTGATCAGGGCGATCCAGCCCGGCGACAAGGCGATGCTCGCGCGCGGGCTCGCCCTGCTCTCCGAGGAGTCGCGGCGGCGGCGCTTCCTGGGCGCCAAGCCACGGCTCTCTGCCGGCGAGCTGCGCTACCTCACCGAGGTCGACGGCGACGCTCACCTCGCTCTCGTGGCGGTGCTCGCGGACCGGCTCGACCACGTGGTGGCGGTCGCGCGCTACGTGCGGCTGGCGGGCGATCCGACGACCGCCGACGCCGCGATCGTGGTCGGCGACCCGTGGCAGCGTCGCGGCCTCGGCCGGCGGCTGGCCGTGATGCTCGCCGACGCCGCGCGCGAGCACGGCGTCGAGCGCTTCAGCGCCACGATGGCGTCGGACAACCCGGCGGCGCTGGCGCTCATGCGCACGCTCGCGCGGCGGCTCGAGAGCGGCGGCCACCACGGCGGGGTGCGCGAGGTCGTGGCGGAGCTGGCGGCTTAGCCAAGCGCGAGGAACGCGGCCAGCTCCCGTGCCACCCGCTC
>JBJMLK010000275.1:0-44033 GCA_045805345.1 Thermoleophilaceae bacterium | reverse complement strand
GAGCGCTTCGACCTGGCCGACGCCGCCGCCCGCCCCGCGCGCACCTACTCCGGCGGCATGCGCCGCCGGCTCGACCTAGCCTCGAGCCTGCTCACCCAGCCGCGGATCCTCTTCCTCGACGAGCCCACCACCGGCCTCGACCCGCGCAGCCGCAACCAGATCTGGGCGATCGCGCGCGAGCTGGTGCGCGACGGCACGACTCTGCTGCTCACGACCCAGTACCTCGAGGAGGCCGACGCGCTGGCGGACCGGATCGCGGTGATCGACCACGGCCTGGTGATCGCCGAGGGCACCGGGAACGAGCTCAAGGAGCGCGTCGGCGGTCAGATCCTCGAGGTGGAGCTCGTTAACGCCACCCACCGGGGCGAGGCGCAGGCGGTGCTGCGCGGCGTCGGCTGCGGCGAGCCGGAGCCGGACGAGCGGCCCGACAGGCTCACGCTTCCGGCGCCGCGCGACGGGCTCGAGCTGGTCGAGGAGGCCGCCGGCGCGCTGCGGCGCGCGAACATCGAGGTGACGAACCTGGGACTGCGCGGCCCGACCCTCGACGACGTCTTCCTGCAGCTCACCGGCGCGCCGGCGAGCGAGAACGGCGACCGGCCGTCGACCGCCGCCGCTCCCGTCCCGGCGACCGCGCCGCGTCGGCGCAGGCTGCTGCGTGCCCACGTCCCCACCCCGCGCGAGCTGCGCTCGGCCGTCACCGATGCGCGCGTCGTGACGGGGCGCAACCTGCGCCACTTCGTCCGCCAGCCGCAGCTGCTGGTCTTCTCGACGATCCAGCCGGTGATGTTCGTCCTGCTGTTCGCCTACGTCTTCGGGGGGGCGGTGCAGGGCTCGCTGCCGAACGGGGTCGAGTACGTCGACTTCCTGCTGCCCGGGATCTTCGTGCAGTCGGTGGCGTTCCGGGCGACTCAGACCGCGGTCGGCCTGTCCGAGGACCTGGAGCGCGGGGTCATCGACCGCTTCCGCTCGATGCCGATGGCGCGCTCGGCCGTGCTGATAGGCCGCACCACGGCCGACCTCGTCCGCAACGTGCTGATCATCGGCCTGATGACGGCGGTCGGCTACCTGATCGGCTTCAACTTCCAGGCCGGGCTGCTGAACGCGCTCGCGTGCGTCGGCATCGTGAGCGCGTTCGGGTTCGCGCTCAGCTGGATCTTCGCGTTCCTGGCGCTCACGGTGCGGGGCGCCGAGGCGGCGCAGTCGGCGGGCTTCGTGGTCACCTTCCCGCTCGTATTCGCGAGCTCCGTGTTCGTTCCGGTCGCGAGCATGCCCGACTGGCTGCAGACGTTCGCGGCGTCGAGCCCCGTCACGCTCACCGCCAACACCGCGCGCAGCTACGCGCTCGAGGGCGGGGTCCCGGCCTCACTCGGCGAGACCGCGGCGTGGATAGCCTGCCTGCTCGTGGTCTTCATCCCACTCTGCGTGTGGCGCTACCGGCGGATGAGCTGACGTGAGGGTCATGGTCCGAAGGCGCGCCCTGGCGGGCGCGATCGGTGCGGTCGCGCTCCTCGGCACGGCCGCGCTGGGCCCGGCGGCCGCGGCGGGGGACGCGCCGGGCGGACCCGACTGCACCGGCCCCGCCGGAGACCCGAAGCCGGCCACGAGCGCGTGGTATCAGCGCGAGGCCGACAGCGCCTGGTGCGGCGAGCAGCGCTACCGCGACACCACCACCAATCCCGCCTACGCCGCGGCGAGGGCGCGACTCGACTCGGACGTGCCCGAGGACCCGTTCCGCGCTCCCTCGCTGTGGGGCGGCAAGCGCTTCCGCTACCAGCGGGTCTCGTTCAAGAGCCCTTCGGGGCAGCGGCTGCCCGGCTACCTCTTCCGCCCCTGCGGCGCATCGTGCCGCCACATGCCGGCGGGCCTCCACCGCCACCGGCCGCCCTACCCGGGGGTCGTGATCGTGCACGGCGGCGCCGCGAACCAGGAGATGTACTTCTGGGGCGCGGAGGGACTGGCGGAGGCGGGCTACATGGTGCTGACATTCCAGATCCCGGAGCCCGACAACGCGTCGTCGGACTTCCACTACGCGGACGCCAAGGCCGCCCTCGACTACCTCCTCGCGCGCCCGGGCCACCGCACTCGCGCGGGCGAGGTCAGCCCGCGCTGGGCGCAGCTCGACCGGCGTCACGTGGGGATGGCCGGGCATTCGGCCGGCGGCGTGGCGGTCAGCCGGATCGGCCAGGAGGACCGGCGGGTGAAGGCGATCGTCTCGTGGGACCGCGCGCAATCGTCGCCGATGCCGCCAAAGCTGCACATCCGGACGCCGGCGCTCTTCGTGGTCGCGGACTACCTATGCCAGAAGGTGCCGGTGTGCCTGCCGCAGCCGTTCACCTCGCCGCCGGATCCCTACGGGCCCGGCAACAAGGACGAGGACTTCCGCCGCGTGAGCGCCGCCGGCGTCGACAGCATGAAGATCACCCTGCGCGCGGCCACGCACCTCGACTTCACGCAGCTGACGCCGGGCACGGGCAGCCGCTACGGCGCCGCGGTGTCGTTCTACTACACGCTCGCGTGGTTCGATCGCTACTTGCGCGGCGCGCGGCGCGGTTCGCACGCGCTCGCGCGGAGCGCGCTCCGGCGCCTGCGCGCGGTGAGGTTCGACCGGTCCGCCGACGTCCACAACGTGAGCGGCGGCACCTACGACGCCGCGCACGACCGCAACGTGCCCGCCTTCATCGGCGGCCAGCCCGTGCGCGACCGCCTGTCGTTCGAGTTCCGCTCGGCCTACCGCCTCGGCCACGGGCGCTACCGCTGCCGGAACATGCGGCACGGCTGCCCGAACCCGGGCGGCGGCTAGAGCGCGCGATGCGGATCGCCACCTGGAACGTCAACTCGGTCAAGCAGCGCGTACCGCGCCTTCTGCCCTGGCTGGAGGAGCGACAGCCGGACGTGGTCTGCCTGCAGGAGACCAAGCTGGCCGACGACGCGTTCCGCGACCTGCTCGGCCAGGAGCTGGCGGACCGCGGCTACGCCGTCGCGCTCCACGGCGAGGCGACCTGGAACGGGGTGGCGATCCTGTCGCGGGTCGGCTTGGAGGACGTCGTCGCCGGCCTCGGCGACGGTGCCCCGGGCTTTCCGCATCCGGAGTCGCGTGCGGTGTCGGCCACCTGCGGCGGCATCCGTGTGGTGTCGGTGTACGTGCCGAACGGGCGCGTGCCGGGCTCCGAGCACTACGACTACAAGCTCGCCTGGCTGGCGTCGCTGCGCGAGCTGCTTGCGGCGGGCCCGGAGGCGACCGTCGTATGCGGCGACTTCAACATCGCGCCCACCGACAGCGACGTGTTCGATCCCGACGCCTACGCCGGGCAGACTCACGTGACGCCGCCCGAGCGCGAGGCGCTGGCCGAGCTCCAGGCGCTCGGCCTGCACGACGTCGTCCGCGATCGCTGGCCCGACGAGGTGGTGTTCACCTACTGGGACTACCGCGCGGGCATGTTCCACCGGGACCTCGGCATGCGGATCGACCTGGTGCTGGCGAGCGCGCCGGTGGCCGGCCGCGTGGAGGCGGCGTGGGTGGACCGGCAGGCCCGCAAGGGGAGCGGGCCGAGCGACCACGCGCCGGTGATCGTCGACCTCGACGAGGCGCCGGACGGGGACGCCGGGCCGGTCGTGCCGCCGCCGTCGCGCCCGCTTCGGCGGCGCGGCGCCGCGAAGCTCCCGCAGTCGCCCTGAGGTCGCGGACGCGCGCCGGTCAGCGCGGACGGTCGCGGTCGCGCGAGGGCTGGACGCGCTTCGGCTCGCCGGGCATCTTCGGGTAGTCGGGCGGGTAGGGCATGTCGCCCTCGCCGGCGGCCTCGTCCCGCTCGTACATCTCGAGCAGCGGGTCCAGCGAGTGCGCGACGTCGTCGATCGCGGCGTGCCGGTCGCCCACCTCGGCGAAGCGGGCGGGCATCGTCGCGACGGTGAAGTCCTCGGGCGCGACCTCGGCCAGCTCGTCCCAGGTGACGGGCGCGGACACCGGCGCGCCCGGCTTGGGCCGCACGCTGTACGCCGAGGCGATGGTGCGGTCGCGGGCGTTCTGGTTGTAGTCCACGAAGATGCGCTCGCCGCGCTCCTCCTTCCACCACTTCGTGGTCACCTCGCCCGGCAGCCGCCGCTCCAGCTCACGTCCGAAGGCGATCGCGGCGTGGCGCACCTCGGTGAAGCTCCAGCGGGGCTCGATGCGCACGTAGATGTGCACGCCGCGACCTCCCGAGGTCTTGGGGAAGCCGGCGTAGCCGAGCTCCTCGAGCACGGCGCGCGCCACCGCGGCCACGCGCACGGCGTCGGCGAAGTCGGTGCCCGGCTGGGGGTCGAGGTCGAGCCGGAGCTCGTCGGGGTGGTCGACGTCGTCGCTTCTGACCGGCCACGGATGGAAGGTGATCGTGCCCATCTGCGCGGCCCAGCCGACCACGGCGATCTCGGTCGGGCAGATCTCGTCGGCGTGGCGTCCGGACGGGAACTCGATCCGCGCGGTCTGCAGATACTCGGGCGCTCCACGAGGCACGCGCTTCTGGAAGAACGCGTCACCGCCGCCCTTCTCGCGCGTGGACAGGACCATGCCCGGATGAACGCCCTTCGGCCACCGCTCGAGCGTGGTGGGACGCCGCTCGAGCGCGCGCATGATGCCGCCGGCGACCGCGAGGTAGTACTCCACCACCCCGAGCTTGGTCACGGCCGGGGTGCGCTCGGTGGCCGGGAAGATCACGCGATCGGGGCTGGACACCCGCAGCTCCCGCCCACCGGCGTCCACGATCGTCGCGTCGGCCATCGCTTGGGAGCGTACGCGAGCCAACACGATGCGCCCCTGCGGCGGGAGGTGGCGGGCGAGGAGCGCGGCTATCGCTGCGCGGCCGATCCCTTGGCGGGAGGGAGCGGTGGCAGGAAGGGCTGCGGGAGCGGCGTAGGCCCGGGAACGTTCGCCGGGCCGAACGGGAGCAGCTTCGGGCGCCGCGGCCGCTGCTTGAAGTTGAAGTCTCGGCGCAGGTCGCCGAGCCCTCGCGCTCGCTCGCGCACGCTCGGGCGCGGATCCGGCCGGCCGTCGGTCCGGGGATCGAGCCGCCGGCCGCCGAGGAAGTCGTCCTCGATGAACTTGAGATACGCGTCGAAGCTGAGCGTCTGGTGGTCGATGTAGCCGCGGCGGGCGTACGGACTGATCACGAGCCCGGGCACGCGAATCCCGTATTGCTGCCCACCGACCCTTGGAGGCGGCACGTGGTCGTAGAAGCCGCCCCAGTCGTCCCACGCGAGGAAGACCGCCGTGCTCTTCCAGTCGGGGCCCTTCATGATCTCGTCGATCACGCGGGTCACGTGGTTCTGGCCGGCGCTGACGGTCCCGAACGGGTGCTCGCTGTTGTCGCCGCTCGGAATCACCCATGACACCGCGGGAAGGCGGCCGGCGCGAGAATCGTCCAGGAGCTGCCTGTCGGGCACGATGTTCACGAGCTGGTGATCGTCGTGCACGGTTTTGAAGTCCGGCAGCGGGTTCCAGATCTCCGCGGTCTGCACCGCCTGGGGCTGCGGCGGGCACGTCATCTGGCCGGTCGGGCAATCCGGCTCCGTGCCCAGAGCCAGGTAGTAGCGCCAGCTGACGTGATGGCGGTGCAGCAGGTAGGTGATGTCGGTCCAGCCGTAGTCCGGCTTGCGCGGCGATCCCTGCACGTCGTCGGCGTCCTTGGGCACCAGGAGGCCAAGCGCCGCGCCGGTGCCCTGCTGCGCGAGCGGGTTCTCGCTGTTGTTGCCGTCACGATCGGGAAAGCCGAGGTCGGTCTTGCACGTCGCCGGCTGCGAGCTGTCCTTGCAGCGGGCCGACCACGCCGAGACCATGAACAGGTGCGCCGGGAGGCTCCACGTGTCGGACGGCTCGAACATGCGGTCCTGGAGCACGTAGTTGCGCGCGTACGACCAGTAATTAGGAATGTCGGCGCCCGTCTTGTAGCCCATCACGTCGACGCACGAAGGCGCCTTGCCGGCGACGACACAGCTCGTCTTGTCCGTGTCCAGATCCTGCGACTCCTCGACGCTCCGGACGAAGCCGTCCATCCGCCCGTGGTGGATGTCCGTCACCGCGCTCTCGTGGTAGTGCGGGCCCCCGGCGTTGGTGTCGGCGGGGTCGTGGAAAGGCCGCTGGCATCTGCCCGCGCGCGGGTCCGGGACGCACGTCGTGAATCGCCCCTTGGAGTCGCGCGGCAGGCCGCTCGCGTGCGGGAACGTCCCGAAGTACTCGTCGAACGAGCGGTTCTCCTGCATCACGACCACGACGTGGCGGATCTTGTGGATGCCACGGCGGTGCGAGGCATCGGCCGCGCTCGGGACCGCAACCGCGACCGCCAGGGCGCAGGCGCACACGGCGGCGCGCATCCCCTCGGCCCCTGCCAGGGCTCGGCCCACAGGGGGAGTCTAAGCCGTGGCGAGTGCGCCGCGCGCTAGCCGTCGCCGACCCAGCCGAGCGCGCTGCGGCACACCGACGCACGACGAGGGCGAATAGAGTCGCCCTGAGGGATGCGGCAGCTCGAGGTCACCGGTGCACGCTCGGCGCAGTGGCGCGAGGCGCCGGACCCGCGGCTCGAGGGCGACGGCGAGGCGCTCGTCAGGCCGCTGGCCGTGGCCATGTGCGACCTCGACGCCGGGTTCCTGTCGGGAGCGGTCCCGGTCGGGGAGCCATTCCCGTTCGGGCACGAGTGCGTGGGCGAGGTGGTGGATCACGGCGACGCGGTCACCTCGGTGCGACGCGGCGACCGGGTGGTGGTGCCATTCCAGATCTCGTGCGGCGACTGCGTGGCCTGCCGAGCCGGCTTCACCGGATCCTGCGAGACCGTGGGCGCGGGGTCGGCATATGGGATGCGGCCGCTCGGTGGCGATTGGGGCGGCGCCCTGGCGGACCTGATCCGCGTCCCGTTCGCCGACGCGATGCTCGTGGCGCTGCCGGGCGGCGTCGATCCGGTGGCGATCCCGAGCGTCGCGGACAACGTGCCGGACGGCTTCCGAGCGGTCGCCGGCCCGCTGCGCGACGCCCCGGGCGCCGAGGTCCTGGTCGCGGGCGGCGTGTCGCGGAGCGTCTCGCTGTACGCCGTGCTCGCGGCGAAGGCGCTGGGCGCGGGGAGGGTGGTCTATGCGGACCACGACGAGGGCCGGCTGGCCGCGGCCGCGGCGCTGGGCGCCGAGGTCGCCGCGATCCCGGTGGACGACGACGGCACGGCGCGCTGGCCGCGGAAGCTCGGGCGATTCCCGATCACGGTGGACGGCAGCGGCGACCACGGCGGCCTGAGCGCGACCATCGCCTCGACGGCTCCGAACGGCCGCTGCACGAGCGTGGCGATCTACTTCGAGGCGGAGACGCCGCTACCGCTGCTCGCGATGTACACACGCGGCTGCACGTTCCACACGAGCCGCGTGCACGCACGATCGCTGATCCCGACCGTGCTCCAGCACGTAGCCGACGGGTCGATCGACCCGTCGCTCGTCACGAGCGCGGTGGTGCGGTTCGACGACGCGTCCGAAGCGCTCGTCGACCCGCCGACGAAGCTGGTGCTGGTGCCCTAGGGGCATCCGAGGGCTCCGGGTTCTGATCGCTTGAGATAGCCCTAACGCTGAAGCCCGCTCTACTTTGGCGTAGCATCACGCCATGAGGGGTGAAAGCGTGAGGGCGAAGTGGAGCGAGTCCCGAATCGGCGCGCTGTGGCGTCGCGGGCCTCGTCGCACCATGAGGCGGGCGACCGACAGTGTCGCGCGACGGCTCGCGGCCCGCCGTGACGACGGACCACGCGCGTTCCTGCCCTCGCAGCGGTCCTACCGGCGCCGTCGGATGCGCGGGCGCTGGACCCCGCACCGGAGCCTGTGGTCCAAGGTGCTCCTGCCGGTGATGGTGATCGTGTTCGTGCTGATCGCGACTCTGGTCGCCCTGTCCGTCGATGAGATGGTCGCCGGCAACCGCGTTCTTGCGGGCATCAACGACAGGTGCGAGAACAACCACCTTGCCTGCGACGTGGTCTCGGGCATGGCCCTCTCGCTGTTCCCGATCGCCATCGCGGTGCTCTCGCTGTTCCTGTTCCGGCTCCATCGGGTGCGGTCGGGCTACCGCAGGTACGCCTGGAAGCATCCCGAGGACCTGCTCGAGGCGGAGATCCCCTCCTCGGAGATCGTGGGCCGCGACGACCTGTGCAAGGTTCTCCAACACGACCTGGAGAGCCGCTGGGAGAACGAGGAGGGGATCCCACAGCGCCGGCCGGTGATCCTCGTCGGCAGCGTCGGGGCCGGCAAGACGGCGGTACTCGCCCGGCTGACGAAGTGGCTCGCCGAGCGCGGCGCGGTGCCCGTGCCGGTCCGGCTGCGGGCGGTGCAGGATGGGAAGCTCGACCTTCTCGAGCTGGCACGCCGGAGGTTCCTCCAGGCGGCTCCCGTGATCTCGGAGGCGGAGGCGGACAAGATCTGGCGGCGGATGCGCGAGAGCGACCAGATCGTGATCGTCGCGGACGGCCTGGAGGAGGCGCTGATGACGGTCGAGGACACCCGGGAGACCTCGCTCCGAGTCGCCCTCGCAGACGTCCGCCGCCACGGCGTGGCGCTGATCGTGGGCTCACGCCCGCACGGCGCCCTCCCCCACCTCGACGCCGCGATGGTCCCGCTCGAGCCGCTCGAGCCCAGGGCGGCGCTCGCCTACATCACCGCCGGCGGCGCCACGCCCGAGGAGGAGGAGCGCGCGAGGCAGATCGTGGAAGCGGCGGAGGTCGCCGAGATGCCCCTGTTCATGCACTACGCGCGCGAGCTGCGCGACGCCGGTGCGCTCGACCGCAAGCTGGACGTCCGCGAGGTCGGTCGCCTCGGGCTGCGCGTCCGGCTGCTCAAGCGCTGGACGGCGGAGCTCGTGGCCGGCTCGATCCAGCCCGACGTGCCCGTCAAGCCGGCCCGCCGCGAGCAGGTCATCAACCAGCTGCAGCGATACGCGGCGCTCGGCCTGCTTCGCGACAGCCTGGAGGTCACGTTCGAGGACATCAAGGCGTCCGCCGCGGAGGCGACGGACGAGGGCTCCGATGACGGCGCAGATCCGCCGCGCGACGCGCTTGCCACCACCACGGAGGGGCTGCGCGAGGTCGCCGCGGACGCTGATCGCCTGGAGCTCGTGACCGCCCAGCGCGACGGGATCCGGTTCCGCCACAGCGTCCTGCAGGCCTACCTGGGGTCGTGCGTGATCTCCGCCGAGCTCGACGCAGAGGCGCGGCACGGCGCTGAGGCCGGCGACCTGACGCGAGAGCTGGACCGCGGCCTCGAGAGTCCCGGCCGCGAGCTGCTGATGGCGCTCTCGATGGCCTGCGCGACTTGCCAGACAGGCGCTCGGCGGCGCGCGATCCGCCTGCTCCTGCGCAACGTCGACCTCGGGGGCTCGAAGGCGGTTGGAACCGCGGCCGCCGTCGTGGCCGCGGCGTCAGCGGCGGCGATCGAGGACCCGCGGCCCGTGGCGGTCGGCGCCACCGAAGAGGAGCAGCCGCCGTCGCTGGCGGACTTCCGGCAGCAGGTGATGCTCTGGCTCAAGCGAGCCGAGACCGAGGATGCGGAACGCGCCGCCGTCTCGGCTGAGGATCGCGCGACCGACGCCGACTTCAGGGCCGCGCGGCAGCTCGAGGAGGTCGCCGGGGCGGTCGTCCGCGCGAGCGCCGTGCGCAGCAAGCTGCACGACCTGTCCGCCGAGGCCGGCGACGAGAGCGCCCGGACCGCCTCGGAGCCGCCGCGCGACCCGACGAGGATCGGCCTGCTCAGCGCACGCCGCGCGCAGCTGCAGCGCGAGCTCGAGCAGGCGGAGTCCGCCGTGGTGTCGGCGCGCGCGCAGCTCGAGCGATACGAGAGCGAAGCGGCTCGAGCGTGGGGCGCTGTCTGCGTCACGAACGCGGTCCTGGCCGAGAAGCAGCTCGCGGAGGCCGAGGCGGGACCCGAGGTCGGGAGCAACGTGGACCTGCAGAAGCCGGCGAGGACACTCGACAACGCGCTCGAGGCCGCCGACAGAGCGAGGCAGATCCGCTCCGAGGCGGCGGCCGGCCGCGGCAACTTCGCGGGGCGCAACCTCGAGGTGGGCGCGCTGGCCGAGCTGCTGGTGGCCCAGGCGGCGGCGGCGCACGCGCTGCTCACGGAGAAGCTCGGCGCCGACGACGTGATCGAGCAGATGCACAAGGCCGCCGCGGGATCGGAGCTCCTGCGCCAGGCCGCCGGAGCGGACGACCTGGGGCCGGAGGACCTGGGCAGACGCGCTCACCAGGCCGCCAACGACGCCGACAAGGCGATCCTGGGCGTGACCGCGAGCGGGCCGGAGCGCACGCGTCTCGAGCGCGCCGAGAGAGCGCTCGGGTCCGAGCCCGACCCGAACGCGACCCGCCCCCGTCTGCGCGACCTCGACACGGCCCAGAACGCCGTCGAGAGCTTCAAGCTCGCCGCCGTGGCGGCCGAGAACGCCGCCGCGAAGCTCGAGGACCTCGAAAAGGTGCGAGATGCGGCCGAAGCGGTGGCGGAGCCCGAGGGACCGCTCGGGTGGCGCGGCGGTGTCCTGTCCGCGCTGTCGCTCGAGGCGCTCGCGCTCGCGAAGGCCCGCAAGGCTCGCAAGAGCCTGGCCGCGCTCGAGGAGGCCCCTAAGTCGCCGGGCAACGAGCAGATCGGCGACGTGGGCGCGGGGCTCGCCGAGGTGTCGCAGCGCATCGAGGAGGAGGTCCGGGACGAGCAGAGCAACGGCGTGCGAAACGGCCGAACGCGCTGGCCGACCTCGCGCTGGCGCGTGCTCGTGCCGATCGAGGAGACGACCGCCAGCGCCGAGACCGGCGGCGACGAGGACGTGCACGTTGCGAAGCTCGACGCGATCGCGCGGCTCAGTGAGGGCGCCCAGTACCTCTGGCTGTGGCATGTGTGCATGACCGAGCGCGACTACCCCGTGAGGCTCGAGGCCGCCCGCCGGCTCGGAGACGGCGGATCGGCGGCGTTCGGCGTGGTCCACGAGCAGCTGCTCAACATCAAGTCGGCGGCCGGGAATGACCGGCGCACGGCGCCGAAGAGAGGCACCGCGGAGGATGTGCTGGCCGAGGCCGGCCTCCAGCTCGCGCCGGAGCAGGCGTTCGAGCTGCTTGGGATCCTGGCGCCGCTTCTCTACGCGTCGGTCGAGCGGGAGCGGGGCCAGGCGAAGGCGGGGGAGCCGTCGGGGGACCGCGGCGCGCGCAGCGCGGCGACGAGCGGAGACGCGCACCGCAAGCTCCTGGAGGACTGGGTTCGCAGGGTCCGCTACGGCGTCTACGTGACGAGCGACATGGCGCTCGCGCAGGGCTTCCGGTTCGCGGCGAACGACCGCACGCTCGCGCCTGGAACGCGCGGCTTCCTGGCGGCCCGCGCGCGCGACCAGCTGCGCGACACCGACTTCTGGTTCACGCGGATCGCGCTCCTCCAGGCGCTCACACTGTGGCTCTTGACCGAGACGGAGCCCGGTGCCGACGGGAAGCGCGACCGCGCGGGCATCCGCGACGCCGAGCAGAAGATCTACACGTGCTGCGACCCGAGCGGCCACCCGATGGTCCTCCAGACCGTGGAGCTGTGCGCGACGGCCTTCCGGCGGCGCCAGCCCGCCAACTACCTGTGGCTCGACGAGGGGTTGGCGATCTCGAAGCTCGGGGCGGGGAGCGTGGCCGTGCGCCAGGGCGGCACGGCGCGCCAGTGGATACCCCCGTCGGCCGGCTGGCTCTCGCTCGCGCGTCCCGCACAGCGCCTACTCGGCGACCTGGCGGTGTTCCTCAACCTCGCCGACCGCGGTGACGACCACGCCACGCGAAACGACCGGCTGGCGCGGACCAAGCCGGCCCACGACGGCGCCGCGGCGCTGCCGCCCTGCATGAGGTCGAGCGCGGGCAGGCGGCGGCTCGACGTGGGCCGCCGTCTGGACGAGCGCGTCGAGCCGGGCGCGCGCTGCGCCCCCGACTGCGAGGTTCAGCTCTGCCCCTACCCCGGGCTCGGCGAGGAGATGGCGCGCGGCGACCTGAGCGAGGCGTTCTGCCGCCGCCAGCACGCGATCGCGCACGGCCGCGAGCTGAAGGAGTTCTGGCGCGGGATGGAGCTGCGCCCGCGCGCGTAGGCCCGCCGGCTCGGCTCAGTCGCCGTCGACCTGGTCGTCCTCGATCACGTGCTTGACCGCGTTGATCAGCGCCAGGTGCGTGAACGCCTGGGGGAAGTTGCCCAGGTGCCGGAGCGACTCCGCCTCGATCTCCTCGCCGTAGAGCCCGAGCGGCGAGGCGAGCGAGAGCATGCGCTCGCATAGCGCGCGGGCCCGCTTCTTCTCGCCGATCTCGCTGAGCGCGGACACCAGCCACCACGTGCAGATGGCGAATGTCCCCTCCTTTCCGCTCAGCCCGTCGTCGGTCTCGTCCACCTTGTAGCGGAGCACGAGGCCGTGCTCGGTCAGGTCGTGGGCGATCGCGAGCACGGTGTTGTGCAGGCGCTCGTCGTCGGGCTTGAGGAACCGGACGATCGGCATGAGCAGAAGCGACGCGTCGAGGGCGTCCGTGTCGTAGTGCTGGCGGAAGACGCCCTTGTCCGACAGCCCGCGCGTGAGGATCTCGTGGTGGATCTGGTCGGCGGTCTCCTGCCAGCCGGCAGCGAGGTCCGGGTCGCCGTACGTCTCCGCCAGGCGCGCTCCGCGGTCCATCGCCACCCAGCACATGAGCTTCGAGCTCGTGTAGTGCCGCGGCTCGCCCCGCGCCTCCCAGATGCCCTGGTCGGGGTTCTGCCAGACCTGCGAGGCGCAGCGCACCTGCGCCTCCACGAGCGGCCACAGGTCGTGCGGCATGTGGGCGCGCCGCTTGGTGTGGAGGTAGACCGAGTCGAGCACCGCGCCGTACACGTCGTTCTGGCGCTGGCTGTAGGCGCCGTTCCCGATTCGCACCGGCCGCGAGTGGTCGTAGCCCTGGAGGTGGTCGAGCGTCCGCTCGGTCAGGTCGCGCTCGCCGTCGATGCAGTACATGATCTGCAGCGACCCGTCCTCGTTGCGGTCGAGGTCGACGACGAACTGCATGAAGTCGTCAGCCTCCCAGTCCAGCCCGAGCGCATGCAGCGCGTACAGCGTGAACGTCGCGTCGCGCATCCACGTGAAGCGGTAGTCCCAGTTCCGCTCCCCGCCGGGCGTCTCCGGCAGTGACGTCGTGAGCGCCGCGACCAGCGCGCCGGTCGGCGCGTACGTGAGTCCCTTCAGCGCCAGCGCCGAGCGCTGCAGGTGGCCGGCCCAGGGGTGGTCGGGGAAGTCGCCGTCGGCGAGCCAAGTGCGCCAGTAGTGCCGCGTGTTGCCCATCGCCTCGTCGGCCTCTTCGAGCGTCCGGACGATCTCCTCGTCCGCGGCCCAGCCGAGCGCGACGAAGCAGCGCTCGCCCTCGGACAGCGTGTGCCGGGCGCGGACCCGCGAGGACTCGACGCCGAGGCGCAGATCGCTCGCAAGACGTATGTGCTGCTCCTCTCCCTCCGGGCCATGCGGGCCGGACACGTGCGCGACGCCGCCGTGGGCGTCCGCCGTCAGCTGCCACACGCCGGGCTCCCGCGCGTAGTCGAACATCGGCTCGCACACCACCTCGAGCTCGATCTGTCCCTGCACGCACTGGATCACCCGCAGGAGGGTCTGCTGCGAGGCCTGGTCGGTGGGCGGACGGGTCTGCGGACTGGAGTCGGCGCCCGCGCGCCAAGCGCCCATCGTCAGGGCGTCGTGGACGACCAGCCAGCCGCTGCGCGTCATCCACGACGTCTCCAGCACGTTGGTGCCGGGCACGTAGCGCCGCGCGATCGGCACGTACACGCCGTAGGGCCCGACCCGGAACTGGCCGGCACTCCGGTCGAGCAGCGCGGTGAAGACGCTGGCCGAGTCGAAGCGTGGCATGCAGAGCCAGTCGACCGCGCCGTCGGGGCCGACGAGCGCGCCCGTGTGGCAGTCCGAGAGGAACGCATAGTCGGCAATGGGCGTGAACCCCTGCGCGCTGGCCTTGGCCCCGAGGGGATTGAATTTGGAAGCTGGCACGACACACACGATAAACCCGTCAGTCAAGTCTTCACCAGCGCACGAATATCCTTGATCGACCCATCCAGATGGGGGGAAGAGCTTGCATCTGGGACGTGGCGCTTATACGCTCCGACCGAACGCGCAATCGTGTGTGAGTGCACAAGAACTTCTGATCGGAGAGGGACTCGTGGCTGACGTCATCCGCGAGCACCACGCGTAGCCATGATCATCCCCCGCGGAGCCGAGAACCGCACCGACCACGCGTCCGCCACCGAGACCGTCTACGACGCGGTCGTGGTCGGCGCCGGCGTCAGCGGCGCGATCATCGCCAGCGAGCTCGCGCGCGCGGGGCAGCGCGTGCTGGTGCTCGAGGCCGGCCGCGGCGACGACATCACGCTGCGCGGCTACGAGGAGTACCTCGAGCACTTCTACGAGGCCGTGTGGAAGGACAATCAGGCACCGTACGCTCAGAACCCGAACGCGCCGATGCCGAGGGGCGGCGACGCGCACAAGATCCAGGCGGGCGAGACCGACGCCTCCGCCTACATCGTGCAGCGGGCGCCGTTCGCCACCGACACCACGTTCACGAGGGTCTTCGGCGGCACGACGATGCACTGGGAGGGCAAGACCCCCCGGATGACGCCCGAGGACTTCGAGATGCGCACGCGGTTCGGCCAGGGGCAGGACTGGCCGATCAGCTACGACGACCTGGCGCCCTACTACGCGACGGCGGAGCGCGAGCTGGGCGTGTCGGGCGACGTCGACGATCAGCGCGAGCTCGGCGTGCCGTTCGACCAGGACTACGTCTTCCCGATGAAGGGCCTGCCGCAGTCCTACCTCGACAAGATGGTGGCCCGCGACGTCGACGGCATGGGCGTCGAGCTCGACGACGAGGACTACGCCCTCCGGGTCCGGGCGTTCCCGCAGGCTCGCAACGGCATCCCCAACGCCGATTACGACGGCGGGAAGGGGTTCGTGCCGGACGGCGCCGTGAGCACGAACCAGGTCGACCAGGGCGGCCGCTGCCAGGGCAACATCAACTGCGTCCCGATCTGCCCCGTGCAGGCCAAGTACAACGCCGGCAAGACCCTGGCGCGGGCGTTCCAGACCGGGCGCGTCGACCTCCTGGCGCATACGGTCGCGTCGAAGGTGGAGATCGACCGCGACAACGGACGGGTCACGGGCATCGAGTACAAGCACTACGCGGATCCGAGCTCGCCCGAGCACGAGACCGGGACCGTTCGCGGGCGCGTGTACGTGCTGAGCGCGAACGCGATCGAGAACGCCCGGCTGATGCTGGCGTCCGGGCTCACCGGCGGCAGCGGCCTGGTCGGGCGCAACCTGATGGACCACGCCTACCTCCTCAACTGGGCGCTGCTGCCCGAGGTGAGCGGCACGATGCGCGGCAGCGTCTGCACCTCCGGCATCTCCGACCTGCGCACCGGGAGCTTCCGCCGCCACCAGGCGGCCTTCGCGATCGACATCCACAACGACGGCTGGGGCTGGGCGGTCGGCTCGCCCTATACGGACCTGAAGGGATTCGTGGACACCCAGAACATGTTCGGGCGCGACCTGCGCCGCCAGCTCGTGGGCCAGATCACCCGCCAGCTCCAGCTGGCGTTCATGGTCGAGGTGATGCCGAGCGAGAGCAACCGCGTGACCGTCGACCCCACCTACACCGACCCGCTCGGGAACATGCGGCCGGTCGTCTCCTTCGGCGTGCCGGAGTACTCGATGCGCGGCGCGGCATACGGGCGCCAGCTGGCGAGCCGGCTCTTCCAGCGCCTTGGCGCGGCCGACTACACGATCTACAACGAGGACGACTACGGGTACGTGGACTACGACGGCGAGGGCTACGTGATCCGCGGCGGCAACCACCTCGCCGGGACCCACCTGATGGGAAGGGACGCGCGCAGCTCGGTGGTCGATGCCGACCAGCGCTCGTGGGACCACGACAACCTCTACCTCGCCGGCGGCGGCAGCATGGCCTCGATCGGCACGTCGAACACGACGCTCACGATCGCCGCGATCTGCTTCAGGACCGCGTCGCGGCTCGTCGAGCGGCTCCGCGAGGACGCGCGCCCGCAGCCGGTGCCGGTGGGCTAGGCGCGAACATGCCGCTGCACCAGATCAGCACCGTCGAAGAGCTGCGCTCCTACCTCCGCGCCGCGCTGCAGCTCGAGCACGCGACGATTCCGCCTTACCTCACCGCGCTGTACTCGATCAGGCCCAATACGAACGCGGACGCGGTCCACGTGATCCGCGTGGTTGCGGTGGAGGAGATGCTCCACCTCACGCTGGTGGCCAACGTGCTCAACGCGGTGGGCGGCAAGCCGGACCTGACCGCGGCGGACTTCGTGCCCGACTACCCCGCACTGCTGCCCGACGGCGAGGACGACTTCCAGGTGAACCGTGAGCGTTTCAGCCGCGAGGCGCTCGACACCTTCCTCAAGATCGAGCGGCCGGACCCCGCCCCCGACAAGGAGTCGCGCATGGTCCAGCGCGACGAGGGCGACGACAGGCCGATGCTGGCTACCCCCGGGGACGACTCGCTCCGCTTCTACAGCATCGGCGACTTCTACGCGGAGATCGGGCGCGGGCTGGAGCACCTCGACAGCGAGACCGGCGGGCAGCTGTTCACCGGCGACCCCACGCGGCAGGTGGGCCCCGAGTACTACTACTCGGGAGGCGGCGAGATCGTGCCCGTGACCGACCTCGACTCCGCGCTGGCAGCGCTCCGCCTGATCGGGGAGCAGGGCGAGGGGTTGGGCGGCGGCATCTACGACAACGAGGGCGAGCTGGCCCACTACTACCGCTTCAAGCAGCTCCATCACGGGCGCTACTACCTGGCGGGGGACGACCCAGACGAGCCGACCGGACCGGAGCTCGAGGTCGACTGGGGTGCGGTCTACCCCGTCAAGACCAACGCGGGGCTCGACGACTATCCCGAGGGATCCGAGCTCCGGACGGCCGCGCTGGAGTTCAACCGGCAGTACGCCGACTTCCTGGCGGTGCTCAACGACGCCTACACCGGCCGGCCGGAGCTGCTCATCGACGCGGTCGCGGAGATGTTCCGGCTGCGTGACGGCATGACCAACCTCCTCCGCAACCCGATTCCCGGGCTCGACACCCTCACGGCGGCGCCCACGTTCGAGGTCGGCGCGGTCCCCGCGGTGGGCAGCGCGTGAACGCCAATCCACAGCAGGTCCACGACTTCGTGGCATTTTCCGCGGCGGTCACCGGGTTCCGCGAGTTCGACCTTCACGGCACGGGACAGGCCGAGGAGTACCTGTCGACCGTCGCAGGCGGCGCAGGCGCCGACGTGCTCGACGGGCTCCTCGCGGCGTGGACGCGCGTGCGCGACGAGGCGCAGGACGACGACACACTCACGGCCACCCTGCTCCGCCGCGAGGTCTTCAGCGACCCGACGCTCGGGCCCGTCGCCCGGAACGTGGTCAAGCTCTGGTACGTCGGGATCTGGTACGAGCTTCCACGGGCCTGGATCGACGCGTGCGGCGCGCTCGAGCGCAACTACACGTTCATGGTCTCGTCGTCCGCCTACGTGAACGGGATGCTGTGGACCGCCATCGGCGGCAACCCGCCGGGTGCCAGGGGGCCGGGCTTCGCCTCGTGGGCCGGTCCGCCCCGCTTCCCCGCCGACACGCCATGACCGACGGCTCGCCACTCGAACGCGAGAAGGTCAAGCTCGGGATCACGCCGACGCTCTGGTGGAACGACGACTTCCCGCTGATCGACGCGGGGATCACGTTCGGCCAGTGCGTGAGCGAGATGGCGCTCGCGGGGTTCGAGGGCTGCAGCCTCGGCCACAAGTACCCCACGGACACCGAACTCCTCAGGCGCGAGCTCGAGCTCCGCGGCCTGCAGGTCTCCGAGCCGTGGGCGAGCACCTACTTCACCATCGCCGAGATGGAGGCCCACACGCTCGACACCTTCCACCAGCAGCTCAACCTCATCAAGTCGCTTGGCGGGACGGACATGGTGGTGGCGGAGCTGGGCGCGGCGGTGCACCAGCAGCCGGTGGCGCTGTTCGCGAACCGACCGGTGCTCGACGACCGGCAGTGGGATGCGCTCACGGCGGGTCTCAACGGGCTCGGGCGGATCGCCAACGACGAGGGCATGCGCCTCTGTTACCACCACCACATGGGCACCGGGGTGATGGTGCCCGAGGACGTGGACAGGCTCATGGAGTCGACCGACCCGGCCCTCGTGCACCTGCTCCTCGACACGGGCCACATGGCGTTCGCCGGGGGCGACCCACTCGCGGTTGCCGAGGCGTATGGCGACCGCGTCGGGCACGTGCACCTCAAGGACGTCCGCTCGGCGGTGGTGGATCGGGTGCGCGAGGACGGCCTGTCGTTCCAGGACGGGATCGAGGCGGGAGTGTTCACCGTGCCGGGCGACGGCGACCTGGACCTGGCGCCGGTGCTCGAGGCGCTCGGCCGCCACGGCTTCCAGGGCTGGCTGGTGGTGGAGGCCGAGCAGGACCCGGCGAAGGCGAACCCGCTCGAGCACGCGTTGATGGCGCGGCGCTGGCTTCGCGAGACCCTCGGTTGGTGACGTAGCCGCCCGCCGGGGCCGTGGAGACCTGGCTCCTCACGAACGTGCCGACCTGGGTGCTCGGCGTCGCGATCGTCGCGCTCGCGGTGGCCCTCTCGCTCGGCGGCCTCGTGTTCGTGCGCCGCAGCGTGGAGCTGAGCACGCTCGAGTCCCATCACGAGGTGGCGGGATTCATCCTGGCCGTGGTCGGCGTCGTGTATGCGGTGCTGCTGGCGTTCGTGGTCGTGGTCACGTGGCAGCAGTTCGAGGACGCGCGCAGTGCCACCGACACGGAGGCCGCGGAGATCGCGGGCCTGTACCGCACCTCGGCCGGTCTCCCGACGGGAGGCGCGCGGATGCGGCGCGCCCTGAGCGCGTACACGTACAGCGTGGCGGACGACGAGTGGCCCGAGATGGCCGAGCACCATCGCGAGAGCCGGCGCACGGACGGGGCGCTCCTCCGCGTGTGGGCGACGCTGCGTGCGCTGCGGCCGCGCGGAGCGACCCAGGCGCCGTTCTACCAGGAGGCGGTCACGCGTCTCGTGGACGCCTCCGAGATGCGCCGCACGCGGGTGCTGACGAGCGGCACGCAGCTGCCCGTCCCGGTCTGGGTGGTCCTGATCGTGGGCGCCGCGATCTCGGTCGCCTTCACCTACTTCTTCGGCGTCCGCAACTTCGTGGCGCAGGCCCTCATGGTCGGCGCGCTGGCCGCGATCACCGGGCTCGTCCTGTTCCTGATCCTCTCGCTCGACCTGCCGTTCACGGGTGACGTCGGCGTGGGGCCCGCGACGATGCGGGAGGTGGCCAAGGAGTTCGCCCACGAGGGGGCGTGAGGGCGGAAACCCCGATCCGCCAGGGACGTCTGCACCGCGCCTGCGTGACCAGCGCGTTCACTAGTGCGTCTTCCACTCGGAGTTCTTGGGCGTTGACTTGTCGGGCACGACCACCTGGATGACGGACGGGCTGCCCGAGTGCGCCAGTGCGCCGGAGATGGCCTCCTCCAGCTCGCCGTATGTCGTGACCTTCCAGCCTCGGCAACCGAACACGTCCGCGAGCTTGCTGTACTCCCACGGGTGCAGGACACACGACTTGTAGAACGGCGCGTCGGTATGGAACACGCTTGCATCGGCGAGCCACTGCTCGACACCGTAGACCCCGTTGTTGATGATGAAGATGATCGGGTCGAGTCCGAACCGGGTCTGCGTCGATAGACACTGGGCGCTCATCTGAAACCCGCCGTCGCCGGCGAGCACCATCACCTTCTGGCTGGCTTCCTTCGCCAAGCAGATACCGGTGGCCGCCGGAGCGATGTAACCGATCGACGAGTAGGACGACTGCGCGATGAAACGCCCCGGCACCCCGAGCAGCAGAGCGCCGAAGTAGTTCATGCTGGCGTCGCAGCCGACGATGGTGTCGGGCTCGATGAACTGGGGGATGAAGTCGAAGAACCCCTGGTAGGTGATCTCGTCGTTCGGCTCGACCTTTGGGGCCTCGTGAGCGGGCGGGTCCGGCACCGACGGCGCGGGGCGGGTCACCTGCTTCGCCAGCAGGCCGTCGATGAACTGCGGCAACGCCACCTGCGGGCTGAAGTACGTGCCGTACTTGACAGCGTCGAACGAGACGAATGCGGTCTTGCCGAAGTCCACTTCCCAACCCAGCGAGTTGAGGTCCGTCAGCCAGACGCCCAGCGCGAGCACGAAGTCCGACCCCTTGGCCAGCTCCGTGACGTGGGCCGACGATGCCTGCCCGTCGAACACCCCGGCGAACAGCGGGTCGCTCTCGGGCAGCACGCCCTTGTCCAGCAGCTGCGTGACGTACGGGATGTTCAGCTGGCGAATCAGGGCGAGCGTCTGCTCCTGGAGGCCGAGGCGGTCGACCTCCACGCCGATCCAGAGAAGGGGATTGGCCGCCTTGCCCAGCTCCTCGCTGATCGTGCTGACCGCGCCTTCCAGAGAAGCCGGATCCGACAAGATGCGGGCGGGCCTCAGCGCGCTCGCCGGGCGCTCGCATGCCTGGTCGACGATGTCGTCGAGGAGCTCGAGGTACACCGGGCGACGCTCGGTGATGCAGCGCGTGAGCGCCTGATCGATCAGCATCGGCGCAAGATCGGGATTGTCGATGCGTCCCGTGGCGACCGTCAAGTACTCGTACACCTGTAGATCGGTTTGACGGCCGCTGATGAAATGGTGCGCGCTGAAGCCGGTCTGCTCGAACGAGATCGTCTGCTTGAGGCTTGGCGCCCCGCTGAGCAGGACGACCGGCACCCGCTCCGTGTACGCGCCGGCAATGGCGTTCACGGCGCACAGCGCGCCCGCCGAATAGGTCACGCAGAGCGCGCCGATGCCCTTCATTCGGGCATAGCCGTCGGCCGCGTAGCCCGCGTTCAGCTCGTTGACCTCCTCGATCACCTGGATCGGGCCGGGCTCGACGTAGTTGTTCAGCCAGTCGATCGTGTAGTCGCCGGCGATGGAGAACAGGTGCCCCAGGCCCAACTGATGAAGTCTGTCGACGAGATAGTTGCCTACTGTGTATTCCGCGTCAGTACTCACGCGCACCCCCAAATAGCCGCGGTAGGTATATGTCGAAGATGCCGGGACACTTGCGGCCGGGGTAGCTTTGGAGCATGAATGTCTTGAAGACGTCGCCGGTCAGGCCGCCGGCGATGGCCTGCCGTGCCGCGGAGAGGTACTCGACGTTTCTCGCGACCTCGTTCTTGTCCGCGGGCAGACCGTGGCCGGGCAGGAACAGGTCGTACTCCGACAGCAGCATCTCGTCGAGCACCTCTATCCAGTGCCCTATGTCCTGGGTCAGGTAGAGATGCGTGCCGCTGTAGATCAGGTCCTGGGTGATATGGACTCCCAGCTCCGGCAGCCGGATGGTGAGTAGAGAGTCGATCTCGGTGTCCGTCACCCTGTCGAAGACGTACGCAACGCCGTCGATGCTGTCCTCGCCTGGGGCCGCGACGCCCTGCGGGACCACCACTTGGTCCGCGGCGTACTCCCCCATCTTCCAGTGATCGGCTCGCGAGTCGGCCCCGTGGTCCTTGAGAAAGGCGATGGTCTCCGGCAGCGCGTAAACCTCTGTATCGGTAAAGGCCGCGCCCAGGCCGAACCAGTGATCGGGGTGCCTGTGCGAGAGGTACAGCCTGTCTATCGGCTTGCCGAGGCCGTCCGCGTAGGACCTGAACTGCCTCGCGTAGGGAGCGAGGAATTGCCCGTCGACGAGGACCAGGCTGTTGGCGCCCTCGATGATGTGGGTCGCGTTCGCGATGTTGCCGTCGGTGAACGACGAGATGAAGGTGTGAAGCCTTACGGGGCCCGCCCGCTTCACGACCATTCGTATCGGGCGCGTCAGGGGCGCTGACACCCGCTCTACCGCCCTGCGCCGGTCATCGCGCAGCCGCCCCGCGCAGCGATGCGAGCTGCTCGCGGACCGTCTCCAGCGCGACACGGCCGATCTCGTACGCGCTCTGGTCGTCCGCTCCGCGGTCGTCCTCGCCGGGCCGCCAGAAGCGGCGACGTCCCATCCGCATCGACGCGTCGAACGGCGGGATCGCGTTGAACACCTCGACCAGGTACGGCCCGTCGTAGACCCGGTCGATCTCGCCCAATATGGCGTCCCACAGAATCCAGCTGTCGTGCACGGCGCCGCGGTCGGGCGCAGAGATGTGGACCGAGTGGAGCCGGTCCTGCTGCGCGGCCCGGGCCACGTTGTCCCGGAATGTCGACGGGCCCTGACTTTCCATCACGACCTGCGCCGTGTCGATCATCACGCCCAGCTGCGTGCTCTCGACACCATCGAGGAAATCGAGCACGTCCGACACCGAATTGGGACCGGGCGTCTCCCAGCTCTTGACGGGCTCGATACCGAGCTTCACTCCCTTCGTCGACGCATACTCCGCCAGCTCCTGGAGCACGGGCTGCGCCGCGAGATATCGCGGCCGCATCCACTCCTGCAGAGCATCGCTCCACATCGCCTCGTCGAAGTCCGTCAGCGGAAAGACGCCGTAGGGGTAGAGGAACGGCCCGGTCATGATCGACTCGCCGGCGCCCAGCACCGACGTGATGTCGACGCGCGACTTGAGATAGGCCAGGGCCTGGTCGCGCTGCTCCTTGTAGGGAGACGTCGGGTCGAACGTTCGGGTTGAGCCGACGTTGGTCGTGAACTTCACGTCGGCCAGTCCGGCGTCGTCGAAGGTCTCCTTCAGGCGGACGTAGCTCTCCACCTCGTCCCCGTGGTCGACGGTCGGCGGCTGGGATGCGATGTGCACATCGACGCCGTCGTAGCCCAGCTCGCTCACGGCCCTGAGGTGCTCGATGAGGACCGGGGTGTAGCTCGTGTCGGCCGGCCTCAGGTCGGCCGTGAACATGAAGAAGCTGAAGAAGATGTCTCGCTCTGCCGCGGCGTCCACCTTCACCTCGCAGGGGAGTTGAAATGGTTGGGTCAGTAGATCTCGAGTAGTCAACCAGCCTTGAGTTGGTGTGTCAACGGCGCGCGCCGGCGCGACCTACATCCGCCCTACGCCCCGCACCGATTACCGGCGGTCTGCACGTACACGCCCTCCACGGGCTTCTCGGTGTCGGCCGCGACCGTGCCCGCGTTGACGACCACCCCCGTCACGGATGCGGTCGCCCCGACGGGGATGTCCTCGACCCCGGTGCGCTGGCAGAAGAGACGGGTGCGCGCGTCCCGGGTGCCGCGAAGGATCACGAAGCGCTCGCCCGGGTTGTCCGCGCCGGCCGGGATGTCGGCCGTGCGCACGACGACGCCCTCCGTCACCACCGGCCGCCCGCTGTAGTCCCGCGCGCCGGCCACAAGCCGTTCGAGCGTCACGTGGCGGCTGGGAGCGACCGCGGGTGCCGGCTCGTCCCCGAAGAACATCGCCGGGTGCTGGCTGATGTAGAACGCGGCCTGGGGGAAGGAGATCGGCGGGTACAGCCAGGCCGGGTCGGCCGCCTGGGATGCGAGGTAGCGCGCGATCGCCGGCGTCACCGTGCCGAACGGTGGTTTCACCCTGTTGCCCGCGAGCAGGGCCTTCGGGCTGCTGCTGCCGGCCTCCTCGAAGTCCTGAGGCCGCGAGAGCGCGATCCGCCTCACGTCCAGGCGGGGGATGGCGGCTATCTGCCCGTACACGCGGTCGAAGGAGTCGGGCGCGACGTAGACGTAGTGGGTGGTGACCGACACGTAGGCGCCGGTGGTCACGCTCCCGTCCTTCAGGAACACCGTGGCCAGCGGCAGGCTCGCGGGCGCGCCCGAGCTCCGGACGTACGCCAGGACTCCGCCGACCGCCGCGATGAGCAGGAACGTCGCCAGCACGAGCTGCGTGTCGCGCACGCGGTCGGCCAGGGTCCAGAACGTCCAGCCCGCCACCACGCCCACGCCGAGCGCGGCCGCGCGCTGCGCCGCGGTGGCCGGCTGCTCCAGGATGGCCGCGACGAGGATCAGCTCGAGCACCGCGAGCAGCACGAGCCGTCCGTAGCGCTCGCGCCCCACCGGCCTCAGCGCCGAGTTGATCGCGGTGAGCGCCGCGACCGCGGCAAGGCCGAGAATGATCGCCGCCGCGAGCGCCCCGGCTCCCGCCCCCAGGAGGGACTCGGACGACTGGAGCGTTGTGGCGGACGTCGCGGGCAGCCCGATCGCGTTGAAGCGCGCCCAGACCACGGCCCGGCCGACGAGCTCGATCAGGACGATGAAGCCGGTGCCCGCCGCGGCCACCTCCAGCAGCGGCCTCAGCGACAGGCGCCGCTCCGCCGCAGGCGCGTCGGGCGCCGCTGCCTGGGTGGTCATTCGAGCGCGGCGGGCGCTTCGTCGTCGTCGTCCTCGTCCTCGTCCCGGCGAAGGCGCAGCAGGACGATCGCGAGCACTCCGAGCAGCGAGATCGCCGCGACCAGCACGCCGAACGAGAGACCGGACCCGCTCGAATTGGTGAGTAGAGGCGCGACCGCGGCCGTCGCCGGGCCGCGCGTGCCGTGCCCCGCTGCCGGCGCTCGGCCGGGCGCGCCGCGCGCCGACTTGCCAGAGCCGCCTAACCTCGGCTCGCCCGGCCGCTGGAGCACGGCCAGCGCCTCGGCACTGGGCGACCGCCGGGGGAGCGTCGCGCGTTGTTGTGTGGAGTCGACAAGCTGCGGGCAGCCGAAGGGGCCGCAGCGTGCGGGCTGCTTGGGCTTCGTGCGGGACTTCGGCTTCGACTTCGTCCTCGGCTTCGTCTCCGCGGGGTGATGTGCTGGCCTGCGGAAATGCGGACGGTCGTCGTCCGGGTCCCGCGCGGAGCCGTGGCGCTCACGCTCGCCGGAGCCGTGGCGCTCGCGCTTCCCGCGCTCGTGGCACCGATGACGTCCAGAGCCATGCTCCCGGGGGCGGACCGACTCATGCCCCTCGTGCTCCCCGCGGCCGTAGCCCGCGTGCCGGCCGGAGCCGTAGCCCCGATGTCGCCCGGAGCCGTATCCCGCGTGCCGTTCGGAGCGGAAGCCGAGGTGCTGCCCCGGGTGGCCGCGGTGCCCGCCGAAGCCGTGGCCTCGGTTGCCGAGTGCCGCCGCGCCCGGGGCTGCTGCGATCGCGGCGACGGCGACCGCCAGCGCGGCCCCGCGAGCGCGCTTTGCGCTCCCGACGAGCGGGGTCCGCTCCCTCATTCCACCCACGTCGGTTGCCTCACCTGTCGTGCCTCTCCCCTGAAGTGACCCTCTCACATCGTGTGGCTGAATGCAACACTCAGGATTGCTTGAGCGTGCCGCGGCAGCCGTCGGTCTCGGGCCGTGCGCGGGTCAGGAAGCCCTCGCGCAAAAGACGCCGAAGTAGCACGAGGTTGCCGTCCGCGTCGAGTGCCGGCGGCACCTGCCGGCCGCTGAACGGCTCAGCCGCCTCCGCGACGAACCGGACCGCGGGCTCGGTCTGCGGCGGCAGACGACCGAGCCCGTCGCGTAGGGCAAGCCGGGGTGAAGTCGGCTTGGCGAACCCTACGCGCTGGGTCGCCACCGGCCGGCAGCGCCGTCCCAGGCGAGCGTGCCCTCTTGGAGTGCGTCGAAGTCGAGCTCGAACAGCGCGCTGTAGGCGGCGTCGTCGAGCTGGGGCGTCAGGTCCGCACGGGCGCGAGTTTGCTGGTCCTGCACGACAACTACACCGTCATCCGTACGGCGGCCTTTACCGGCTACCCGCGAGACGAGCCGCTTTAGCGCCTTATACGCGTCCTTGCCCGCCTCCTCGGCGAATCCCGTGAAGAAACCGCTCAGCGACGGGACAACCACGACGACGGACAGGATCTCCTCGACGCCCGTGAGCCTCTCCTCGCCCGCTTCGATCCGATCGAACTCGAGCCCCGCGGCGCGCAGCTCCGCAGCCATCGCCTCGAGCTCGTCGCCGGACGCGGCCCCTGGCACGGTGACGTACGCGGCGATCCCCATCTGCGTGCGAGTCTACCTTCCCGTCATCGTGTGCCGATGAGGGTGTAGGGCCCCCAGTGCCGCGCGTGAAGGTCGCGGTCGATCGCCGCGCTCTGTGCCAGTCTGAGCGCGTTGGGCTTGTCTTCTCCGCGTGCCAGGGCACGATAGAAGTCGGCCATCAACGCGGCGGCGCTGCGGTCAACGACGGGCCACATCGAGACGCATACAGCGTCGGCACCCGCGGTTAGGAACGCTCGCGCGAGTCCGAACACCCCTTCCCCCCGAAGCTGCCGCCCCCGACCTGTGTCGCAGGCGCTGAGCGTCGCGAGTTCGCAGGGCATCGAGACCCCACCCACTTCGTAGGCGCGCCAGTACGAACCGCCTCCCGTTGAATCCGTAGAAAGGACCAAGCCTGAGTGATCCGAAAGGTCGAAATCGACCAGACCGTGGCACGCGAAGTGCCAGTACCGAAAGCTGCGCGTCCGAGCCAGCTCGATGACCGCTTGCTTCGTCGCGGCTGAGTGCGAGCGGATGGCGAACCCGTTGATATCGACAAGTACCGGCGGCTTTAGGTCGCTGGCAAGCCCGAGCTCGCGGCAGATGGTCGCGGTCTCCTCGAACACAAATGGCAGCGGCGCGAGCGATGCGCCGCTCTCAGCTGCGGCGCGTGTCGCGTCGAGCGGCAGCCCAGCAGCGCTTCCCCGATCCGCATCGGTCAGTGGCGCGGCGAAAGCGGCCATCTCACCGGTGTCCCCACCGCGCTTCGCGCTTCGTGCTGCCAGGGCTGCAGCTACCCCGGCCGAGGGCGCGTACCTGATCGAGTGGCTCCGAACCAGCCACGGATACTCGGACCAGCTCCGGAGCCCCGAACCTTCTTCGAGCTCCGAAGACGTCAGCACCGCGAATGGCAGGTCGAGTAGGACGCCGTCGGGAACGATCAGGAGCTGGTCGGTGGCGTCGAGGAGCCTCTGAACGGGCCGCAGCAGAGTCCGGTACAGCGAGTGAGAATGCGTCGGCGCAAGCCCGAGCCGGAGGTCATCGCGCAGCGCTCGGATGGCAGGCTCCAGCTCGCCGATCGGTGGAAGGATGTGCGCCTCGACGGTGTCGCCCAGCTTCGCGATCAGATGACTCTCCAATGGGCCCAGCGTGTATTCGAGCAGCAGCTCCGGCACCGCGCCCGTGGTTGTGGCCACTGCAGCGGATGCGACAGTGGCCGGCTGGACCAGCGACGGTCCGATCGTCGCCTCAACCGATCGGAGAGCGAGCTGAAAATCACGCTCCTGCCGCTCGAGGCGAACGAGTTGCTCCGGCGGCGAGCCCGCACCCAGCTGTGCGATCTCCTCGTGTACCGCTCCCAGCTTGCGCTGGGCCTCGACAAGCTCACGGTGATGCCCGACGTCCTGTTCGGCGACCACGGCCACGAGCAGCCGCGCGAGCGTGCGCGCCTTTGCTCGCTCGGCGGCGGCCAGCGCATCCGCGTCACGACCGGCTCGGATATAGGAACCGACGAGTGATCCGTACGCCGTGTTGATGCGGTCCAAATAGAAGGCCCTCAGCTGTGTGCCGCGCAGTGCGTCATGAACCCCCTCGAGTTCCTCAAGGCTCCGCTCGGCGAGCCTCAGGCCCTCCTCGAAGCGTCCGAGGTCCATCAGGTGGCCGCCGAGCGTCCCAATCGCCGACGCGTGATCAGTCACCGAGCCGCTTCGTTCGTAGATGTCCGCAGCCTCTTCGAGCGGAGGCAATGCCTCCTCACGACGGTCGGCCGCCCAGAACAGCCCGCTCTTCGTCGTCAGCGCGGCCGCCCTCGTCGTCGCGCGCCCCGGATCCGTGAGCGCACGCAGCGCCTCCTCGATGGAGGTCTCTCCGGCTTCTAGGTTGCGTAGCGAGAGATGCTGGCGGGCGATGTTCAGGTCTGTGATCGCGACCAGCGATTTGTCACCGAGGCCCACGTACGTGCTGCGTGCCAGCCCGAAGTAATGCAGCGCCCGTTCGTGATCCCGGAGGTCGTTGAAGACCGCGCCAAGGTTGTTGGCGGCATGCGCTCCCTGGCGATCGTCTCCGAGGCGGGTGAACACGTCGTACGCGTCGGCGAGATACCCCCTCGCTTCTTCCGGGCGCTTGAGCTCGCGGTAGAGCCTTCCGACGCTGAGCCCCGTCCACGCGTACAGACTCTCGTCGTCATCGCGCGACAACCGCATCGCTTCGGAAAACGCCTGGATGGCTGCGTCCGGATCGCCAACCTCACCCAAGGCCTGGCCGAGGTTGGTGAGTGCTCGCGCGAGGTCGCCGCGCGCCTTCGCTCCGCGCGCCTCCACGAGTTCGCGTAGAACGCTGGTGGCCTGTCGAAACGGCGCCACCGCTTGCGGTGCCTGACCGCCCGCCATAAAGCATCGGCCCGCCGCGACAAGGGCCGTGGCATGCCATTCGGCCTCTCGCGATGCCTCGAACTCGTCCGCCGCACTCAGATACGCCCCCGCCGCGGCGATCTGCTCGTCGGCATCCCGGAGGGCAACGGCACGACTGTATGCCGCTCTGGCCCGGTCTGCAGCAGTCATCGATTATTCCTGCAGTAAGGCTATGGCATGGTCTGACCGTCCTTCGGTGCCGCGATTACGCGCCGCGCCTGAGCCGGAACCTGCCGGCTCCGCGCGCTCGACGTACAGCCTCCGCTTCGCGTGTGTCGCGAGCCCGTCACCCCGATGCGGTCGCCGCGGCGCAGCCGCTCGGCGCAGTCGCGCGGCTCGAGCCCGAACGTGGTGACCGCGACGTAGACGACGCCTGGCTCGGGCTGGCCGCCGCGTGCCGCGGGACGGCGAGCCGCAGCCGACCGATTGGGACCAGGTTGGGACCAGACTTACGGCGGTGGCGCGTGGGCGCTAGAGATTCTCGCCGCCAGAGCGGCCGAAAGACGCCGCCGTGCAGGGACTTCAGAAAGTGGCGAGGGCCGGAATCGAACCGGCGACACCACGATTTTCAGTCGTGTGCTCTACCAACTGAGCTACCTCGCCGCGCGGCGCGGATGGTAGCGGCGAAGCGGCCCTGCGCCAGGGCGCTAACGTGCGCGCGCATGAGCCAGCTCATCCACACCTGCTACCGGATCGGCGACGTCGACCGGTCCGTGAAGTTCTACGAGGCGCTCGGCTTCGAGGAGGTCGGCAGGCTGCCGATCCGCGACGAGGCGATCAACGTCTTCATGGGCCTGCCCGGCGACGGGCCGCGGCTCGAGCTTACGTACAACCACGGCGTCGACTCCTACGACCTCGGCACGGGCTACAACCACATCGCGATCACCGCCGAGGACCTCGACGGCACGCTCGCGGCGCTCGCCGAGCAGGGGATCGAGCCGGAGAAGCCGCCGTACACCGTCCGCGACGGCGGGTCGCGGCTGTGCTTCGTCCGCGACCCGGACGGGTACCGGATCGAGCTGATCGAGCGCGACCCCGCGAACGACTAGCCCTACTAGGCTTCCGCAGTCTCAGACGCGCCACGAAAGGAACCCCTCTTCCCATGCGACGTGCCCTCCTCCCCCTGCTCCTCACCCTCACGGCCCTCGCGCTCGTCGCGACTGGCTGCGGCGGCAAGAGCTCGAGCAGCAGCTCCCTCGACGACTCGCTCGGCTACATCCCGAAGAACTCGCTCGCCGTCGTGGCGATCAAGACCAACCCCGACGACGCCCAGTTCAAGAACGTGAACAAGCTGATCGACAAGTTCCCGTTCGCCAGCCAGATCAAGGAGCGCTTCAAGCAGGGCATCCAGACCGGCGGCGCGAAGATCAACTACGACAGCGACATCAAGCCGCTGCTCGGCAACGACCTCGTCGTCGGCGTCCCGCCCAGCAGCATCGGCCAGGGCAGCAACACGCAGTTCGTGCTCGCATGGAAGACCGCCGGCGGCGACATCGGCAAGCTGGTGGAGAGCGGCAACTCGCGGAAGGTCGGCGAGGTCGAGGGCGCGACCGTGTACCAGGACGCGGACGGCAGCGCCTTCGCCGTGAAGGGCGACACGCTCGTCGCTGCCAAGACGCTCCAGCTGCTCGACGCCGCCCTGAAGGGCCACGGCGCGAGCGACCGCATGAGCGAGGACGACTTCAACAACGCGCTCGGCGACCTCGACCAGGACGCGCTCGTTCGCGTGACTGGCAACTTCCAGACGATCTTCGCCAGCAGCCCGAACACAGCCCAGGCGCTCAAGGTGCCGTGGGTCAAGGGCCTGCGGACCTTCGGCGCGACGCTTGCGACCGCCGAGGACGGCATCTCGGAGAACTTCGAGGTGAAGACCGAGGGCGTGTCGGCCGAGCAGCAGCCGCTCGCCACCGGCCCCGCGGCGCCCCCGGTCGTGCAGCGCCCGGGTGAGATCGGCATCGGCCTCCGCGGCCCGTCGCAGATCGTGAAGTTCGTGGAGGACGTGGCCACGGTCACCGACCCGAAGAGCCTGCTCAACAAGGACAAGGTCGGCAAGCAGCTCGGCGTGGACATCGACACCGACGTGGTCGGCCAGCTCGGCGAGAACTCCACGGCGTCGGTCTCGCTCGACGGCAAGGCTGCCGCGCGCGCCGACCTGAAGGATCCCGCGGCGTTCAAGAAGACGCTCGCGACGATCATGAAGAACCTCAACAAGGCGCGCGGCGCGGAGGGCAAGCCGCCCGCGAAGATCGAGAACTCGAACGGGCTCTACACGGTCCAGACGCCGGAGGACAACCACCCGACCGTGATCGGGGTCGTGGGCAACGTGCTCGCCATCGCCGACGACGCGGAGCGCGCGCAGGAGATCGCCGGCCAGTCGGCGTCGCCCGTGCCGGGCGCCAAGGGCGCGCTTGTCGTGACCGCCGACCCCAAGTCGCTCGTGTCGGAGATCCTCAAGAAGCAGGGGAACTCGGGTGCGGCGCTGATCATCGGGCCCGCGCTCTCGGCGCACCTCGAGTCGCTCAACGGCTCGGTGGAGTCCGAGGCCGACGGCCTGCGCGGCGCGTTCAAGCTGACGATCAAGTAGCCGAACACGCCCGGGAGCCCCCGCGGCGGCGGGGGCTCCCGACCGTGCAACAAGGGGCCAGGCCACCTGTTGCGCTGTGACTAGAACTCGCCGTCGCCGGGATCCTCGGCGTCCGGGGTCACGACCGTGATCGTCTTGCTCTTGAGCGACGAGCAGCTGCCCTTCGAGTCGGCGCGCGCGAAGAACTTGCCGTTCTTGTAGCCCGAGTTGCCGATCGACCACAGGCCGCGGCTCTTGTCGGAGTTGAGCTCCGAGGTGTCCGAGCCGATCTCCTGCGGGCCCTGGTCGGTGACCATGAAGACGTGCACGGTGCGGTGGTTCATGCACGAGCGCTTCTTGGCCTTGATCGTGCCCTGGAAGTCCCCGTTCGGGCCCGTGATCGTGAGCTTGTCCTTGGGGGCCGCGTCGGCGACGCCGGTCATGGCGATCGCGCCGGTCAGGGCGAGGATGGTGATGCGGGTCTTGCTGAGCATTTGGTGCCTCCTGGTTGGTCGTAGCTGACTTGCACCAGGAGGATCGCCCGGATCGGCGGCGCCTCCAAGGGACCCTAGGGGTGGACTCGCACCACCCCTGAGCGGCCTACCGGTCCCAGCGCTTCAGGTACTTGAGCGGGTCGATCGGGTGGCCGCCCGTCTGCCACGGGCCGACCCACATCTCGAAGTGGAGGTGCGGTCCTGTGGCGTCGCCCGTGTGCCCCACGCGGCCGATGCGCTGCCCGGCGTGCACGTGCTGGCCCGGCTTGACCTTCACCGAGCCCTTCTGCATGTGCATGTACGCGAACTCGTACTTGCCGCCGGAGTCGTGGATCACCACGTAGTAGCCGGCAGCCGACTGGTAGTCGACGAAGCGCACCGTGCCGGAGTGCACCGACGCAAGCGGCGTGCCCTCGGCCGCGGTCACGTCCTGGCCCTGGTGGGTGTGCCCGCTGCGCCCGGCGCCGAAGCGGCTCCCGGAGCCGCCGAAGTCGTGCGCTCCGCGCACCGGGAAGACCCACGAGTGCTGCCTGCGCTTGCGGCGCCTCTCCTCGGCCCGCCGCCGCTCCTCGGCCCGCTTGCGCTCGGCCGCCTCGCGCGCCCTGCGCTCCTGCGCCCGGCGCGCCTCGATCACCGCGGGGTCCTCGGCGGCCGCGCCGCCCGTGGACACGACCGGCGAGCCATCCGCGTTCGTGACCGACGACGGCACCGCAGCGCCGCCCGTGGAGGTGGCGAGCGCGGGCGCTGCGGCCGTCACGAGGACGGCGGCAACCAAGGTCAAGGCGGCGAAGGGGCGGCAACCCATCCCCCATCACCTCGGCCTGAATGGGTGAACCTTGAGGTTGCTCAGGCCTCCTGCACGCGCCGCAGCAGCTCCACGGCCCCATTCTTCGACAGCGGCTCGTTCAGGTTCCCGCACTTGGGCGACTGCACGCACGACGGGCAGCCGTCACGGCACGGGCACTCGCCGATCAGCCTCAGCGCGTCCTCCACCAGACGCTCGAAGGCGTCGAAGCCCGCGCGGGTGATCCCGACGCCGCCCGGATGGCCGTCGTAGATGAAGACGGTCGGGCGCCCCGTCTGGTGGTGGAAGGCCGTCGACAGGCCGCCGATGTCCCAGCGGTCGCACATCGCGATCAGCGGCAGCACGGCGATCTGCGCGTGCTCGGCCGCGTGCAGCGACCCCTGGAGCACGTCGAGCGGGAACTCCTCCTTGAGCAGCGACTCGGGCAGCACGTACCAGAGCGCCTGCGTCGCGAAGCGCTGCTCCGGTAGCTCGACCGGCAGGAGGTCGAGCACCTCGTGGTCGGTCACGCGCTTCTTCTGGAACGCGATCACCTCCTCGCTCACCGACACCATCCCGAAGTTGAGCTCCACGGTGCCGAGCATCCGCTGGCGCGCGACCTCCTCGATGTAGGTCTCGGTCTCCTTCTTGGGCTGGGTGTACCAGTCACCGGAGAACTCGCGCACGATCGCCTGGCGCCCGCGCAGGTCCAGCTCCTGCACCTCGTAGCTCTGCCCGAGGTGCAGGTACACGGCGCCGGGGTGGACGGTGGAGTGCGCGCGCTCGGCCTCAACGGTGCCGAGCATCTCGCCGCGGCGGTCCTCGATCACGGAGAACGCGTCGATCGACGCCGACCGCAGGCCGATCCGCGCGGCCGGGAAGCCCTCGCCGGCGGGCAGGTAGCGGCCGCCGCGGTCGCGAAGCTGGCCCAGCCGCACGAGCCGCTCGGCGTAGGCCTCCCAGCGCGGCCCGAGGATGTCGCGGTCCTCGGCCGTGAGCGGCAGCTCGTACGCCGCCGCCACCAGGTGCGGCAGGTGGATCGACTCCGACTCGTGATCGAGGATCGCCGACTCCACCGGGCGGTCCAGGAACTCGTCCGGGTGGCGGCAGAAGAACTGGTCGAGCGCGTCCTCGCCGGCCACGTACATCGCAAGGCCGGTGGCGCGGCGGCCGGCGCGGCCCCACATCTGGCGCAGCGAGGCGACGGTGCCCGGGAACGTGACGCAGATGGCCGCCTCGAGGTCGCCGACGTCGATCCCCAGCTCGAGCGCGTTGGTGGCCACCACCGCCAGCAGCTCGCCCTCGGACAGCCGCCGCTCGATGTCGCGCCGCTGCGACGGCGTGTAGCCGGCGCGGTAGGGGGCGATCCGGTCGGCCAGGTCGCCGCGGCCGGCGTCCTCGAGCCGCAGGCTCGTGAAGCGCTGCACCAGCTCCACGCCGCGGCGCGAGCGCATGAAGCAGATCGTGCGCACGCCGTCCTCCATCAGCTGGGCGAGCACGGTGGAGGCCTCGGTGAGCACCGACACGCGCTTGCCGGTCGACTCGTCCAGCAGCGGCGGGTTCCACATCACCACCTTGCGCTCGGCCTGCGGCGCGCCGTCGCGGTCCACCAGCGTCACGTCGTCGCCGATCAGCTTCTCGCCCAGCTCCTGCGGGTTGGCGATCGTCGCGCTGGCCAGCACGAAGCGCGGCTCGGTGCCGTAGGCGCGCGCCAGGCGCCGCAGCCGGCGCAGCACGTTGGCCACGTGCGAGCCGAACACGCCGCGGTACACGTGCGCCTCGTCGACCACCACCCACGCGAGGTTGGCCAGCACGTCGCCCCACTGGCGGTGCTGCGACAGCGTGCTCACGTGGACCATGTCCGGGTTGGTGAGGATCAGGTTCGACTTGGCCCGGATCGGCCGCCGCTCGTCGCGCGGCGTGTCGCCGTCGTAGATCGCGTGGCGCAGGAAGGGCGCGCGCAGCTCGGTGAGCTTGCGCGCCTGGTCCTGGGCCAGCGCCTTGGTGGGGTAGAGGTAGAGCGCGCGGGCGCGCGGATCGTGGGCGAGCGTGTCGAGCACCGGCAGGTTGAACGCCAGCGACTTGCCGCTGGCCGTGCCGGTGGTGACGATGGTGTGGCCCTCGCGGGCCGCGGCGAGGGCGTCGGCCTGGTGGGTGTAGAGCTCGCCGACGCCGGAGCGCGCCAGCGCCTCGAGCAGCTTCGGGTGGAGGTCGTCCGGGATCGGCACCGTGGCCGGCCGCCGGGCGCCGAAGCGGGTCTCGGCCACGACCTGCTCGCCGCGCCCCGACTCGACCAGCCCATCCCAGGGCGCCTGCTCGCGCGTGATCGCCACCGGTTGCCATAGTAGGCGCCGGCCCGATGGCGATCCGCTGCGTCTACACGGACATCGACGGGACGCTCGTCGGACGCGGGGCGTCGCTGTTCCGCGACGCCGAGGGGGCGTTCACGCTGCTGCCCGCGCGGGCGCTCGAGGCGTGCCACCGCGCGGGCGTTGAGGTCGTGCTCAAGTCCGGCCGCCGCAAGGCGCAGGTGATGGAGGACGCGCGGCTGATCGGGCAGACGTCGTACATCTACGAGGTCGGCTGTGGACTTGTGGTGGACGACGACGAGTGGTTCCTCACCGGCGAGCTGCAGCCGACGCCCGAGAAGACCGTGCACCAGCAGGTGGAGGAGTCGGGGGCACCGGCGCTGCTGCTCGAGACCTACGCGGGGCGGCTCGAGCCGCACGCGCCGTGGCACCGCGACCGCCAGTTCTCCTACCTGCTGCGCGGCCTCGTGGACACCCGCGAGGCCGACGCGCTGCTGGCGGAGCACGGCCACGGCGCGCTGCGGCTGGTGGACAACGGCGTGATCTCGCCGAAGGAGTCGCTACGACACCTGCCGGGCCCGCCGCACGCCTACCACCTGATCCCGCGCGAGGCCTCGAAGGCCGCGGCCGTGGCGCGCCACATGCAGGCGCGCGGCTACGCGCCCGAGGAGTGCATCGGCGTGGGCGACTCGAAGGAGGACCTGGACGTGGCGCGCGTGGTGGGCCGCTTCTTCCTGGTGGCCAACGCGATGGAGCGCGACCCGTCGGTGCGCGAGGCGATCGCAGGGATGCCGAACGCCGAGGTCACCGAGGCGGCGATGGGCGAGGGGTTCTACGAGGCGGTGGTGCGGGCGCTGGCGGAGGGCCGCTGACGTGAGATCAGCGCGCCCGCTGAGCCGCAACGAGCCTGAGTCCCCTGGCGCCTGAAACGCCGAGACGGTGAGGGGCGCTCACCTCAGAGAAGACCCCGCCGTCTGGCTTCGCGGCGGCGCTGCCATAGAACTCCGGCGCTCACCGCCGCAGCGCCACTCAGGATCGCGAGGCCAAGCGCCGCATCAAGCGCTGCGAGCGCGCCCGCGAGCGCCGCTGCGACGGACCACATAGCCACAGATGAGGCAGTTGGAACGCGTACGTTCGAGAAGGGTGGCCGACCCGAGGCGAGTAGCGAAGTTCCAACGAATACCCCGGCGCCGCCAGCCACGGCGTCCCCCACAGGGACACCGACAGCAATCGCGGCGATCGAAACGCAAAACGTCAACCAGAGGGCGTCCGCTTTATCAAGCGCGTCCATCCGGTCAGCATCGGAAGAGCACGGCCGGCCTTTAGCCCTCGGCGTGATCGCGGCCGGCTAGCTCCCGATTGAGCTCTTCGGCCCGCGCGAGATCACGGTCTCGTCGAGGTAGGAACCACACCAACATCAAGATCGAGAACGAGAGCAGGAACAAGCCTGCTCTCAGGAACTCCGAACGAACCACGATTCCGACGACAAGTCCCGCAGTTCCCAGCAGTGCCATCGCTGCGAGGACCGGCCGCGCACGACGCAAGCTACGCCTCTCCCTAATCGCCAGATCGACTGCGAGGCGCGCATCCGCGGAGTCTCGCACGGCCTCGGCGCGTCGGACCGCGCGCGAGATTCTTCGTCGCCTCGAGCGGTCCGTCACGCGCCGGTTGCCGAAACCCATCGCAGCTTTTCAGCGAGCTGCGCCACGCGGTCGCGCTCGATCGCGTCGCCCGCCAGGTGGAGCGCCCGGATCGCCAGCCCCGTGGTGAACGGATCGCCCCACGAGCCGTCGGGCAGCTGGGCGGCGAGAAGCGCGTCGGCGCCCGTACCCAGGCGCGTGACCGACGTGGGCGACGAAGCGAGCGCCCCTAGCGCGATCGCCGTGTTCCGGACCGAGAGCGAGCCCGGCGACCAGCTTCCGTCGGCCTGCTGCGCGTCGCCCAGCCAGGACATCGCGCCGGCCAGCGTCGTGTCGATGGCGCTGCTGGATCCGTAGCGGGCGGTGTAGGCGTCGAGTGCGGTGAGGGCCTCACCGGTCAGCGACACCTCGCCGCCGTCGGCTCCCCAGACGCCGCCGATCGAGAACTTGAGCAGCCGGTCAGCCGCGCGACGGGCGGCGTCGCGCTCGCCGGCCGCGGTCAGCGCGCGCAGCCCGAGCGCGGTGTCGAGCGCATCCGACTGGTAATCGTTCGAGAGACCGAAGCCGCCGTCGTCGTTCTGCTGCGCGTGCAGTGCGCTCGTGTCGCCCGCGGGCGGCGAGCCGAGCGCGACGCGGGCGAGGTCGTCCACGTCGTCGAGCTCGAGCGGCGAGAGGAACGCGTCGATCCGGCCGAGCGCCGCACTCGCGGGGCGCGCGGCCCTGAGCGCCTCGGCGGCGGTGGCCGCATCGCGCGTGGCGAGGCGGCCGCCGAAGCTTCCGTCCGGCAGCTGCGCCCCCTGGAGCTGCGCCGCGGCGCGACCGACGGCGGCGTCGAGCGACATCGGGTCGGCTGCGCTCGCCCCGCCGGGCAGGCCGAGCGCGCAGACGAGCATGGCGAGGCCCGTAAGCCAGGCCCTTCTCGCCATCGCTCGACTGCGGCTCGGCGCGCGCAGCGTCGAGCCTCCTCCTGAGGCCATGCCTTCCTCGCTCGTTCGACTGCTCCGCGCGAGGAAGGTCCTGCGAGTCCCCCGCCCTACACGGTCGTGTTCGAAGCTATGTCAGGTCTCCGCTAAAAGCAAGCGTCATGCTGAAATTCCGTGTTAAGCAAGCTCGTAACGAACCGCACTTGGGGGTGTAAAGTCCGCCGCAAGGAAGTTTCCATAGGACCCAAAGGAGGGTTTTGATGGGATTTTCGGACTCGCAGCACCTCCGCAAGACGATCGCGGGGGTTTGCATGCTCCTCGCTCCGCTGACCATGCTCGTAGCGGCGGTCGTATCGCCGGATCTCGAGACCAAGGCGGGCGCGCAGCTTGCGACAGCGGCTGGTCACCTGGACCGGTTCTACATCTCGAACCTGCTCGGGATGATCTCGCTGATCCTGTTCGTACCGGCGGCCCTCGGGCTCATGCACATGGTGCGTGAGCGCCGGGCGGCCTACGGCGCTTGGGGCGGCGGCCTGACGATGCTCGGCATCCTCGGATCGCTCGTCGGAGCGGGCGTCGGCTTCGTCATCTGGCAGATGGCGAGCGATGGCGTCCAGGCGGCGGACGTGTCGGCGCTTCACGGCGTGATGAACACGGCCGGGGCAGTGATCCCGGTCTACGTCGTGGGCTTCGTCATGATCCTCGGCGCGATCGTCCTCGGAGCGGGGCTGTACCTGTCCCGCGTCGTGGACTGGTGGATGGCGCTGTTCTTCGCCGCTGGGATCGTCTGCATCAACGTGGCGTTCCCGGCCGGCGTGCTCGCGCTGGCGATCGTCGGTGCGGCCCTCACGCTCGTCGGGCTCGGCTCGATGGGCCTGATGGTGCTCCGCGAGAGCGACGCGGACTGGGAGCACACGCCCGAGTACCGGGGCATGCGCCCCGCCGCGGGCATGAGCTGAGACTCCGAGCGGCCGGCTCGTCCGGCCGCTGGCGGAGCGAGGCAGACGGGCGTCCCCTCGGGGGCGCCCGTCACGTTTCCGTCATCCTCTCGGGATGGCCGACCTCCTGAAGGAGCTGCGACGGATCTGCGCGCCCGACCACGTGGTCACGCACCCGCACGCGCTGCGCACCTACGAGTCGGACGGCCTGCTCCAGTACCAGGCTGTCCCGCGGGCGGCGGTCGTGCCGGACACGGCCGAGCAGGTGCGCGAGGTGGTGGCCGCCTGTCACCGCGCGGGCGTGCCCTGGGTGGCGCGCGGCGCCGGCTCGGGCCTGTCCGGCGGTGCGCTGCCCGTCGAGGAGGGCGTGCTGATCGTGCTCACGCGCCTGCGCGCCATCGTGGAGGTGGACCTGGCGAACCAGCGCGTGGTGGTGGAGCCCGGAGTGACGAACCTGGCCGTGTCGCACGCCGTCGCCCCCACGCACTTCTTCCCGCCCGATCCGTCGTCGCAGATCGTCTGCTCGATAGGCGGCAACGTGGCCGAGAACTCCGGCGGCGCGCACTGCTTCAAGTACGGCTTCACCACCAACTACGTGACCGGGCTCGAGGTGGTGCTGCCCGACGGCGAGCTGGTGCAGCTCGGCGGCAAGGGCGTGGACCTGCCGGGCTACGACCTGGTGGGCGCCTTCGTCGGCTCGGAGGGCACGCTGGGCGTGGCCACACGGATCACGCTGCGCGTGGTGCCGCGCCCCGAGGCGGTGCGCACGCTGGTGGCCTTCTTCCCGCACACCACCGAGGCGGGGCAGGTGGTGTCGGACATCGTCGGCGCGGGCCTCGTGCCGGGGGCGCTCGAGATGATGGACCGCCTGTCGATCGAGGCCGCCGAGGGCGCGGTGCACGCGGGCTTCCCAACCGAGGCGGGCGCGGCGCTGATCGTGGAGCTCGACGGCTCGGAGGCCGAGTGCGCCGCGCGCTTCGACGAGGTCGTGGCGATCTGCGAGGGAAACGGAGCCACCGGGGTCCGCATCGCCGCCGACGAGGCCGAGCGCGAGCTGATCTGGAAGGCGCGCAAGGCCGCCTTCGCCGCCATGGGCCGCATCTCGCCCAACTACTACGTGCAGGACGGCGTGATCCCGCGCACGCGCCTGCCCGAGGTGCTGGCCCGGATCGACGAGCTGTCGGCCGAGCACGGGCTGCGGGTGGCGAACGTCTTCCACGCCGGCGACGGCAACCTGCACCCGCTCGTCTGCTACGACGCCGCGGTGCCCGGCGAGCCCGAGCGCGCGGAGGAGCTGGCCGGCCGTATCGTGACCGCGTGCGTGGAGGCCGGCGGCTCGATCACCGGCGAGCACGGCGTGGGCGTGGACAAGAAGCGCTACATGCCGGCGATGTTCGGCGAGCCCGACCTGGACGCGTTCCAGCGGCTTCGCTGCGCGTTCGACCCGACCGGGCTCGCGAACCCGGGCAAGGTGATGCCCACGCCGCGGCTCTGCGGCGAGGTGCCCGGCCCGTACCGCCAGCACCCACTCGAGGCGGCGGGGCTGGCCGACCGCTTCTGATGCTCGCGCCCAAGAGCTACGAGGACGCCGCCGCCGCGCTGCGCGACGCCGCCGCGGACGGGAGCGGCGTGCGGATCCGCGGCGCGGGCACGCGGCTGGCGTGGGGCGCGCCGGCAGCCGCGCCCGAGGTGGAGCTGAGCACCGCCAGGCTCGACGCGGTCGTGGAGCACAACGCGGGCGATCTGACCGCGGTGGTGCAGGCCGGCCTGCCGCTGGAGCGTCTGCGCGAGCAGCTGGCCGGCGAGGGCCAGATGCTCGCGATCGACCCGCCGGGCGCAGGCACCGTGGGCGGTCTCTTCGCCACGGCCGACTCCGGCCCGCTGCGCCACCGCCACGGCGCGCCGCGCGACCTGGTGCTCGGCATGACCGTGGCGCTCTCCGACGGCACGATCGCCCGCACCGGCGGCAAGGTGATCAAGAACGTGGCGGGGTACGACCTGGCCAAGCTGTTCACCGGCTCGTTCGGCACGCTGGGCCTGATCCTGGAGCTGGCTGTACGGCTGCACCCGCTGCCGCCGCGAACGGCCACCGCCGTGGCCCGCTCCGAGGACCCGGATCAGGTGGCGCGCATCGCGTCGGACCTCACTCACGCGCAGCTCGAGGCGCAGTGCCTCGACGTGGCGTGGTCCGGCGGCGAGGGCCGCGTGCTCGCGCGCTTCGCCGGCGCCGAGGCGCCCGCCCAGGCGTCGGCGGCCACGGCGCTGGCGGGCGGCGAGGTGGTGCTCGAGGACGAGCCGCTCTGGCACGAGCAGCGCGCGCGCCAGCGACCGGCCGAGTCGATCGTGGTCAAGGTGGCGGGCACCCAGGATCAGATCGCCGCCCAGCTGCGCGCGGCCGGCCGCCACCGCGCGACGCTCGCGGGCCGCGCCGCCTACGGACTGTCGTGGATCGCGCTGCCGCCCGACCGCCCGGACGCGGTCGGGGAGCTGCGCCGCGCGCTGGCGCCCTCGCCGTGCGTGGTGCTCGACGCGCCGGCGGACGTGCGCGAGGGGCTCGACGTGTGGGGCGTGGCGGAGTCGCCCGCGCTCGATCTGATGCGGCGGGTGAAGCGCCGCTTCGACCCCGCGGGGGCGTGCGCGCCGGGCGCGTTCGTGGGCGGGATCTGATGGTGGTCGACCAGCCGGTGCAGCTCGTGGCGTACGTCCCGTCGTGGCCGGCGCGCGCGGCCGCCGAGGCGGCAGTGCTCGACGGCGCGCTGGGCGCCTGGCTGGACGGCGCGGTGGAGCACGTGGGGAGCACGGCCGTGCCGGGGCTCGAGGCCAAGCCCACGATCGACCTGATGGCGCCGGTCGTGGACCTCGATGCCGCGCGCGCGGCCTTCGGCCCGCTGGCGGAGCTTGGCTACGTTTACGCGCCGCACCGCCCCCACTGCCACTGGTTCTGCAAGCCGTCTCCGGCGGTGCGCGAGTTCCACCTGATCCTGATCGAGTCCTCGCACCCCGACTTCGCCGCCCGCCTGCGCTTCCGCGACCGGCTGCGCGCCGATCCCGCCACGGCGGCCGCCTATGTCGATCTGAAGCGCGACCTGGCGGCCCGCTTCCGCGACCACCGCGAGGCCTACACGGACGCCAAGGCGGCCTTCGTGGCCGAGGCATCGGCGTGAGCGCGCGCGCCTTCGACGAGACGCGCCCGCCGTCGAGCGACGTGATCGCCGACTGCGTGCACTGCGGCTTCTGCCTGCCGACCTGTCCCAGCTACTCGCTGTGGGGCGACGAGATGGACTCGCCGCGCGGCCGGATCGTGCTGATGAAGGCCGGGCTCGAGGAGGGCAGCGACCTGTCGCGCACGATGGTCACGCACCTCGACCGCTGCCTGGGCTGCATGGCCTGCGTGACGGCGTGCCCCTCCGGCGTGCGCTACGACCAGCTGATCGAGGACACGCGCTCGCAGATCGAGCGCAACTTCGCCCGCACGCCCTGGGAGCGGCTCGTGCGGCGCGCGATCTTCGCGGCGTTCCCGCACCCGGGGCGGATGCGCCTCCTGGCGCCGCTGATCGCCACCGGCCGCGCGCTGGGGCTGGCCGGGGTCGCGCGCCGGCGCCGCGGCGGGCTGCTCGGCCGCCTGCCGCGGCTGCGCACGATGCTCGAGCTGTCGCCGGCGCGATCGCCGGAGCCGGGACCGCCGGCGCTCACCCCGGCGCAGGGGGAGAGCCGCGGGCGCGTGGGCCTGCTCCAGGGCTGCGTACAGCGCGTCTTCTTCTCCGACGTGAACGCCGCCACCGCCCGCGTGCTGGCGGCCGAGGGCTACGAGGTGGCCGCGCCGGCCGAGCCGCGCTGCTGCGGCGCGCTCCAGCTTCACGCGGGCGACGACGACCCGGCCCGCGAGCTGGCCCGCCGGACGATCGAGGCGTTCGACGACTGCGACCTGGTGGTCGTGAACGCGGCCGGCTGCGGCTCGGCGATGAAGGACTACGACCACCTGCTGCGCGACGATCCCGAATGGGCCGAGCGCGCCGCCGCATTCTCCGCCCGCGTACGCGACGTGTCGGAGCTCCTGGCCGCCGCGCCCCCGCGCGCGCCGCGCCATCCGCTCCCGCTGCGCGTGGCCTACCACGACGCCTGCCACCTGGCCCACGCCCAGGCCGTGCGCACCGAGCCGCGCGGCGTGCTGCGCGAGATCCCCGGCCTCGAGCTGGTGGAGCCCGCCGACTGGGAGATCTGCTGCGGCTCGGCCGGCATCTGGAACCTCGTGAACCCGGAGCCGGCGGCCGAGCTGGGCCGCCGCAAGGCGCGCAACCTGCTCGCCACGGGCGCCGAGGTGGTGGCGGCCGGCAACCCCGGCTGCGCCCTCCAGATCGCACTCCACGCCGAGCGGCTGGGGCGCGAGCTGCGCGTGGTGCATCCTGTCGAGCTGCTCGACATGTCGATCAGAGGAGAAGGGCCGTGACCATCGCCATCGAGGGAAGCGTCGCCGCCGAGCGCGTGGCCGAGGTGCTGAGCGCCGACGCGCTCGAGTTCGTGGCCTACCTGCACCGCGCGTTCAACGAGCGCCGCAAGCACCTGGTGGCCGCGCGCGCCGAGCGGGTGGCGCGCTGGAACGCCGGCGAGCTGCCCGGCTTCCTCGAGGAGACGCGCGAGGTGCGCGAGGGCGACTGGACCGTCGCGCCGCCACCGCCTCCGCTTCAGGACCGGCGCGTGGAGATCACCGGGCCGACCGACCGGAAGATGGTGATCAATGCCCTCAACTCCGGCGCACGCGGGTTCATGGCGGACTTCGAGGACTCGCTGTCGCCCACGTGGTCGAACGTGATCGGCGGGCAGTTCAACCTGATCGACGCGATCGACCGAACGATCGAGCACGCCGAGGGCGACCGCACCTACCGGCTGAACGAAGAGACGGCGACGCTGCTGGTCCGGCCCCGCGGCTGGCACCTCATCGACCGCCACATCCTGATCGACGACGAGCCCGTGGCCGGCGGCCTGCTCGACTTCGGGCTGTTCGCGTTCCACAACGCGGGGCGGCTGATCGAGCGCGGCGCCGGCCCGTACTTCTACCTCCCGAAGACCGAGAGCCACCTCGAGGCGCGGCTGTGGAACGACGTGTTCGTGCACGCGCAGGAGGCCCTCGGGCTCGAGCGCGGCACTATGCGCGCGACGGTGCTGATCGAGACCGTGCCGGCCGCGTTCGAGATGGACGAGATCCTCTACGAGCTGCGCGAGCACTCGGCCGGGCTCAACGCCGGGCGCTGGGACTACATCTTCAGCATGATCAAGTGCTTCCGCGACCGGCCCGAGTTCCTGCTGCCGGACCGAGCCAGCGTGACGATGACGGTGCCGTTCATGCGCGCGTACACCGAGCTGCTCGTGAAGACGTGCCACCGCCGCGGCGCACACGCGATGGGCGGGATGGCGGCGTTCGTGCCCAGCCGCCGCACGCCCGAGATCAACGAGAAGGCGTTCGCCGGCGTGCGCGCGGACAAGGAGCGCGAGGCCGGCCAGGGGTTCGACGGCACCTGGGTCGCGCACCCCGACCTCGTGCCGGTGGCGATGGAGGAGTTCGACCGCGTGCTGGGCGAGCGCCCCAACCAGGTGGACCGCCGCCGCGAGGACGTGGACGTCGCGCCGCGCGACCTGCTCGACGTGGCGGCGACGGACGCCGAGATCACCGAGGCCGGGCTGCGCAACGACGTGAACGTGGGCATCCAGTACATCTCCTCGTGGCTGCGCGGCAACGGGGCAGCTGCGATCAACAACCTGATGGAGGACGCGGCGACCGCCGAGATCGCCCGCTCCCAGGTGTGGCAGTGGGTGCGCCACGGGGCGGAGCTGGAGGACGGGCGGAAGATCACGCCCGAGTTGGTGCGCACGATGGAGGGCGAGGAGCTCGAGAAGATCCGCGAGGAGGTGGGCGACGAGTTCTTCTACTCGCAGGGCCGTCCCGACGAGTCGCGCGACCTGTTCGAGGACGTCGCGCTGTCCGACCGCTTCGTCGACTTCCTCACGCTGCTCGCGTACGAGCGGCTGGAGGACTAGAGATGGCCGAGCTCGTCTACTCCGCGATCG
>JBJMLK010000274.1:0-12979 GCA_045805345.1 Thermoleophilaceae bacterium | reverse complement strand
GCGCCGTTCCCGGTCGTCGAGGAGGGCTGGGTCGCCGAGGACCTCGCGGCCGAGTTCCCCGAGCTGCGGATGCAGTACCTCACTCTCGAGGCGCGCTCGGGGCGCAGCCCCGAGGCGGTGCGCGTGAGGCTGCGCACCCTCGCCGACCGCTACACGGGCGGCAAGGCCGTGACGCTCAGGCAGCAGCCGATCCCGTGGGCCTACCGCGTGTTCTTCCGCCAGGTGGGCATCGATCCCGACGACCACCGCACGCCCGTCGAGGCGATCGCGCTCGAGCGGATGCGCGCCGGCGGCTTCCCCAGCCGCAACCTGCTCGACGACGCCCTCACGATCGCCACGGTCGAGACCGGCGTGCCGGTCGTGGCGTTCGACGAGGACAAGCTCGACGGTCCGCTCGGCCTGCGCATGTCGCAGTCGCGCGAGCTGCTCGGCGGCGACGGCCGGCCGCTCAGCTCGCGCCAGGTGGTGATCGCCGATGCCGACCACGCCGTGGCGGTCCTCTTCGCCGACCTGGCCGAGGGCCGCGGCGTGCACCCGCAGACCGAGCGCATGCGCCTTGCCTCGATCCAGGTGAAGGGCGTTCCCGACGTGAGCGTGGAGGAGGCCCTCTGGATCGTGGCCGAGATGCTGCGAGGGGAGGCGTGAGCGGTGGTACCATCCGGCGCATGCCGGTGGCGGTTCACCGGGGGCTCCGTCCCGCCGTCGCGCCCGACGAAGCGGCCGCGCGGCGCTCGCTGCGCGAACAGATCGCGCGTCTCGAGTCTGACCTCGGAGCGCTCTTCTGCACCACCTTCCCGCGTACCGGATTCGACTGGCGCGTACCGTCGCGCGGCGGGCCCCGCGTGCTCTCGCTGACCGAGCTCGAGGAGCTCCGCGACGAGCTGGCCGAGCGCCTCGAGCACAACCGGCGGATCCTCGGCGACCGCACCTACGTGGAGGAGCTCAACCGCCGCCGGATCGAGGAGATGATGCTCGACCCGGAGCGCCACAAGTGGATGGTGATCCGGAACGAGGACATCGGCGAGCGCGGATGCAAGTCGTGGCACGTGCGCCCGCGGTTCGGGATCCTCGGCATGCTGATGAACTGGTGGCGCGTCCGGATCTCATCCGGCTGTCCGTTAGCCGGGGGGCTCTCTTGCCCCCTCTCCACCTGACGATCAATGGGTAAGCGGAGCCGCAAGCGCGGTACGCCCGTGGACGACGCCGAAGCGACCCCGCGCGCTCCGCGGACCGGCAGCTCGCGCGCCGAGCGCGACGCCGCGCGGGCGCGGCGGGCCGAGGCCGCCCGGCGGCGCAGCGCGGAGGCGCGAACGGGCCCGCGGCCGGCGCGCCGCCGCGGCCGGCCGACGATCGACGAGCGACCGCCGGCGCCGTGGGGCAAGTTCCCGCTCGTGGAGCTCGTCGTGCTGCTCGCGCTGATCATGCTCCCGCTCAGCTTCGTGATCGGTGGCACGCGTGGGAACGTGCTGCTCACCGCCGCCCTCGCCCTTGGGTCGCTCGCCGGGCTCGAGCTGTCGATCCGCGAGCACTTCTCGGGCTACCGCTCGCATACGACGCTCCTGGCGGGGGCGTGCGGCTTCGCCGCCATGGCGATCGCCTTCTTCGCCGGCGGCCGCGGCGACGTGTCGCGCGCGCTGATGATCCCCGTGGGCGGCCTGGTGTTCGTCGCCACGTTCTGGTTCTTCCGGCAGGCGTTCAAGCGGCGCTCGGGCGGGCTGGGCTTCAGGTAGGTTCGGGCCGTGCGAAGGGCGATGCGAGCCGGGACCAGCGCCGCGCTGATGATGGCGATGATGTTCCTCGGGAGCCTCGTGCTCTGGATCGGCCTCCCGCTCGGCGCCCTCTATCTGGGTTCCCACGTTCAGGGGGCCACCCATTCGGTGGGGACCGCACTGGTGGCGATGGCCGGCGCCGTGGCGGTGGGTATCTTCGCCATCGTGCCACTGCTCGGGTTCCTCAACCGCAAGCACATGGAGGTGCGCGCGTCCCGCGGCCTCGACACCTACGGTCAGGCGCCCCTCGAGGGCGTGCTCGTCGTCAGCGCCATGCTCGCGGTCGTCGGCTTCGCGGTCTGGTTCTTCTTCTTCGCCGGCACCGCCCCGCTCCCGTTCTTCTCGAACAACACGTGAACGAGCCACCGAGCCCAGGGGAGCAGCGGCGTCTCCAGCTGCGCGGGCTGCACCACATCACGGTCATCTGCTCGAGCATCGACCGCTCGACCGCGTTCTACCGCGACCTGCTCGGCATGCGGCTCGTCAAGCAGACCGTGAACCACGACGATCCGAGCTCGAAGCACTTCTACTTCGGAGACGCGCTCGGCAACCCGGGCACGGTCATCACGTGCATGGAGTACCCCCAGATGGAGGAGGGGACAGTCGGCCGGGGCTCCACCCACCACTTCGCCTTCTGCGTCGAGAGCGTCGAGGAGCTCGACGGCTGGAAGCAGTACCTCGAGTCGCGCGGCGTCGGCTGCACCGAGCGGCTGGACCGCACCTGGTTCTCGTCGATCTACCTGCGTGACCCGGACGGCCACGTGATCGAGATCGCCACGCGCGGGCCCGGCTTCACGCTCGACGAGGCGCCGGACCGGCTCGGCACCAGGTTCATCGACAAGCCGTCGTCCTGAAGCTCCCGCCGGAGGTCCTTCCGCTAACGGCCGGTGCCGAGCTCCTGCACGACGAGGACGGGCGGCACCGCGTGGAGTACCGGATCGCGATCCCGTACTTCCGCCTGCTCTGGGCGCCGCTCGTGCGCCGGCGCGCCCGGCGCGTGGAGCGCGCGGCCGACGCCGGCGAGGAGCTGCCGCGCGACCCGCCGTGGTGGGCGCCCCCGGCCCCCCAGACGGCGGAGCAGACGGCCGCGATCTCCTCGATCGCCCTCATCGCGCTCGCGACGGGCTACGCGGGCGGCGCGGGCGGCCTGCTCACCCAGACGCTGCCGTACGCCGCGGACGCGTACGACGCCAGCGACGCCGCCCTCGGCGTGGGACTCGCGGTCGTGCGCGCGGGGGTGCTGCTGGCGCTCCTCGTCGGGCCGTTCGCCGACCGGCTCGGCCGGCGCCGGTTCGCCGCGGGCGCGGCCGTGGCGCACTGCGTCTTCGCGGCGACGATCGGGCTCGCGCCCACGTTCGGGGTCTACATCGGCGCTCACGTGCTGCTCCGCTGCCTCGACGCGGGGCTGAGCGTGTCGCTCTTCGTGCTGGCGGTCGAGGTCGTGCCCGCGCGCAACCGCACCACGATCGTCTCCCTGCTCGGGCTCGCGAGCGGCGGGGCCGGGGCGCTCGCCGTGATCGCGATCCCGGTCGCCGCCGCGGGTCGCGGCGGGCTCGTGGCGACCTACGCGCTCCAGTTGCTCGGACTGCCGCTGGTGTTGAGCGCCGTCCGGCGGCTGCCCGAGTCCGGCCGGTTCCTGACGCACGCGGGCGAACGGCACGGGCTGCGCGAGCTGGTGGCCGCTCGCGACGTGCGGCGGCGCGTGGCGCTCCTGGGCGGCGCGGTCTTCCTCAGCTCGGTGTTCTTCGCGCCGCTCACCGAGTTCTACAACCGCTACCTCGACCGCGTGCAGGGGCTCTCGCCCGCCGCGATCGTGGTCTTCCTCGGCGTGACCACGGCGCCCGCGATCCCGGCGCTGATCGCCGGCGCCCGCTACGCCGACCGCCGCGGGCGCAAGCGGATCGGCGTGCCGCTCGGCGCCGCCGGCGTGCTGCTCTACGTCGGCTTCCTCGTCACGACGAGCGTCGCCATCTGGCCGCTGGCCGCGGCGGCCAACGCGCTGGCGTCGGCCAGCGGCGTGGCCCTGATCGTGTACGGCCCGGAGATGCTGCCGACGCGGGTGCGCGCGGCGGGCAACAACGCGATCCTCGCGATGAGCGTGACCGGCTCCGCCCTCGGCCTGGTGGTGGCAGGCGCGCTGGCGGGGCCGCTCGGGATCGGGCACTCGATCGCGGTGCTGGCCGTCTTCCCGCTGATCACGCTCGTGCTCGTGGCGCTCCGCTTCCCGGAGACCGCGGGGCGCGAGCTGGAGGACACGAGCGGCGACGTCGCGCCGGCGCCGCCGGCGCAACTCGGCCTTCGCTGACCGGCGTCAGCGGGGCCCCGACGGGCCTACCGCCGCCCCCGCCGCCCCGACGGCCCTACCGCCGTCCCCACCGGCCCCTACCGCCGCCCCCACCATCGCGAGGGGCCTACCGCCGCCCCCACCACCTCTCGTGGGCGGGGGCGGCGGCGGGACGGACCGGTCGCGTAGTGAGGGGACCGCGCGGCCGGAGGGGCCCCTCAGGCGGGAGCGAGCGCCTCCTCGCGCAGCTCGTGCGCGGTGCTCGTCTTCGCCGTCAGCAGCGCGGCCAGCGCCTGGCGCTGGCGCGCGGTGAGCGTGCCGACCAGCTTGTTCTCGGGCAGGCCCAGCGAGAGCAACAGGCGCCGGCAGCGCGCGCGGCCCCAGCGGCGCTGAGCCATCAGCACGTCGCTGATCTCCATACTCGCGGCCTCCCACGGGCAGTGCAGCATGACCGTGGCGGCCGAGATCTCCTGCGAGGCGATCTTGCGCTTCAACTCGGCTCGCGCGAGGCGCACGCGGTTGGCATGTTGAAGCGCTCGGAGATGTTGCGGCGCAGCACTCGGCGGGGCCGTTTCGCCCATTCGATTCCTCCCCAGAAATCAGTTCGTTTAAGGGTCTTAAGCGCGTCGCGGCAGGGCGCGACTTGCGTCGGGCTGCGCGTCTGCTTCGGCCTCCCGTCCGTTACCTCCACAGTCCCGCGACGCACGGGAAACCTAAGCTCACGGTGCCCGGGGGTCAACCGGCCAAACGGTGGGCCAGCCGCTAAGAGCGGGCTTTTCCTTAACGGCTCGGTCACAACTCGCGCCGCGCTTCGGAGGGGCTACTCAACCCGGGTTCGCCGCCCCGCCGCTAACGGGACCATGCCGGTCCCCGGAGAGGTGTATACCTCCCCCGATGCGGTCGACCAAGATCGTCGCGACGATCGGCCCGGCGTCGCGCGACCCCGAGGTGCTCGAGCGGATGATCCACGCGGGCATGGACGTGGCGCGCCTGAACTTCGCCCATGGCTCGGGCGAGGAGCACGCCGAGACCGTCCGCGAGATCCGCGCCGCCGCCGAGCGCGCCGGCCGCGAGGTGGCGGTGCTCCAGGACATCCCGGGGCCGAAGCTGCGGATCGGGGCGGTGAAGGGCGACCTGGCCCTGCTCGAGGTGGGCCGCGAGGTGGTCCTGACGGGCGAGCAGGTCGAGGGCGACTCGCAGCGGCTGCCGGTCGCCTGGCCGGGCTTCGCCGAGCTGGTGGCGCCCGACGACGTCGTATACCTCTCCGATGGCGCGATCCGGCTTCGGGTGCGCGACTCCCGCGGCGGCGACGTGGTCGCGGAGGTCGAGGTGGGCGGGGCCGTGGCGTCGCGCCAGGGGCTCAACCTGCCGAACGTGACGATGTCGCTGCCCGCCGTGAGCGACCAGGACCTGCGCTCGATCGACGCCGGGGTGGAGATGGGCGTGGACGTGATGGCGCTCTCGTTCATCCGGCGCAGCGCCGACCTCGAGCCGGTGCGCCAGCGGCTGGCCGAGCACGGCAGCGACATCCCGGTGATCGCGAAGATCGAGAAGCCGCAGGCCGCCGCGAACGCCGAGGAGATCGTGGAGGCGGCCGACGGGATCATGGTTGCCCGCGGCGACCTCGGCATCGAGCTGCCGATCGAGCAGGTCCCGCTGGTGCAGAAGCAGCTGCTCCACGTGGCGGGCCAGCGGGCGAAGCCCTCGATCACAGCCACCCAGATGCTCGAGTCGATGGTCAGCTCCACGCGCCCGACCCGCGCCGAGGTGGCCGACGTGGCGAACGCGATCTTCGACGGGACCGACGCCGTGATGCTCTCCCAGGAGACCGCCATCGGCCGCGACCCGGCGGGCGCGGTGCGGATGATGGCCGCGATCGCGGAGGCGACCGAGCACGAGCTGCCGTACTGGCGGATGCTCACCGAGCGCGGGCTGCGCGGGGGCGACGACCCGGCGGCGATCGCGTTCGGCGCCGTGGGTGCCGTCTACCAGCTGGGGCTGAAGGCCCTGGTCTGCCCGACGCTCACCGGCAAGACCGCGCGCCTGCTCTCCTCGCACCGCCCGCAGGTCCCGGTGCTGGCGCTCTCGCCGCGGATCGAGACCGTCCGCCGCTGCGCGATCTACTGGGGCGTATACGGCGAGCTGGGCGAGGAGCCCGACGACACCACGGCCCTGCTCGACGTCTGCGTCCAGGCCGCGAAGCGGGCCGGCCTGTGCGTGGCCGGCGACAAGATCGGCCTCACCGCGGGCCTCCCGGTGGGCGTCGCAGGCGGCACGAACCTCTTCAAGGTCCAGGTCGTCGACTGAGATTTCGCAGGGACGTTACGTCTGTAACCCACGTGTAACGCCCCGCCCGGCATGCTCGGGGGGTGGGCGGTTTTGATCATCAAATAGATGACTTAAACCGCCCAGGCGATCGCGTGATCGCCGAGCTGGCCGCGAAGCAACATGGCCGCGTGGCCGGCCGGCAGCTTCGGGCGATGGGGCTGGGAAAGGGGCGATCGACCGACGTCTGCGGCAGGGTCGGCTTCATCGCCTCTACCGCGACGTATACGCGGTCGGCCACGTGGTGGCGACGCTGCGCGGCAACTGGATGGCCGCGGTCCTCGCCTGCGGGCCGGGCGCTGTCCTGAGCCATCAAGACGCTGCGCGGCTGCACGGCGTCCTCCGTGGCCCCGGTTCCGGAGCGATCCACGTCACCGTTCCGCGGACGCGCGAGGGCGCTAAGGGCATCACGGTCCACCGCGTGCGCTCGCTCGACCCGCGGGACCACGGCCGCATTCACAACGTCCCCGTCACGAGTCTCCCGCGCACGCTGCTCGACCTTGCCGAGGTCCTGGCGCCGCGGCGGCTCGGCCGGGCGGTCGAGGAGGCGGAGCGGCTGCATCTCTTCGACCTCCGCGCGATCCAGGACGCGCTGGAGCGGAGTCCGGGACGGCGGGGGCGGCATCAGCTGCGAGCGGCCTGCGAGAGAACGCTGGAGGAGGCGCGCTACACGAAGTCCGAGTTCGAGCGCGACCTGCTCGACCTGTGCCGCGAGATCGGCGCTCCGCTGCCGGCGATGAACGTGTCGGTCGAGGGCGAGATGGTCGACGCGCACTTCCCGGGCACGAACCTGATCATCGAGCTCCAGAGCTGGGAGTGGCACCGCACCCGCGCCGCGCTCGAGCGGGACAGCGCGAAGGCGCTGAGGCTCGCGGCGGCCGGCTACCGGGTCGTGCCCGTCACGAAGCGCGGCCTGGCCTCGCTCAGGCGCTCTCTTCCAGCACTCCTCGACAGCTGTCGAACACCTCTAGAGCCCGATCAAGGTGCGATTGCTCATGCGTGGCCATGACGCTTGTCCGCAACAGGGCGCTCCCGCGCTCCACCGCGGGGTACAGCGCGACGTTGGTATAGACGCCGCCGTCGTAGAGCGCCTTCCAGAAGACCGCGGCCTTCCAGTCGTCGCCGACGAGCACGGGCACCACCGGGGTGACGATCTCCGAGCCGTCGGGCGCGACGGCGCCGCTCGGGACGACGGTGAAGCCGAGCTCGTCGAGGCCGCGCTCCAGGTACTTGGCGTTCTCGGCGAGGCGGGCAAGCAGATCGGGTCCCTCGGCGGAGCGGCAGATCCGCACAGCCTCGAGCGCCGCGCCGACGGCGGCGGGCACGGCCGAGGCGGTGAACATGAACGCGCGCGACTGCACGCGCAGGAAGTCGATCACGTCGGCGGGCCCGGCGATGAAGCCGCCGCAGCTCGCCAGCGACTTGGAGAACGTGCCCATTCGCAGGTCGACCACGTCCTCGGAGGCGAGCGCCTCGGACGCCCCGGCACCGCGGGCTCCCAGCACGCCTACCCCATGCGCCTCGTCGACCATCAGCCGCGCGCCGTGCGCCTGGCAGAGCTCGGCGATCCGCGGCACGTCGGCCACGTCGCCCTCCATCGAGAACACGCCGTCCACCACGACGAGCACCCCGCCGCCGTCGCCGGTCGCGCGCTCGAGCATCGACTCGAGCTTGTCGAGCCGGTTGTGGCGGAACGGCCGCAGCTTGGCGCGCGACATCGCCACGCCGTCCATGATCGAGGCGTGGTCACCGGAGTCGCAGATCACGGTGTCGCCGGGGGCGAGCAGCGTCGACAGGCAGCCCACGTTGGCCTGGTAGCCGGTGGTGAACGCGAGCGCGTCCTCGGCCCCCATCCAGTCGGCGAGCTCGCGCTCGAGCTCGAGGTGGAGCGGGATCGTGCCGTTGAGGAAGCGCGAGCCGGTGAGCGCGGTGCCGTAGCGGTCGAGCGCCGCCTGGGCGGCCTCGCGAACCCGCGGGTGGCGCGTCAGGCCGAGGTAGTTGTTGGACCCGAGCATCACTCGCTCGGCACCCTCCATCTCCACCAGGGGCCCCGCCTCGCCCTCGAGCAGCCGGAAGTAGGGCATCATCCCCTGCTCCCGCGCTGCGCGCAGGAGCTCGAGGCGCTCGTGTGTGCGCGCCTTCTCGAACAGGTCGGTAACGGTCTGTGCCATCAGGAGTAGGTTCCCTCCGTGCCTGCGCAATCAGTCGAGATCCGGCCGGTCCGCTCGCGGAGGGATCTGAGGCGGTTCATCCGCCTGCCATGGCGGATCTATCGTAACGAGCCGCTCTGGGTCCCCCCGCTCGTCTACGAGCGCAAGCGCTTCCTCGACAAGGGCAAGAACCCGTTCTTCAGCCACGGCGAGGCCGAGTACTTCCTCGCCTGGCGCGGCGACGAGGTCGTGGGCCGCATCACCGCCCAGGTCGACCACGACTTCAACGACTTCCACAAGAACGAGTGGGGGATGTTCGGCTTCTTCGAGTGCGAGGACGACCCGGAGGCCGCGCGCGCCCTGCTCGACGCCGCCGACGCCTGGCTGCGCGAGCGCGGCCGCGACCGCATGGTCGGCCCGATGGACTTCACGCTCAACGACGAGTCCGGCATCGTGATCGACGGCTTCGACCTCCCGCCGATGGTCAAGCAGCCGTACCACCCGCCGTACTACCAGGCGCTCGTGGAGGACGCCGGCGGCTTCGAGAAGGCGCAGGACCTCTTGATGTGGAACCTCGAGGTCCAGGACCGCGACCGCGTTCACCCGATCATCTGGAAGATGGCCGAGCGGCTGGAGCCCGAGCACGGGATCGTGCTCAAGAAGATGCGGCGCAAGAACTACCTGGACGAGCTCGACCGCTTCCTCGAGATCTACAACATCGCCTGGAGCAAGAACTGGGGCTTCGTCCCGGTCCGCCGCGACGAGATGGTGCAGACCTTCAAGGAGATGAAGCCGATCCTCGACGAGGACTGGCTCATGCGCTGCGACACCCCGGACGGCGAGACGGTGGGCGTCGCGCTCACGATCCCCGACATCAACCAGGTCTTCAAGCGGATGAACGGGCGCCTGCTGCCGCTCGGCTGGCTCAAGTTCCTCTGGTACAAGCCGCGGATCGACCGCGTGCGGGTGGGCTTCCTCGGCGTGAAGCCCGAGTACCAGCACACCGGGATCGCCGCCGCGATGTACGCCGAGCACTTCCGGGTGGCGGCGGTGAAGCCGCAGAGCGGAGGCGAGATGGGCTGGATCCTCGAGTCCAACGAGGCGATGAACCGCGGCATGGAGGCGATGGGCGGGCGGGTCGTGAAGCGCTACCGGGTCTACGAGCGCGTTTTCCGCTAGGAGCGCCCGGCAGCCGCGGCGAGCGGGGACTGCCCGCCGCCAGGACGATTACACTCGCCGCTCCCATGGATGAGGAGCACGCCGTCGAAGAGCGCCACCTACCGGTCCTGGCTGCCGAGGCTCGACCGATCGAGCCGGCAGCGCAGGCGCCCCTTGCGGCGCCCGCGGTCGCCGCGGCCGGCGGCGTCCTGGCCGGGTTCGTGACCCTGGTGCTCGTGCGCGCCCTGCGCGCCCGCCCGCGGCGCGGGCTGTTCCGCCGCCGCAAGAGCGGACCCGAGCGGGCGCTGGAGATCGCCGCGTCGCGGTCGTTCCTCGTCGACGTCCACGTGATCAAGCGCTGACGCCCGTGGGCGCGGTCGCGGTCGGCCCCCGCGCGGGCCGCAGGGCCGTGGTCGAGGTCGACGCCTGCCCGCCCGGCCCCTACCGGCTGCCGCCCGGGGGCCGCGACGGGATCCTCCGCCGCCGCGGCGCGGTGCGGGTGCGCGTGCTGCACTCGGGCGACGAGCAGGTCCTCGCGGCCGCCTGGGTGGCCGGGAACGCCGTCCGCGTGCGCGCCGAGGCGCCGACGCGCGATGCCGCGGCCTGGGGGGTCGACCGTATGCGCTTCGCCCTCGGCGTCGACCACGACGTGCGGCCGTTCCAGCGGGCGTTCCGCCGCGATCGCCTGATCGGACCGGTGATCCGCCGCAAGCCGTGGCTGCGCCCGATCCGCCGCCCCGAGCCGTTCGAGGCGCTCGCCTGGGCGATCACCGAGCAGCTGATCGACTCCGACCGCGCGGTGCGGATCCAGCGCGCGCTCACGCGCCGCTGGGGGCGGCGCAGCGCCTGCGGCACCATGCGCGACGCGCCCGCCGCCGCCGAGCTCGCGCGCCGCTGCCAGCCCGAGCTCCAGTCGTGCGACCTGTCGGCCGGCCGCGCCCTCGCACTCATCCGCGCGAGCCGCGAAGTGGCCGCCGGGCGCGTGGACCTGGAGCAGCACGAGCCCGCCTGGCGGCGGCTGATCCAGATCCGCGAGATCGGCCCGTGGACGCTCGAGAAGCTCGCCTTCCACGGCCAGGGGCGCGACGACCAGCTGCCCGCCGGCGACCTCGCCTACGTGAAGCTGGTGGGCCGGCTGGCGGGCCTGGGCCGCCGCGCCGAGGTCCACGAGGTGCGGGAGTTCTTCGCTCCCTACGAGCCGTACGCGGCGCTGGCCGGGATGTACCTGCTGCACGCGCCGCACGCGTACGGCCCTGTAAGGGAGCCGCTCAGGGTCAGGGGCCCCGCCCCGGTAGCAGCTCGTTGGTGAAGGCGCCGCGCGCGCCGGCCGACCCGTTCACGAGTCCGTTCTTCTTCATGAACTTGGCGAAGGCGGTCCACTTGCCCGGCTCCTGGTAGCCGAACGGCTTCCCGGTGGGCGGCTCGAAGAAGTGGCCGAGCAGCAGGGTCTTGACCGACGCCTTCTGCAGCTTCGGGTCGAGGTCGGGGTTCGCGTGCAGCAGTGCCGCCACGGGTTGCCTGCGCAGGTCGCGCGTGCCGCGCGCCACGGCGCCGAGGAAGCTGCGGATCGCGTCGCCGTTCTGCTTCGCCTCCGCCTCGCTCGTCACGAACACCAGCTCGTCGTACTGCGGCACGCCCACGTCGTTCACGGGCAGCACGACGGGGTTCTTCTTCTTCTGCCGCAGCTCGACCGCCTCGTAGTTCAGGAACCCGCCCAGCGTCGCGTCGACCTTCTTGGTCAGCAGGGCCTGGTTCAGGTTGAAGCCGACGTTGCGCGTCTGCACGCTCTGCGGCGGGACCTGCGCGTGCTCGAGGATCGTCTGGAGGAATGCCTTCTGGTAGTCGATCCCGGCGGTGCCGACGCGCTTGCCGCGCAGGTCGGCGGGCTTGTGGATCCCGGCGGCCGGCAGGGCGATGATCGAGGTCAGCGGGCGCTGCACGAGCGCCCCGACGGACACGACCTTCAGCCCCTTGTCGCGCGCCCGCAGCACCTCGGGCTCGTACGAGATCGCGAGGTCGGCGCGTCCGGCGGCCACCTGTCGCAGCGGGGCGGCCGGGTCCGACGGCGTGCGGATCTTCACGTCGAGCCCGACGTCCTTGAAGCGCCCGTTGGCCTGCGCGGCGTAGATGCCCGCGTGGTCGGCGTTCGGCAGGAAGTCCAGCATCAGCTGGAGCTGCTCGGCCTTGCCGGGCGTGGTGCGCTCCGTGCGCTCGCCGCAGCCGGCGGCCAGCAGCGCGAGCAGCGCAAGGCACGCGACGAGACCGAGGCCGAGGCGGCGACTCATCCGCGGCTCCACGGCGCCGCAACGCGCTGCAGCACGGAGACAGCCAGGAACATCAGGAGGGACATGGACATGAGGATGACGATTCCCGCGTACACACGCGGGGTCTGGAGCTGGTTGATTCCCAGCAGCACCAGCCGCCCGAGCCCGTGGTCGGCGCCCGCCCACTCGCCGAACACCGCGCCGATCACCGACACCGTGGCCGCGACGCGCAGTCCGCTGAACAGGTTGGGCACCGCCGACGGCAGCTCCACCTTCACGAGCCGCGCTCGCCGCGACGCGCCCATGCTGCGCGCCAGCTGGAGCAGCTGCTCGTCGACCGAGCGCAGGCCGTCGACAACGTTCACGGTGATCGGGAAGAAGCAGATGAGCGCGACGATCGCGATCTTCGGCCCGATGCCGTAGTCGAACGCGAGCACGAAGATCACCGCCGCAACCGGGATCGGGATCGCCTGCGACGCGATCAGGAGCGGGTAGGCGGCGTCGCGCAGCGGCCTCCACATGTGCATTGCCACGGCCGCCCCGACGCCCAGCGCCGTCGCCAGCGCCAGGCCCAGCAGCACCTCCTCGAGCGTCGTCCACATGTTGCTCATCAGCAGGGCCCAGTCGTTGCCCAGGGCGCGGGCGGTCTCGGTCGGCGAGGCCAGCGTCAGGTCGTCCACGCCGGGCAGGCTTGCGATGCCCTGCCACAGGCCGAGGGCGACGAGCACGAGGGCGGCGGTCAGCGCGGCGCGCCTCATGCGGCCAGCGCCCCCAGCGCCTCGGCCTTCAGCTCCGTGAAGGCGGGATCGGTCACGAGCTCGAGCCGTCGCCGGGGACGGGGGAGGTCCACGGTCAGCTCGGTGCGCACGCGGCCCGGCCGCGGCGACAGCACGGCCACGCGGTCGGCCAGCAGGAGGGCCTCGTCCACGTCGTGCGTCACGAGCAGCACGGTGCGCGGGAGCTCGGCGAGCGCGGCCTCGAGCCACTCCTGCATCGCCCCGCGCGTGATCGAGTCGAGCGCGCCGAACG
>JBJMLK010000273.1:0-11075 GCA_045805345.1 Thermoleophilaceae bacterium | reverse complement strand
ATCCTCACCGCCGTGCTGCGCGGGACCTGGCCGCGCACGCACTCGAACCGCGAGAATCTGAACACCGAGATCGGGCTGCCGCTGACGATCCTCGAGGCCGAGCGCGGCACCGAGGCGATGGTGCTCGAGATGGCGATGCGCGGCGCCGGCCAGATCGCCGAGCTGACGGCGATCGCCGAGCCCGACGTGGGCGTGGTGGTGAACGTCGGGCCGGTTCACCTCGAGCTGCTGGGCACGGTCGAGCGCGTGGCGGCGGCAAAGGCCGAGCTGATCCGCGACCTGCGCCCCGGCGCGAGTTGCGTCGTGCCCGCCGGCGAGCCGCTCCTTGATCCGCACCTGCGCGACGACCTCGTGACGATCACCTTCGGCGACGGCGGCGACGTGCGCCTCGCGACGTTCGAGAACGGCGTGGCGCGCATCGACGCCCGCGGCACCGAGGTGGTGCTCGAGCTGTCGTACGACGAGGCCCACAACGTGCTCAACACGGTCGCGGCGGTCGCCGCCGCCACCGCGCTCGGGGTGGTTCCAGCGGGTCGCGTGGACGTCGGCTTCTCGTCGCTGCGCGGCGAGGTCGTTGAGCTGGGCGGCGGGGTGACGGTCGTGAACGACTGCTACAACGCCAACCCAATGTCGATGAACGCCGCCCTCGAGCACCTCGCGCGCAGCCCCGCCGGCCGCCGGATCGCCGTGCTCGGGACAATGGCCGAGCTGGGGGCCGACGGCGAGCGCTTCCACCGCGAGGTCGGGCGCCACGCCGACGAGCTGGGGGTCGACCTCCTGGTGACGGTGGGGGAGGCCGCCCTGCCGTTCGGCGCCGAGTTCGACGGCGAGACGCACGCGGTCGCAAGCCCCGAGGAGGCCCGCGCGATCCTCGAGGAGCTCGCGCAGCCCGGCGACCGGGTCCTGATCAAGGGCTCGCGCTCGGCCGGCCTCGAGCGGGTGCTCGGGTAGATGATCATCTGATGCTTGGGCGGATCCTCATCGCCGGGATGGCGTCGCTGTTCCTCTGCCTCTTCCTCGGGCCGAAGTTCATCGAGTTCCTGCGCGCGCGTGAGTTCGGTCAGCACATCCGCGAGGAGGGCCCGGCCGGGCACCACCAAAAGGCGGGTACCCCCACGATGGGGGGGATCGTCCTGTTCCTCGCGGTCGCCGTCCCGTTCCTGATCCTGTCGAAGCACGACCGCGCGAGCATGGCGGTCTTCGGCACGGCGGTCGCCTGCGCCGTGCTCGGCTTCCTCGACGACTGGACCAAGATCTCGCACAAGCGCTCGTTGGGCCTGTCGGCGCGCAAGAAGCTCGCGCTGCAGGCGCTGATCGCGCTGGCGCTCTGGTACGTGGCGACCAAGGGGGTCGGCCTGCCGAACGACCTCAACGTGCGCCTGTGGGACGCGCACGTGCACCTCGGCTTCCTCTATCCGTTCCTGATCTTCCTGGTGCTCGCCGGGGCGAGCAACGGCGTGAACCTCACCGACGGGCTCGATGGCCTGGCCGCGGGCTGCGCCGCGATCGTGATGCTCGCCTACACGGCGATGACGCTGTCGAACGGCACCCCGCGGATCCAGGCGCTCGCGCTTCTGTGCGCGTGCCTCGTCGGCGCCAGCGTCGGCTTCCTGTGGTTCAACTCGTTCCCCGCGGCGGTGTTCATGGGCGACACGGGCTCGCTGGGGCTCGGCGGCGCGATCGCCGCGACCGCGGTCATGACGCAGACCGAGGTGCTGCTGCTGATCATCGGCGGGATCTTCGTGATCGAGGCGCTGTCGGTGGCGATCCAGGTGTTCTCGTTCCAGCGCTTCCGAAAGCGGGTCTTCCTGATGGCGCCCGTGCACCACCACTTCGAGCTGATGGCGTGGTCGGAGACGAAGATCATCCTGCGCTTCTGGATCGTCGCGGCCATCTGCTCGTCGATCGGGTTCACGCTGTATCAGCAGTCGATCAACTAGCGGATGGTCGATCCCGGCCGCCGCCTGAGAAGGTGCCGCCGGGCCGGTGTCGAAGATGGCCCGGATGGCCGCCGCGAAGGGCTCCCGTCGGCGGGCGAAGCCGCCGCTCGAGTACTCGATCCTCTATACCGCCACGCTCTGCCTGCTCGCCGCCGGCGCGGTGATGGTGTACTCGGCGAGCTCCGCGGAGTCGCTGCTCCAGAACGGCGACCCGGCGTTCTTCCTCAAGCGCTACGTGGCGTTCGGGGCGATCGGCCTGATCGCGATGCACGTGCTGTCGCGGCGTGGGCTGAAGGTGGTCCGGCGGGCGACGCCGCTGATCCTCGCCGTGGCGTTCGCGCTCACCGTGGCGGTGATGGTCCCGGGAATCGGGATCACGGTGAACGGCGCAACCCGCTGGCTCGGGGCCGGTCCGGTCCAGTTCCAGCCGTCCGAGCTCCTGAAGGTCGCCCTGGCCCTCTATTCGGCGAACCTGATCGCCTCGCGGCCCTCGACGCTCAGCTCGGTGCGCGACCTCTGCCGGCCGCTGCTCATGGTGGTCGGGCTGGCCTGCCTGCTGCTGCTCAAGCAGCCCGACATGGGCACGGCGATGGTCATCTGCTTCGCAACGTTCGCGCTGCTCGTCGCCGCCGGGGCGAAGATCCGCCACCTGGGCACGATCTTCCTGGTGCTTGCTGCTCTCGCGCTGGTCTTCGCGCTTGCCGAGCCGTACCGGCGCGACCGCATCCTCTCGTTCGTGAATCCGTGGAACGACGCGTCGGGCACCGGCTTCCAGGCGGCCCAGGCGCAGATCGCGCTCGGCTCTGGCGGCCTGTTCGGGGTCGGACTCGGCGAGAGCGTGCAGAAGAACTTCTACCTGCCCGAGGCGCACACGGACATGATCCTGGCGATCGTCGGCGAGGAGCTGGGGGTGCTGGGAGTCTCGGCGCTCGCGGCGCTCTACGGGCTCATCGCCTACGCCGGCTTCCGCACGGCGAAGCTGGCCAAGGACAACTACGCCAAGCTGCTGGCGGCCGGGCTCACGGCGCTGATCCTCACCCAGGCGGCGCTCAACTTCTTCGCGGTCCTCGGGATGGCGCCGCTCACGGGGGTGCCGCTGCCGTTCGTGTCGTACGGCAGCTCCAACCTCGTGGTGCTGCTGGCCGCGATGGGCCTCGTGCTGAACGTGGCGGCCACGGGCGGCCGCACGGCGGCCAAGCGGCCGCGGCGCGGGCTCGAGGCGATCGACGGAGGCGGCGCAGCCGATGCGGATAGCGATCGCCGCCGGCGGGACCGCGGGGCACGTCGTGCCCGCGCTGGCGATCGCCGGCGCGCTGCGGGCTAGGGGCGCCGAGGTCGAGTTCATCGGCGGCGAGCGGGCCGAGGCGGAGCTGGTCCCGGCCGCCGGCTACCCGTTCCACCGCCTCGCGGTCGCCGGGCTCGACCGCTCGAACCCGCTCAGGGCCGCACGCGCGGCCGGGCTCGCGGCGTTGGCCGTGCCGCGCGCGCGCCGGCTGCTGCGGCGAATCGGCGCCGACGCCGCGATCGGCGGCGGCGGCTACGTGGCCGGGCCGGTCGGGCTGGCCGCGGCCTCGCTGCGGCTGCCGCTGTTCCTGACCGAGGCGGACAGCCACCTCGGGATCGCCAACCGGCTGCTCGCGCCGCTCGCCGAGCGCGTGTTCCTCGCGTTCGCGCTCGACGGCCGCAGCGGCGAGCGCTACGAGGTGACGGGGCGACCGGTGCCGCCGGGCACCGCGACGGCCGACCGCGACGCGGCGCGGGCGCGCTTTGACCTGCCGGACGGCCCGTGCCTGCTCGTGTTCGGCGGCTCGATCGGCGCGCGGACCATCAACGAGGCCGCGCTCGAGGCCTTCGGCCCCGGGGCGCCCTGCACGATCCTCCACGCGAGCGGGCGGCGGGACTACCCGTCGCTGCGCGAGCGTCTCGACGCCCTCGGCTCACCCGCCCACTACCGGCTGCTCGAGTACGTGGAGCCGTTCGCGGACGCCCTGGGTGCCGCCGACCTGGCCGTCGCCCGCGCGGGCGGCTCGGTGTTCGAGCTCGCGGCCGCGGGCCTGCCGGCGATCCTCGTCCCCTATCCGCACGCCACAGCCGACCACCAGGCGGGCAACGCGCGCTGGATGGCGGACGCGGGCGCCGCCGTGGTGGTGCCCGACGCGGACCTCGACGCCGCCCGGCTGCGCGCGGAGGTCGAGCGCCTGATCGGCGACGGCGAGCGCCTGCGCGCCATGGTCGCCGCGGCTCGCCGGCTCGCGAGGCCGGATGCCGCTGACCGGATCGCTGACGCCGTCGTCACCGCCGCACGCGCCTGAAGGCCGCTCCGTGCAGGGAAATGGTGCGTGACGCCCACCACGTTTTCGGCAGGGAGGCCCGGGAATAAGACCGGTGACGGGGGGCACCCCTCGACCCGTCGGAGGACTCACCTTTGAACTCCACCGAGACCCAGACAGCTCGCCTGCCTGACTCGTTCGGCTATCCGGAGAGGACCCCGTTTTACGCACTGGCCGAGCGTGCGCCGTTCCCCCGTTCCGGCGGCGGCAGCGCCTACGGGCCGTGCATCGAGGTCCGGCTCGACGTCGGCCCGACGGCGGCGGCCGAGGCGCGCGCGGCGGTGGGGGCGCTCGACGGCCGCGCCGACGCATCGGTCCTCGACGACGTCCGGCTGCTGCTCAGCGAGCTCGTGACCAACGCCGTGCGCCACTCCGGCGCCGCGGCGGGGGCGAACGTCGGCATCAGGGTCGCGGTCACGCACGGCCGCGTGCGCGCCGAGGTGAGCGACCCCGGGCGCGGCTTCGAGCCCGCGCCGCGCGACAGGCCCCGCCTCGAGGCCGGCGGCTGGGGGCTGCACCTGGTCGACCGCCTGGCCGACCGCTGGGGCGTGGACCGCGGCGAGCCCGTCCGCGTCTGGTTCGAGATCGACGGCGCGGCGGACTAGTTCGCCGAGCGCCGGGTACGGCGGAGTCATGAACGCTTTCTCGAAGCTGCTCCGCCTCACGCTAGGCGCCCTGTTCGCGGGGCACGGAACCCAGAAGCTGTTCGGCTGGTTCGGGGGCGGGGGCCCCGACGGCACGGGCGCGTTCTTCGAGAACCTCGGTCTCCGGCCGGGGCGCCGCAACGCGATCGCCGCCGGGACCGCCGAGGCCGGGGGAGGGCTCCTGCTCGCCGCGGGCGTCGCGACCCCGCTCGCCGCCGCGAGCCTGTCGGCAACGATGATCTCCGCGATCCGCCACGTGCACCTGGCCAACGGCCTCTGGTCCACCGACGGCGGCTACGAGTACAACCTGGTGCTGCTCGCCGCCGTGGCCGCGGTCACCGAGCGCGAGTCGGGCCCGCGCTGGGCGCTGGCGCAGCTCCTCGCGGGCGCCGCGGGCTCCGTCGCGATGAGCGAGCTCGCGAAGCGCCAGGCCGCCGAGTCCCAGCCGTCGCGCGGCGAGGACGAGTCGGCGTGGTCACCGGCCGACTTCGACCGCGAGCGCGCCGCCCTCGCGGGCGGCTAGGCCGCCGCTACGGCTGCCGCGTCGTCCACGATCTCGAGCCGCTCGTCGAGCCGAGTGATCCGCAGCACGCGCTGAATCCGCTCGTCGCCGCGCACGATCACGAGTCGCGCGCCGCGCTCGCGTGCCCGGGTGTCCGCCGCGAGCAGCGCCCGCAGCCCGCTCGAGTCCATGAACTCGAGCCCCCGGAGGTCGATCACGATCAGCTTGCGACCCTCGGTCTCGAGCCGCCGAACCTCTTCCTCGAGCTTCGGCGCCGTCGCGATGTCGAGCTCGCCGGTGAGCACGATGTGCGCACCGCCGGCGTGGTCGCTTGTCGTTAGTTCGAGAGCAGTCATGTCCTACGCGCCCCCCTTGCCGACGTCCCGGTCAGAAAGACTACGGGGTTGGGCGAGACGGCGGCACCGTTGGGCGCCGCCGCCCATCCCCGAAGCCCGCGCTAGCGGTCCTCGCCACCCCCGGTGCTCCGGCTCTCGTCCGCGCCGCGCTTGGCGGCCTCGGCGGCGTCGAGCTGGCGGTTCACGTGGTCCCAGTCGAGGTTGCGGAAGAACGCCTCGACGTACTCGCCGCGCCCGTCCGGCGTCGCACCGAAGTCGGCGGCGTACGCGTGCTCGTACACGTCGATCCCGAGCACGGGCACCATGTTGTAGACCGCCCAGAGGTTCTGGGTGTCCATGATGTAGTTGAACAGCGAGCCGTCGTTCAGGTCGTACCCGACCATGACCCAGCCGCGGGCGGCCTTGGCGGCCTTGCGGACCGAGTCCTTCCACTTGTCCACGCCGTTGAACTCGGCGTCCACGATCTCGGCGAAGCGGCCGCTGGGCTCACCGCCGTCGCCGCCGAGGTGGCCGAAGTAGAGCTCGTGGTTCTTCATCCCGAGCAGCGCGAACGTGTAGTCGACCGAGACCGCACGGAGCTGCGAGTACACCTGGTTGCCCTCGATCTCGCCGTAGTCGAAGTCGTTGAGCAGCTTGCGGCACTCGTTCGTCTTCTTGCAGTAGCCCTCGTAGAGCTTGTAGTGGTCCTCCATCGTCTTCTTGGAGATCCCGTCGAGCTCCTTCTCGAACGCGTCGAACTGCTGCGGCTTGATCTCGTCCCAGGGCACGTTTTTTCCTTTCGTAGCTTCTGATCCGCACCCTACCGATACCCGCTTCACGCCCGGCTTCACGGCTAGTGTCGGGGCCGTGACCTGGAGCGGCAGGCGGCTGCACTTCGTGGGGATCGGCGGCGCCGGGATGAGCGGCCTGGCGCTGGTCGCGCGCCAGCTCGGCGCGGAGGTGACCGGCTCCGACCGCGCGGAGTCGCCCTACGTGGACGCCCTGCGCAGCGAGGGGATCGAGCCCGCGATCGGGCATCAGGCCGGGAACGTGCCGGAGGGCGCGGACGTGGTCGTCTCGACGGCGATCGCCCCCGACAACCCCGAGCTGGCCGCCGCCGCGCGCGTGATGCACCGCAGCGACCTGCTCGCCGAGGTCGCGCGGCTGCGGCCCTGCATCGCGGTGTCCGGCACGCACGGCAAGACCACGACGGCCTGCATGGTCGCGCACGTGCTGATCGAGACCGGGCGCGACCCGGCGTACCTGATCGGCGGCGAGCTGCGCACCACCGGTCGCAACGCCGCGTGGGGCGACGGCGACTGGACCGTCGTCGAGGCCGACGAGTCGGACCGGTCGTTCCTCAAGCTCGCGCCGGACCTCGCCGTGGTGACAAACGTCGAGCTCGACCACCACGCCACCTACCGCACCCCGCGCGAGATAGCCGCCGCCTTCGGTGAGTTCGCCGCCGCCGCCGGCCGCACGATCGCGTGGGAGGAGGCGGGGGTCGAGGCCGACGTGACCTACGGGCTGGCCGACGCCGGCGGGCTCGAGCTCGGCCCGGGCGGCGCCCGCTTCGAGGCGTTCGGCGCCGTCGTCAACCTCCAGGTGCCGGGCGAGCACAACGTGCTCAACGCGCTCGCGGCGCTCCGCGCCTGCCGCGAGGCCGGGGTCGAGCCGGCCGAGGCGGCACCGGCGCTCGCCAGCTTCCGGGGCGCCGGCCGGCGCTTCGAGCGGATCGGCACCACCCCGGGCGGCGCGGCGGTGTACGACGACTATGCGCACCACCCGACCGAGGTGCGGGCCACGCTCGAGGCGGCGCGCACGCTCGAGCCGCGCCGGCTGGTCGCCTGCTTCCAGCCGCACCTCTACTCGCGCACCGAGCGGCTCGCGCGCGAGTTCGGCAGGGCGCTCGCGCTGGCCGACGCCGCCTGCGTGCTCGACGTGTACCCGGCGCGCGAGCGAGCCGAGGACCACCCGGGCGTCAGCGGCTGGCTGATCGCGGCGGCCACGGCGGATGCCTCGCGCGGGCGCCCGGTGTACTGGACGCCGCGCCACGAGGACGCCGAGCGGCTGCTCGCCTCGATCCTGCGCGACGGCGACGTGCTGCTCACGCTCGGGGCGGGCGACGTGGATCGCGTGGCGCGGGCGCTGGTGGCCGCGACCGCCACGGGCCTGCCCGAGGCGGCGGCGCGGTGAGCGGCGTGCCGGACGGCGTCGAGGCCGACTACCCGCTGGAGCGGCTCACGACGGTCCGCACGGGCGGCCACGGCGACTTCTTCGCGCGCGCCGGGTCGGCCGAGCGGCTGGCCGAGCTGCTCGACTGGGCGCACGAGCAGGGGATCGAGGTAGGAGTGGTCGGGTCCGGCTCGAACCTGCTGATAGCCGATGACGGCTTCCGCGGACTCGTACTCAAGCTCGACGACGATCTGGCCACGATCGTGCCGGACGGACAGCGCCTCGTGTGCGGCGGCGGCGCGCGGCTGCCCCAGGCCGCGGCGCTGGCCGCGCGGCTGGGCCTCAGCGGGCTGGAGTTCGGCGTGAACATCCCGGGGACCGTCGGCGGCGCGGTGCGGATGAACGCGAACGCCTACGGCGGCGACCTGTCGCGCGTGCTCGAGTGGGTGGAGGTGGCCCGGCCGGGGGAGGTCACCCGAAGGACCCCCGACGACCTGGGGTTCGCCTACCGGCGGTCGAACCTCACGCCGGGCGAGGTGGTGGCGCGCGCTTCGTTCGCGCTCTCGCCCGCCGATCCGTCCGAGGTGAAGCGCACGCTGGCCGAGATGCGCTCACAGCGCCGCGCGGCCCAGCCGTCGGGGATCAAGACGTTCGGCTCGACCTTCAAGAACCCCGACGACCCGCGCGCGGAGGGGCGCAGCGCGGGCCAGCTCCTCGACGCCGCCGGCTGCCGCGGCCTGGCCGTGGGCGGCGCCCGGTTCGCCGAGAAGCACGCGAACTTCGTGGAGAACACGGGGGAGGCGACCACCGCGGACGTGATCGCGCTGATGGCCGAGGGCCGCCGGCGCGTACGCGAGCGCTTCGGGGTCGAGCTCGAGCCGGAGGTTCAGCTGCTGGGTGACGTCGACGCCGAGGCGCTGCGGTCGTGAGGGCCGCCGCCGCGGCCGCGGCTCCCGGGCTGCTCCGGGCCCCGGCCTCGCTCGTCCGGCGGGTGGCCAGCGCGCCGTCGCCCCGTGTCCGGCGCGGACTCCTGCTCGCCCTGCTCGGCGCGGCCCTGCTCGGGGCCGCCTACATGTTCTGGTTCCGCGACTCGTCGTTCGTGAGCGTCGAGCGGGTGGCGGTGACCGGCCTCGAGGGCAGCGACGCCCCGCGCGAGCGCGCCGCGCTCGTGGCGGCCGCGAGGGAGATGACCACGCTCCACGTGGACGAGGCGGCGCTGCGCGACGCGCTCGGCGCCGGGGCGGCGGTCGAGGCGGTGCGCGTGACGACCGACTTCCCGCACGCCATGCGGATCGCGGTGGTGGAGAAGGCGCCCGTCGCGGTGCTCGCCTACGGCAACGAGCGGGTCGCCGTCGGATCGGGCGGCGTGCTGCTGCCCGACGTCGATCCGATCCCACGCGACCTTCCCGCGATCGACGTCGGCGCGCTGCCGAGCGGCACCTACCTCGGCCGCGGTCGCGCGCGACGCCTGGTGGCCGTTGCGGCCGCGGCGCCGCGGCCGCTCCTCGAGCGGGTCGCGCGGATCCGCGAGCTGCCCGGCAAGGGGCTCGTGGCCGACCTGTCCGGCGGGCTCGAGGTGATCCTTGGCAGCCCCGCCGACCTCGGCACGAAGTGGGCCGCCGCGGCAGCGATCCTCTCCGACCCCGCGAGCCGCGGGGCGGCCTACGTCGACGTTCGGTTGCCGGACCGGGCGGTGGCCGGTGGGCTCGACCTCCCGCCGCCCGCGGCGGACGAGCAGCCGGAAGCCGCCGACGCGCCCGCCCCGGTGCCGCAGGACACGGCGGCCGGGGCGACGGCGGGCGCACCCACGGCTGGGGCCGGCAGCACGGCCGCGACCGGCGCGACCGGAGCTGCACCGCCGGCCACGTCCGGTGGGCCGGCGACGGGTGCACCCACCGGGACGACGACCCCGTCGGCGTCTACGCCCTAGCCAAAGCCCGCTTCACAAGCCGCGTCTCCAACCCTCAAGTACAGGTCGAGAAATGACGAAGTCTCAAGTGATGATCGAGAGTTTGCGCGCGCACGAAATCCTGCCGCGGATTGACATTGCGACGGGAAACCCCCTACAGTGCGCAAATTCCGGCCGTTCGCACGCTCGGGGAACACTCAACTATTGCTCGAGTGTCGGACGGAAGAAGGCCCGGAAATAGGGCGGCGCAGGTCGCCCGCGACGAGGAACTGGGAGCGATGGACACGGGGAGTTACCTGGCGGTCATCAAGGTCGTCGGTGTCGGGGGCGGCGGCACGAACGCCGTCAACCGCATGGTCGACGCTGGTCTGAAGGGCGTCGAGTTCATCGCGGTCAACACCGACGCCCAGGCGTTGCAGATGTGCGACGCCGACATCAAGCTGCAGATCGGCGCCCAGCTGACGCGCGGGCTAGGCGCCGGCGCGAACCCCGAAACGGGGCACGGCGCCGCCAACGAGAGCCGCGACGAGATCAAGGAGGCGCTCAAGGGCGCGGACATGGTCTTCGTCACCGCCGGCGAGGGCGGCGGCACCGGCACCGGCGCCGCGCCGGTCATCGCCGAGATCGCCAAGGAGGAGATCGGCGCGCTCACCGTGGGTGTGGTCACGCGCCCGTTCACGTTCGAGGGCAGCCAGCGCTCGCGCCAGGCGACCGAGGGCATCGACGAGCTGGCCGAGCAGGTCGACACGCTGATCGTGATCCCGAACGAGAAGCTGCTCGGGATCGTCGAGCGCCGGACCAGCATCCTCGACGCCTTCCGCGCGGCCGACGACGTGCTGCGCCAGGGCGTCCAGGGCATCACCGACCTGATCACGATCCCCGGCCTGATCAACCTCGACTTCGCCGACGTGCGCACGATCATGCACAACGCCGGCTCCGCGCTGATGGGCATCGGCGCGGCGAGCGGCGAGAGCCGTGCGGCCGAGGCGGCCAAGGCGGCGATCTCGTCGCCGCTCCTCGAGCAGTCCGTCGAGGGCGCGACCGGGATCCTGCTGAACATCACCGGCGGCAGCGACCTGGGCCTGTTCGAGGTCAACGAGGCGGCGGAGATCATCCAGAGCGCCGCGGCCTCGGACTCGAACATCATCTTCGGAGCGGTGATCGACGAGGGCGTGGCCGACGACCTGCGCGTGACCGTGATCGCGACAGGCTTCGGCCGCCGCGACGGCGGTCCGGGCCT
>JBJMLK010000272.1:0-4497 GCA_045805345.1 Thermoleophilaceae bacterium | reverse complement strand
CCCGCCGCGCCGCCACCCCCGCCGCCGAGCGCTCGGCGCCGCCGCCGGAGCGCACGTCCCGCGCCGCCCCGCCCCCGGATCGCAGCACGCGCGCGGCGCCGCCCCAGCGCACCGCCCCGCGCGACGCGTGAGGGGGGCCTGACCATGGACCGCACGCTGATCCTCGTGAAGCCCGACGCCTTCGAGCGCGGACTCACGGGCGAGATCCTCAGGCGATTCGAGCGCAAGGGGCTGCGGATCGTCGCGATGAAGCTCATGACCGTCGACCGCGGGCTGGCCGAGCAGCACTACGCCGAGCACAGCGAGCGGCCGTTCTTCGGCGAGCTGGTCGAGTTCATCACCGGCGGCCCGCTGGTCGCGCTGGTGCTCGAGGGCCACGAGTCGGTCGTGGCCGCGCGGCAGCTGATCGGCGCGACCAACCCGCTCGAGGCGGCGCCGAACTCGATCCGCGGCGCCTTCGGGCTCGAGGTCCAGACCAACCTCGTGCACGGGTCCGACTCACCCGAGTCGGCCGCGCGCGAGATCGGCCTGTTCTTCCCCGAGCTCAGCTAGACCGTCGATATGCGGGAGCCGCTCGTCCTCGCCTCCCGCTCGCCGCAGCGGCGGGCGATCCTGGAGCAGCTGGGCGTGGACTTCCGCGTGACGCCGGCCGACGTGGAGGAGGAGACGAGCGGCGATCCGCGCCGGCTGGTGGTCGAGAACGCGCTGCGGAAGGCTCGCGCGGTCGAGGGGGAGCGGGTCCTGGGCGCCGACACCGACGTGGTGCTCGATGGCCACGTGTTCGGCAAGCCCGCCGACGAGGACGGCGCCGCCACGCTGCTGCGCCGACTCTCGGGCCGCACGCACGAGGTGTGGAGCGGGATCGCGCTGATCTCGGGTGGAGCCGAGCGCGTCGCCACCGCCGTGACCCGGGTGCGCTTCCGGCGCCTCGAGGAGCCGGAGCTGCGCTGGTACCTGCGCAGCGGCGAATGGGGCGACCGGGCGGGCGGATACGCCATCCAGGGCCGCGGGGCCGCGCTGGTCGAGTCGATCGACGGCGACTTCTGGAACGTGGTCGGGCTGCCGCTCGCCGAGCTCTTGCGGCTGGCCCCGGATCTGGCCCGCGACGGGACCTGATCCGCGCGTTGCAAGCCGTACGAAGGCCCGATCCAGGCTCGTATACTTCGCCGCTCGCGGGCCGGCGCCCGACGTGCACCCGAGCCGGCTCGCCAGGGGGGCACGCCAGCACCCGCTAGGCAACTCTTCGTCTCATGGGCTTCTTCTCGTACGTAACCGGCTTCGGCGGCCGCGACATGGCGGTTGACCTCGGCACCGCCAACACGCTCGTATACGTGCGCGGGCGCGGGATCGTGCTGTCCGAGCCGTCGGTGGTGGCGATCGACTCGCGCACGGGCGAGGTGCACGCGGTGGGCATCGAGGCCAAGCGGATGCTGGGTCGCACGCCGGGCACGATCCAGGCCATTCGGCCGCTCAAGGACGGCGTGATCGCGGACTTCGACGTGACCGAGCAGATGCTCCGTCACTTCATCCAGAAGGTCCACCAGAACCGCTGGGCGCACCCGCGCGTGGTGGTCTGCGTCCCGTCGGGCGTAACGGGCGTGGAGAAGCGCGCGGTGGAGGAGGCCTGCCTGTCGGCCGGCGCGCGCCAGGCATACCTGATCGAGGAGCCGATGGCCGCCGCGATCGGCGCCGGGCTGCCGGTCGGCGAGCCGACGGGGAACATGGTCGTGGACATCGGCGGCGGCACCAGCGAGGTGGCCGTGATCTCGCTCGGCGGGATCGTCGTCTCGCAGTCGATCCGGATCGGCGGCGACGAGCTCGACGAGGCGATCATCAACTACGTGAAGCGCGAGTACAAGCTGATGATCGGGCAGCAGACGGCCGAGGAGGTCAAGCTCGAGATCGGCTCGGCGTTCCCGCTGGGCGAGGAGGTGCAGGCCGAGATCCGCGGCCGCGACCTCGTGTCGGGGCTGCCGAAGACTGTCGTGCTGACGAGCGAGGAGGTCCGCCAGGCGCTCGAGGAGCCGCTGCAGGCGATCGTCGACGCCGTGAAGGAGACGCTCGACCGCACGCCGCCCGAGCTGGCGGCCGACATCATGGACCGCGGGATCATGATGGCCGGCGGCGGCTCGCTGCTCCAGGGCCTGGACGAGCGGCTGCGCGACGAGACCCAGATGCCCGCGCACCTCGCCGAGTCGCCCCTGACCTGCGTGGCGGTGGGTTCCGGGCGATCGCTCGAGGAGTTCGAGGCAATCCACCGCTCGAACCGGAACAACTCGCGAAGCCGCCGCAGGTGACGCTGACGCGTGTACGACAAGAAGGTCATCCGTCGACGCAGGGCGGTGCTCGCCGCGCTGGTCGTGCTGTCCGTGATCCTGCTCACCGGGTACTTCGGCGAGGCGAGCGGCGGGCTCCTGCACGGCGTGTCGCGCGGCGCGCAGCAGGTGCTGAAGCCGATCGAGAAGGGCGCCAGCACCGCGGCCAAGCCGTTCCGTGATCTGTTCAACTTCGTCGGCGACGCGTTCGGCGCCAAGGGCGAGAACAAGAAGCTGAAGAAGGAGCTCGCGCGGGCGCGGCGCCAGCTGGCCCTCGCGCAGACGGCCGTACGCGACAACGAGCAGCTCCGCGCGATGGTGGCCCTGCAGCAGCGCCCGGGCTTCCCGCAGGGCACGGAGCCCGTCACCGCCCGCGTGATCGCCCGCTCGCCCACCGACTGGTACTCCACGATCCAGGTCGACAAGGGTCGCGGCGACGGCATCCGCGAGGACCAGCCGGTGATCACCGGCGACGGGCTCGTCGGCAAGGTGTCGTCGGTCACCTCCGGCACGGCCACGATCACGCTGATCACCGACGGCTCGGTGGCCGTCTCGAGCGAGGTGATGCCGGTCGGCGCCAACGGCACGCTGCGGCCGGCGGTCGGCGATCCCAACGACCTCCAGCTCGACTTCGTGCGCAGGGGCCGCCTGATCCGCAAGGGGCAGGTCGTGGTCACGTCCGGCTTCCGGGACGGGCCGCTCGAGTCGCTCTACCCGCGCGGCGTGCCGATCGGCACCGTGAAGTCCGTGAGCCCCAACGAGATCGAGACCTACCAGCGCGTGCACGTCCGGCCCTACGCCGACTTCCACCGGATCGACTACGTGCAGGTCCTGACCGCCCGGCCCGCCGGGACCCAGCAGGCGAGCCTGGTGCCCGGGCAGTGACCCGCTCCGCCAACAGCGTGATCCGCGTGGGCCTGCTCGTGCTGCTCGGCGTGGTGCTGCAGATCTCGGGCTTCGCGCAGATTCGCGTGCTCGGCGCCTCGCCGGACATCACGCCGCTCGTGGTGGCCGCGGTCGCGCTCTGGGGCGGCAGCGTGCCCGGCGCGGTCACCGGCTTCTGCGTCGGCCTGCTGCTCGACCTCGCGATCGGGCAGAACGTGGGCTCCTCGTCGCTCGTCCTGTCGGCAGTCGGCTACGGCGTCGGGCGCTTCGGCGAGCTTCGCGATCCCGCCCACGGCCTGATCGCGATCCCGGTCGGGGCGGCGGCGACGTTCGGCTACCTCCTCGCGTTCGCCACCGTCAGCTTCATGCTCGAGCTCGAGGCGTCCGTCAGCCCGCTCATGGTCCGCGACGCGATAGTCACGACGCTGCTCAATGTGCTGATCGCGGTGCCCGTCTTCGGACTGGTCAGGCGGGTGGTGCGCCCGGTCCTGCTCACCCAGCCCGGCACCCGCAGGCGGCGTGCCGAGACCAGCGCCACCGGCCCGCTCGGTCTCCGCGGGCTTGAGGTTTGAGATGGTCATCTAGAGTGCGCCGAACGCGCCACAGCAGGGACCGCTAAGCCCGTGTACCTCGACCGCGACACGCGACACCCGATCACCCCGCAGCTCGCGGTGCGCGTCGCGATCATCGGCGGCGTCGCGCTCGTGCTGTTCGCCGTCGTCTTCTTCCGGCTCTGGTACCTCCAGGTGCTCTCCGGCGACAAGTACAAGGCCGAGGCCAACAACAACCGGGTGCGCGAGATCACCGTGCAGGCCCCGCGCGGCCGGATCCTCGACCGCAACGGTCGCGTGCTGGTGGACAACCGCTACGGGCTCGCCGTCACGATCAGCCCGGACAAGCTGCCCAAGAACCCGCACGCGCAGGCGCGGATCTACCGCCGCCTCGGGCCGCTCCTGCACATGAGCGGGCGCGAGGTCCGGCACACGGTCAACAAGCAGCTCGCCGCGGTTCCGTTCTCGCCGGCGATCGTGAAGAGCGACGTGCCGCAGGCCACCTACAGCTACATCCTCGAGAACCAGGATCGCTTCCCGGCGGTCGACGTCGAGCAGCTCGCGTTCCGCAAGTACCCGTACGGGGAGATCGGCGCGCACCTGTTCGGCACCGTCGGCGAGGTCAACGCCAAGCAGCTGAAGACCGACCGCTACCGCGGCGTGAAGCAGGGCGACCGCGTGGGGCAGTCCGGCGTGGAGTACTCCTACGACCGCTACCTGCGCGGCAAGGACGGCGCGCGCCGGGT
>JBJMLK010000271.1:0-20664 GCA_045805345.1 Thermoleophilaceae bacterium | reverse complement strand
CGAGCGGCGGCAACGGGCAGATCTACAACCCGACCACCAACGCGCTCATCTGCACCGGCGACGGGATCGCGATGGCGTACCGCATCGGCGCGCCGCTGATGGACATGGAGATGGTCCAGTACCACCCCACCACACTGGCCGGCAACGGGCTGCTGATCACCGAGGGCGCCCGCGGCGAGGGCGCCCACCTCTACAACGCCGAGGGCGAGCGCTTCATGGAGAAGTACGCTCCCAACAAGATGGAGCTCGCCTCGCGCGACGTGGTCTCGCGGGCCGAGCAGACCGAGATCAACGAGGGCCGCGGCTTCCCCGACGGCACCGTCGCGCTCGACATCACCAAGGTGCCGCGCAAGCGGATCCACGAGGCGCTCAGGGAGATAGTCAACGTCGGCCGCGACTTCGCCGGCGTCGACATCACGCGCGAGCCGATCCACATCAAGCCGGGCAACCACTACACGATGGGCGGCATCAAGACCGACGTGGACGGCCAGACGTCGATCCCCGGGCTCTACGCCGCGGGCGAGGTCGCCTGCGTGTCGGTCCACGGCGGCAACCGCCTCGGCGCCAACTCGCTGCTCGACACCCTGGTCTTCGGCCGCCGCTCCGGCAAGCACGCAGCGGAGCACGCGCGCAACCACAGGACGCCCGTCGTGCCCCGCTCGGCGATCGAGGACGAGGCGCGCGGGCTGGACGAGATCGTGCGGCGCGAGGGCGACGGCCGGCGGGTGTCCGAGATCCGCGAGGAGCTCGGCCGCACGATGGACAAGTACGTGGCCGTCTTCCGCGACGAGGACGGGCTGCTGAAGGCCGGCGAGGCGGTCCAGCGGCTGAAGGAGGAGGCGAAGAGCGTGAAGATCGACGACAAGGGCACGGTCTTCAACCAGGACCTGCTCGGCGCGATCGAGCTCGGGTTCATGCTCGACAACGCGGAGTGCGTGGTGGTGGCCGCGCTGGAGCGCAAGGAGAGCCGCGGCGCGCAGTTCCGGACCGACTTCCCGGAGCGCGACGACGACGACTGGCTCAAGCACATAGACCTGACGCGCGAGGGCGACAAGCCGGCCGTCTCGTACTCTGAAGTGACCCTCACCCAGTGGGAACCGGAAGAGCGGAAGTACTGAATTGCCCGACTATCAGCTGAAGATCCGTCGCTACGACCCGGAGTCGGGGAGGCCCGCGTACTGGGAGGAGTTCGGCGTGGACCTGCCCGCCGAGCGGTCGGTGCTCGACGGGATCCTGCGGGCGAAGAACGACCAGGACGGGTCGCTCGCGATCCGCTGCTCGTGCCAGGCGGCGATCTGCGGCTCGTGCGGCGTGCGGATCAACGGCAAGTCGCGGCTCGCCTGCAACACCAAGCTTGGCGAGGCGGCCGACGGCGCACCGAACGGCGCGATCGTGGTCGAGCCGATGGGCAACATGCCCGTGATCAAGGACCTGATCGTGGACATGGACGCCGTCCACTGGAAGAAGGTCCAACGGGTGGTGCCGTGGCTCCTGCCCGAGGGCGACCCGCCGGCGCGCGAGTACATCGTCGACCCGGAGTCGATGATCGACATCACGCAGTCGATGGCGTGCATCCACTGCGGCGCGTGCAACTCGGCGTGCCTCTCGATGGAGGTCGACCCCGACTTCATCGGCCCGGCCGCGCTGGCCAAGGCCTACCGCTTCGTCGGCGACCCGCGCGACGCCCACACCGAGGACCGGCTGCTGGACCTCGCCGAGGATGAGCACGGGATCTACGATTGCACGCACTGCTTCGCCTGCATCGAGGTGTGCCCCAAGGACGTGGCCCCGATGAACCAGATCATGCGGCTGCGCCGGCGCGCCACCCAGGACTTCGGGATCAAGGACCGCAACAACGGCTTCGGGCACGAGAAGGCGTTCACCCACCTCGTGAACAAGTACGGGCTGCTGTCCGAATCGCAGCTCCTGCCGCGCTCCTACGGCGACGGCAGCCTGATCCGCGCGCAGGTCAAGCCGGCGGCGCTGAAGGAGCTGACCGCGAAGCTGCCGACGGTCATCCGCGGCGTGACGTCGCGGAAGGTCTCGATCAAGACGGCCCTGATCGCCCACAAGCTCGAGGGCCAGGACCAGGTCAAGCGGATATTCGACGAGGTCGAGTCGAAGGACGACAGGCTCGAGCTGAACTTGTACATCGTCGGCGAGTCCGGCGGCGAGGAGGAGGGCACGATGGCGGAGGCGTCGCAGGAGGCATGAAGCTCGCGTACTGGCCAGGATGCGTGTCGCGCGGGTTCACCCCCGAGCTGCACGGCGCGATGGCGGCCGTGGCGCCGAAGCTCGACCTCGAGCTCGTCGAGCTCGACCGTGCGAACTGCTGCGGCGCCGGCGTGATCGCCGAGCACAACCAGGAGCTCGCGGACACCCTCAACGCGCGCACGTTCTCGCTGGCGCAGGGCGTGGACGGCGCCGCCGGCATGATGAACATCTGCTCGACCTGCCAGGGAGCGCAGTCGGAGTGCCAGGAGCGGCTCGACGCCGACTCCGCGTACCGCGCCCACATCAACGAGCACCTGGAGCCCGAGGGACTCGAGTACGAGCGGGGCGGCGCCTGGTGGAACAAGAACTTCCTCTGGCTGCTCGTCGAGGAGATCGGCCTCGACGTGCTCCGCGAGCGCGTGGTGCGTCCGCTGGAGGGACTCCGCGTCGGCCCGTTCTACGGCTGCTACATCGTGCGCCCCACGCGGCGGCTCGGCTACGAGTTCTATCCCGACCGCGACAAGTACCTCGACATGGTCATCGAGGCGTGCGGCGCCACTTCGGTGAAGTACGCCGGCAGCCACAAGTGCTGCGGCTTCCCGATCGTCACGATGAACCGCACCACCTCGCTGCGCCAGGCCGGCCGCCACATGGCCGACGCGCTGGACGCCGGGGCCGACTGCGTCGTCACGCCCTGCCCCCTCTGCCACCTGAACCTGGATCTCCAGCAACCCGAGGCGCAGCCGTTCGTGGAGCGCGACCTGGGGATGCCCGTCCTACACCTGCCGCAGCTCGTCGGTCTGGCTCTCGGACTCGACTTCAAGGAGCTGGGCCTGCACCGCCACGTGGTGAAGACGGATGAGGTGCAGGACAAGGTGGCGGCGCTGGGCGCGGCCGCCTAGCTGCTGCTCCGCCCGGGCGCTGCCGCGGGCGGGTCCTGTCGTGCCCGACCAGCGCGGCCGGTCCACCACCTCAGCCTGAGGCCACGTTTTAAGACTGGCCGCCCGCGCCGGCTTTTTTCGGTGGGCCTGGGCGGTGTCTCGGGCGGGTGGCGCGGTGTCGGCGTTCCCCTCCTGGCGACGCTACGCAGTTTGGAGACAGGAGGGGGACGCTGACCCGCGACAGGACCCGCCCGCCACCAACATCCGCAGCACCACCGAAAAACGGCCTAGAACGCGAAAAACCGGCCAGCGAACTGGCCGGTTCTCGCGGTGCGGCGTACCCCTACGCGCCCTGGGAAGCTTGAAAGTCTCAGTCGCCGGTGCGTCCCTAACCGGTACGTGAATGGTTCCCTGTGTGGGCCCGTATTACGTCCCCCCGCAGGCGTGAACTTGGGGTGATCTTGGGAGGGGCCGGTGGGTGAGGGTGAGGGGGAGGTTAAGGGGACCCCCAGCTCCCCCTTTCTCCCCCGTCTCGTGTAACATGCGCGCCCATGCCGGCCCCTGTGACCATCGTCTCGGCGCGCTTCGAGGACCTCGTGTCGATCGGGCTCGCGTCGCTGATCGCGGAGGACCCGAACCTCGAGCTGGTCGCGAACGAGGTCGACCTGGACCGTCTCGAGGCCGTGCTCGACGACCACAGGCCCTCGGTGGTGCTGCTCAACTTCGGCACGCTCCCCAACCCGGCGATGATCTTCCAGCTCCACCAGGGGCACCCCGACACCCGCGTGGTCGTTCTGGCCAACCGGCCGTCGGCGGCCGAGTGCAACCAGATGCTGTCGTTCGGCGCCACCGCGTGCATCTCGAAGGAGACGCAGGGGCGCGACATCATCAACGCGATCCACCTCGCCTCGCGCGGCATGCACGTGCTGCCGCGCTCGGCGGCCGCGGCCGATCAGCCCGAGGAGATCGGCCTGCCGGCGCCCGACCTGCTCACCCCGCGCGAGGCCGACGTGCTCGAGCTGCTCCAGGAGGGCATGACCAACGCCCAGATCGCGCACGCCCTCTCGATCGGCGTCGAGACCGTGCGCACGCACGCGCGCAACATCTACTCGAAGCTCGGCATCTCCACGCGCCGCGACCTCGCGCGGATCGCGCGGCCGCACGGGCGCGCGGCCGGTCGCGAGCCGGTCGGCGCGCCGCGCTAGCGCCGCCGAACGCGTTCGGTTTCTCGCCGTGCTAGCGGCGGCCGGTCAGCCGGCGGACGGTGGCGATCAGGCCCTGCCCCTCACCGCGGGGCCGGTTGCTGCCGCGCCGGCGGCCGGTGCGGCCGCGCGTCGAGCCGCGGGACATGAGCTTGAGGATCCGGTCGGCGTTCATGCCGCTCCCGTACCCGGGCTGCGCGGGCGCTAAGCGGCGCGGCGCTCGCCGGCGCCGTGCAGCAGGTCGCGCTCCACGAGCAGCTCGGCAACCTGCACGGCGTTCGTGGCCGCGCCCTTGCGCAGGTTGTCGCCGACCACGAACAGGTTGAGGCAGCGCTCGTGGGACGGGTCGCGGCGGATCCGCCCGACCAGCACCTCGTCGCGGCCCGCGGCGTCCAGCGCCTGCGGGTAGATCCCGTCGGCCGGGTCGTCGAGCACGACCAGCCCGGGAGCGGCGGCGAGCAGCTCGCGGCATTCCTCCGGCGAGAGCGGCTCGCGCGTCTGCACGTTGACCGACTCCGAGTGGCCGGTGTAGACGGGCACGCGCGTGCACGTGGCCGACACCGCGATGTCCTGGTGGCCGAGGATCTTGCGCGTCTCGTTCACCAGCTTGAGCTCCTCGTCGGTGTAGTCGGAGCCCTCCGGGAACACGCCCGCCTGCGGGATCACGTTGAACGCGATCTGGTGCGGGTAGACCGCCGGCGCGGGGATCTCGTCCGCCTCGATCACCGCGCGCGCCTGGTCGTGCAGCTCCTCGACCGCACGCTGGCCGGTGCCGGACACCGACTGCATCGTGGTGATCACGAGCCGCTCGATGCCGGCGGCGTCGAGGATCGGCTTGAGCGCCACGACCATCTGCATCGTCGAGCAGTTGGGGTTGGCCACGACCCCGCGGTGACGCGCGAGGTCGTCGGGGTTGACCTCCGAGACCACGAGCGGCACGCCCTCGTTCATCCGCCAGCGCGACGAGTTGTCGACCACCACGGCGCCCGCCTCGGCGAAGCGCGGCGCCCACTCGCCGCTCGTGCCGCCGCCGGCCGAGAACAGCGCGAGGTCGAAGCCCCGGATCGACTCCTCGGATAGCCCCTGCACCTCCAGCTGGTCGTCGCCATGGTCGATCCTGCGGCCCACCGACCGCTCGGACGCGAACGGCACGATCTCGTCGGCCTTGAAGCCGCGCTCGCGCATGATCCCGAGCATGGTCGAGCCGACGGCTCCGGTCGCTCCGACCACGGCTACGCGCATCAGCCGGCCCTCGGCCTGTGCTCGGAGCCGCGCGGGTCCTCCTCGCGGATCGCGTCCTCGCCGAGCTCGAAGGCCTCGTGCAGCCGGCGCACGGCCGTGGCGACGTCGTCCTCGCGCACGACGCACGAGATCTTGATCGGGGACGTCGAGATCATCTCGATGTTCACCCCGGCGTCGCCAAGGACCGTGAACGTCTTCGCCGCGACGCCGGGGTGGGTCCTCATTCCAGCCCCGACCAGCGACACCTTCCCCATCTTCGGGTCGGTCGCGACCTCGCCGATGCCGAGCTCGCCGCGGAGCGGCTCGAGCGCCTCGCGCGCCACGATCAGGTCGTCGCGCGGCACGGTGAACGACATGTCCGCCCCGTGCCCCTCGGACTCGGGCTCGTTCTGGATGATCATGTCCACGTTCACGTTCGCGTCGGCGAGCACGGTCAGCACGCGTCCGGCCACGCCGGGACGGTCCGGCAGCTGCGTGAGCGTGATCCGGGCGTCGTCGGTCGAATGTGTGACTGCTGTGACGAGCGGGCGTTCCATCGTCTCTTCCTCTGTGAGTACGAAGGTACCCGGTCCGTCGTCGAAGCTCGACCGGCAGTGGATGCGCACGTTGTGGTTCCGCGCGTACTCCACGGAGCGGAGCTGGAGGACGCCGGCGCCGGAGGCCGACATCTCGAGCATCTCCTCGAACGAGACCTCCGGGAGCTTCACCGCGTCGGGGACGATCCGCGGGTCGGCGCTGAAGACGCCGGCGACGTCGGTGTAGATCTCGCAGACGTCGGCGCCGAGCGCGGCGGCGATCGCGACAGCGGTCGTGTCGGACCCGCCGCGGCCGAGCGTGGTCACGTTGCCGTGGATCTCGTACTCGCCGTCGTTCGAGCGCAGCGACGCCGACGTGCCCTGGAAGCCCGCGACGAGCACGATCTTGTCCTGCTCGAGCAGCCGCTCGATGCGGTCGGTCCGCACGTCCAGGATCCGCGCCTTGGTGTGCGACTCGTCGGTCACGATCCCGGCCTGGGAGCCGGTGAGCGACTCCGCCTCGTGCCCGAGGTCGTTGATGACCATCGACGCCAGCGCGCACGACACGCGCTCGCCGGTCGACAGCAGCATGTCCATCTCCCGCGGGTGCGGGCGCTCGGACACCTCGTAGGCGGAGGCGATCAGCTCGTCGGTCGTCTTGCCGCGCGCGGAGAGCACCGCCACCACGCGGCTGCCGTCCTCCTTGGCGGTCACGATCCGGCCCGCGGCGCGGCGAATCCGGTCGGCGTCGGCGACCGACGTCCCGCCGAACTTCATGACGACGGTCTGCGAAGCGGGGTCGCCCATCGCGGTGCGAGGATAGCTTTCGCCTGGTGACCAGCGGAATCGTCCGATCCGCGCCCGCCTCGCGCCGCACGTTGGCGGCGATCCTGGTCGCGCTCGCGGTCCTGGCCGGCTGCGACAGCGGCGACTCGAAGCCGAAGCGGACGAGCCCCGCGCGCGCGCCGGTCACGCGTTCGCCGTCGCCGCCGCGGTCGTTCCTCGCGAAGCTGATCCCCCCGCCCGGCGGCGGGCTCCCCGGCGCGCGCGGGCCCGCGGCGATCAGGCGCCTGGTGGCCGGTCTTCCGCTCGAGCGCAAGGTGGCCCAGCTGATGCTCGTGGGGTTCAGCGGCACCGACGCCAACGCGTCCTTCCTCAGCAAGCTCAAGGAGCTCGAGCTGGGCGGTGTCGCGCTCGACCGGCGCAACTACATCGGCCGCACCGAGCTGGGGGCGCTCACCGACGCGATTCGCAACGCCGCCGCCGGGCGCGACCGACAGCCGCCGTTCGTCGTCGCCCAGCAGGAGGGCGGCGACTTCTCGGCGTTCCCCGACCTGCCGCCCGGGTCGGCGCCGGGCGAGCTGGGCGATCCAAGCGACGGGGCGGTGGCCGCGCGGCTCACGGCCAAGTTCCTGAAGCGCCTCGGGCTCAACGGCGTGCTCGCGCCGGACGTGGACGTGGGCGCCGGCGGTGCGGACCAGCTCGGGCCGCGCGCGTTCTCCGACGATCCGCACGAGGTGTCGGCGTATGGCGCGGCCGTAGTGTCGGCGTTCCGCAAGGCGCGGATGCTGACCGCGCCGTCGCACTTCCCGGGGATCGGCGCGGCCACCGAGTCGACCGACGAGGGTCCGACGAGCGTCGGGCTCGACATGGCCGCGCTCGGCCGGCGCGACCTGACGCCGTTCCGCGCGGCGATCAAGGCGGGCGCTCCGGCGGTCCTGGTCGGCCACGCGGCCTACGCGCCCGACTCGTTCGTGGTGCCCGCCTCGCTGTCGCACGAGATCGAGACGAACCTGCTGCGCGGCGGGCTCGGCTTCCGCGGGATCGCGATCACCGACGACCTCGACGCGGGCGCGATCGTGGCCGGTAACACCGTGCCGAAGGCGGCGGTCCAGGCGGTGCAGGCCGGCGCGGACATGGTCTGGATCTCCGGGCCCAAGGACTGGGAGCCCGCCTACCAGGCGCTGCTCGCGGCCGCGCGCTCGCGGCAAATTTCGCCGGTCCGGCTCAACTCCGCGGTCGCGCGGATCGTCACGGTCAAGCGCGAGCTGGGCCTGCGCAACCGGGCCAAGGCGAAGCCGGCGGCCCCCGTGGTGCCCGGCGCCGCTCCGGGGACCACCGCGGTGCCGGGCACCACGACGACGACGCCCTAGCTGCTCCCGCTCAGAGCGCCCGGCGACCCTGGAACGCGCGGCCGAGCGTGATCTCGTCCGCGTACTCCAGGTCGGCGCCGACCGGCAGGCCGCTGGCGAGCCGGGTGACGGTCACGCCGGGCGCGCGCTCGCGCAGGCCGTCGGCGATGTAGAGCGCGGTGGCCTCGCCGGTCGTGGTCGAGTTGGTGGCCACGACCACCTCGCGCGCGTCGCCCTCCTCCACGCGGCGGAAGAGCTCGGCGAGCCTCAGGTCCTCGGGGTCGACGCCGTCGATCGGCGACAGCGCCCCGCCCAGCACGTGGTAGCGGCCGCTGAACTCGTGCGTGCGCTCGATCGGGATCACGTCGCTCGGCTCCTCCACCACGCAGATCACGTCGCCGCTGCGGCGCTCGTCCTCGCAGATGCGACAGCGCGGGCCGACCGCCAGGTTGAAGCAGACCTCGCACTGGCCGACGGTCTCCTTGACCTCGCGGATCGCGTCGGCGAGCGGAAGCGCCTCGTCCTCGGGCGTGCGGAGGATGTGGAAGGCGAGCCGCTGAGCGGTGCGCTGACCGATTCCGGGCAGGCGCGCCAGCTCCGTTATGAGCCGGTTGACCGGCGGCGAGAACACGGAGCGAGGGTACCCACGGCCGCGGTCGCGCCGGCAACCCTCAACGGGGTCGGACCCCTTTTGCCTATGCGGCGCCTAGGCAGCCGGCAGCGGGGGCGGCGACTCGGCGCCGGACAGCGGGGAGCCGAGCCGCGGCTGCTCGCCGACCTCGACCGCGCCCTCGCGGATCAGCCGCGCCATGACGCGCACGGCCTGCTCGTCGAACTGGCTGCCGGCGTTGGCCTCCAGCTCGGCCACCGCCTCGACGGCGGTCTTGGGCGTGCGGTAGGCGCGCGGGCAGGTCATCGCCTCGAGCGCGTCCGCGACGTGCAGGAGACGGCTCTCGACGGGGATCTCGTCGCCGCTCAGCCCGTCCGGGTAGCCGCGGCCGTCCATCCGCTCGTGCAAGAGGCCGACCCATTCGGCGATCTCCGGCATCCCCGCGCCGGCGATGATCGCCCGCCCGAGCTCGGCGTGGCGGCGCATGACGGCGAACTCCTGCTTGGTGAGCAGGCCGGGCTTGAGGAGGATCGCGTCGCGGATCCCGATCTTGCCCACGTCGTGCAGCAGCCCGGCCATCCGGATCGACTCGACGCGGTCCTCGGACATGCCCAGGGCGCTGGCGAGCGTCGCGGCATAGAAGCCGACCCGCTGCGAGTGCATGTGCGTGTAGCCGTCGCGGGCGTCGACCGCGCGGGCGAGAGCGTGCACGGTGTTGAACAGACCGCTGCGCCGCAGGCGCGCGGCCTCCTCCTCGGCGGAGAGCGCGGAGTCGTCGCTGGCGGAGTAGAGCGAGGTGAGCCCCGGACCGCGCGACTTCGACCAGTACATCGCGCCGTAGGCGAAGCGCATGAGATCGGCGCGGCCGATCGAGTGGCGCGGGAACTCGGCGATGCCCGCGCTGAGCGTGAGCGCCTGGACGTCCGCGGCGGCCGCGCGCTGCTCGACGGAGACGCGCAGGCGGTCGATCACCTCGTGCGCCGTGGTCGCGTCGCAGCCGCTGAGGGCGAGCATGAACTCGTCACCGCCCACCCGGCCGCACAGGTCGCCCGGGCGAAGGTCGCTCGACAGGCCCTGCGCGACGGCGGTCAGCGCGGCGTCGCCGTATTCGTGCCCGTGGTTGTCGTTGAGCTCGCGGAAGTCGTCGAGGTCGACCGCGACGATCGTGACCGACCAGTTCTCGCGCCGGGCGCGGCGAAGCTCGACCTCGAGCTGGTCCTGGAAGGCGCGGTGGTTCAGGACGCCGGTGAGCGGGTCGCGCAGGGCGAGCGACTCGAGCTGGCGCCGGGTCTCGCCGAGCTGGTCGGCGAGCTCCTCCGGGTCGCGCCCGCGCGAGTAGCGGCCGAGCACGAGCCCAAGTGCCAGGGCCGCCGGGACGGCGGTCGTGACCGGGCGGCTGCCGAACGCGATGATCGCGCCCGTGGTCGCCACGGCGAGCAGGGCAGCCGTGCACCAGAGGACGCGCGACGCGAGGAGCTCGCGCGCACGCCCGGCTATCGCCTCTCGACGCGACACTGAGGGCTCATCGGCAGCCGCGCTGAGGCGCTTGAGGAAGGGGGTCGCGCCGGGGGTCCGGCCCCCCCGGGCCCGCGCTACAGCCCGGGCAGGCCCAGGCCGCCGAGCCCGCCAGGCCCGCCGAGCCCGCCGGTGGCGGCTCCGAGCCGGTTGGCGGCCAGCTCCTGGGCCGAGCGCAGCGCCTCGTTCACCGCCGCGAGCACCATGTCCTGGAGCATGTCGGCGTCCTCGGGGTCGATCGCCTCGGGGTCGATGCGGATCTCCTTGACCTCGAGCCCGCCGCTGACCTTCACGGTCACCATGCCGCCGCCCGCGCTCGCCTCGACGATCTCGGACTCGAGCTCCTCCTGGGCCTTGGCCATCTCGGCCTGCATCTGCTGCACCTGCTTGAGCATCTGGTTCATGTTCGGCTGATTGGGCACGATCACGCCTCCCCGGGCGGCATTGGTTCGTCGTCGTCGAACAGCTCGGTGGCGCCGTAGTCGCGCTTCAGCCGCTCGATCAGCTCCTCCTCGCTCAACCCGGCCGGGGCGACCTCCTCGGTCGCGGCGTCGCTCGCTGCGTACTCGAGCGCCAGGGCGCGGCCGGTGACCGCCCTGAGCGAGGACTGCAGCAGCTCGCGGTTGCGCTCGACGGTCTTGCGCGAGAAGCCGGCCAGCACTGGGAACGCGATCGTCAGGCGGTCGCCCTCGATCGACACGGGTCGGGCCCCCTCGAGGCAGGCCCCGACCATCGCGTTCTCGGAGCGGACGGCGTCGACGACGGCGGGCCAGAGGGGGTGGAGGGTTTCTAGGGAGAGCGGCGGGGTTGCGGGTTCTTCTTCGTGCTCGTGCTCTGTTGGTTGCACCGCCACTGCCGTTGCGGCTCCTGCCTGCGGCTCGGCTTGCCGTGGCGGGCGGGTCCTGTCGCTGCGGCCGCCTTGACCGCCTCCCTGGGATGGTCGGCGCTCAAGGCGGTCCTCCGCGCCACCCGCCCGAGGGGCGTCTACCGCGGCCGGTGTTTCGGCCGTGATGGCGTTCGGTGCGGATGCCGTTGCCGCCGCTGGTGGGGGTTCTGCTGGCTGGGTGGTGGTCTGTTGCGGCGCCGGCTGCGCGGGGGCCGCCGGTTGCGCGGGGGCTGCGGCCTGCGCGGGCGCCGCCTGGGCGCGGGGCTCGCCGCCGCCTTCGCCGGCCTGGGCTCCTCCGGCGCGCCCCTCCCCCAGCTTCCGCTCGAGCTGCTCGATGCGGAACAGCAGCGCGCTCAGCGACAGGTCGGCCTGCGGCTGGACCGCCTTCAGCAGCGCGAGCTCGAGCTGGATCCGGGGCTCCGAGCCGTCCTTGATCGCCGCCAGGCCGGCCGCGAGCAGATCGATGGCGCGCAGTACCTCGCCCTGCGCTACGCGGCCCGCCTGGACGGCCACGCGGTCTGACTGCTCGGCGGTGACCGCGAACGAGTCGGGCACGTCGCCCAGCGTCTGCACGACGAACAGATGGCGCAGGTGCGCGGCGAGGTCCTGCATGAACTGCTTGACGTCGCGGCCGGACGCGGACAGCCGCTCGACCGTCAGGAGGGCGGCCTTCGGATCGTGGTCGGCGAGCGAGTCGGCCGCGTCGAAGACGAGCTCGGCGTCGGCGACGCCGAGGATCTCGAGCACGTCGTCGAGCTTCACCTCCTGGCCGCCGTAGGTGACGAGCTGCTCGAGAGTGCCGAGCGCGTCGCGGAAGCTGCCGGTGGCGGCGCGGGCGATCATCGCCACCGCGGGGTCGGGGACCTCGATCCCCTCGCTGGTCGCGACCCGCCGCAGGACGCCCGCGATCTGGTCGAGCGACGGGCGGTGGAAGTCGAACCGGTGGCAGCGGTCGACGATCGTGGCGGGCACCTTGTGAGCCTCGGTGGTGGCCAGCACGAACACGACGTGCGGCGGCGGCTCCTCGAGCGTCTTCAGGAACGCGTTCCACGCCGCGTTCGAGAGCATGTGCGCCTCGTCGAGGATGTACACGCGCCGGGCGCCGCCCATCGGCGCGAGCGCCACGTTCTCGCGCAGCTCGCGGATGTCGTCGACCGAGTTGTTGGACGCGGCGTCCATCTCGACGACGTCGAGCGAGTTGCCGGTCATGATCGCGCGGCAGCCGGGATCGTCGGGCGCGAAGTCCACCCGCGGGCCCCCGTCGGCGTTGAGCGCGCAGGCCAGCAGCTTGGCCATGCTCGTCTTGCCGGTGCCGCGCGAACCGACGAACAGGTACGCGTGGTGGACCTTCCCGAGCTCGATCGCGTTCCGCAGCGTGCGGACGATGTGCTCCTGGCCGACCACCTCGTCGAAGCTGCGGGGGCGGTGGCGGCGGTAGAGCGAGAGCATGGCGGCCGGGCGAGTTTAGACGTGGCACCGGCGGGCGGCAGGGAGCGTTGCACGGGCGGGACGAGGGGCGTTGCGGCGCCGGACAGATAGCGTGCCGCCGCTATGGCGTGGGCCCGCAGAGCGCTGCCGAACGTGCTGGCCGCAGCCCTGGTGGGCGCGCTCGTGTTCGCGTACTTCGGACACGCGTTCCTGAACTACGACACGTTCTACGCCCTCGTTTGGGGGGACGAGCTGGCTGGGGGACTGACCCCCCACTACGACACCCCCGTAGCCCCCACCCCCCATCCCCTGGCGATAGCCGTCGGGATGCTCGCGTCGCGCTTCGGCGACGCCGGCGAGGGCGTGATGCTGGCGCTCGTCCTGTTCGCGATCGGGTGGATCGCGGTCGGCCTGTACCGGCTCGGACGCGAGTCGTTCGCCTGGCCGGTGGGGGTGCTGGCGGCGGTGATCTTCTCCACTCGGGTGCCCCCCCTGAACTTCGGCATACGGGGGTACGTCGATCTGCCGGCGATCGCATTCGTCATATGGGCGGCCGTGCTCGAGGTGCGGCGCCCCCGGCGCGGCTGGCCGGTCCTGGTGCTGCTCGGCCTCGCCGGGCTGCTGCGCCCGGAGGCGTGGCTCTTCATCGGGGTCTACTGGCTCTGGCTCCTCCCCGGGCGCGGGTGGCGTGAGCGCCTGGGCCTCACGCTCCTCGCCGCGGCGGCGCCCGCGATCTGGCTCGCCTCGGACCTAGCGGTCACCGGCGACGCGCTCTGGTCGCTGCACGGCACGCACGAGCTCGCGGGCGAGCTGAAGCGGCCGACCGGCCTCGGCAACGTGCCGAAGCTGATGCCGCGCCGGCTCGGCGAGATCATGCGGCTCCCGGAGCTGATCGCCGCTGTGCTGGGGTTCGTCGCAGCGCTCGCGTGGATGCGGCGGCGCGCACTCGTCCCGGCGGCGCTGCTGGTGCTCAACGGCGTGGCGTACCTCGTGCTCGCCGCCGCGGGGCTGCCGCTGCTGGGCCGCTACCTGTTCCTCGCGGGCGCCATGCTGTCGCTGTTCGCGGCGGCCGGCGTCTTCGGCTGGACCGCGCTGGCGCGCGACCACCCCGCCCGGCGCGGCTGGCTGATCGGCGGCCTGGTGGCGCTGGCGGGGATCTGCCTGTTCCTCCCGGAGCAGGTCGACCGCCTCACCACCCTGCGCGACGACATCGCGGCGCGGCAGCGGGTGGACGCGGACCTGCACTCGCTCGTCGAGTCGACGCGCGCGCACGAGGCGCTCGGGAAGTGCGGGACCCTCTACGTGCCCAACCACAGAACCGTGCCGCAGCTCGCGTACTGGACCGGCCGCCGGCCGGGCGCCATCGTCTCGGCCAAGCTCCGCGAGCCTGGCCGGCGCGGGCTGTTCATGGCGCCGGCCAGCCGCCGCGTGGCCAAGCTCTCGATCCTCGACAAGCGCGACCTGACCGCGCCGGCGCGGCGACCGCGCGGGTACGAGGAGCTCGCGCGCAACCGCTCGTGGGTGCTGTACGGCGGCTGCCGCACGAGGGGTTGAAAGCGGACCGTGCACCCGCCGTCGAAGAAGGGTTCCCGGGCGTACCCGTCGGCCGGTGACTCCTGCCAGGCTTCCCCACGGCGCATGAGCGGTATCGCTTAAGGCTGCTTCCTCCCGGACCTGACCTGGTTCGCGAGCGCTCACCGCGTGGGACCTGGCCGTCGACGCCTCCGACCGGCGTACTGGCCCCGAGGCCCAACCCCTCGGACGGGGATTCGGCCCCGCTAGAGCGGATTGCGGGTGCAGGGCACCGCTACCTCCCCGCCTAGCACGGTCCGCTGCGGATGCTAGCCGCTGGCAGCGGTGGCGTCACCCGTGCGGAGGACTTAGGCTGCCGCGCATGACACGGATAAATCCAGTCGAATGGTTAATCGTCGCGTTCTTCCTGATCGGCGGGATCGCGTTCACGATCGCCATGCCGTCGATCGGCATCGGCCAGATCTGGATCGCCGTGGCCGTCCTGATCGGGCTCATCTACTTCTTCATCAACCGGTCGACCGGACGCAAGCTCGCGCTGCGCCAGACCGGGCTGCCGGGCACCGCGCAGGTGCTCGAGATGACCCAGACGGGCGTCTACATCAACGAGAACCCGCAGGTCAAGCTGAAGCTCCAGGTGCAGGCGCAGGGCATCCCGCCGTACCAGTGCGAGATCAAGGCGACCGTGCCGCTGATCGCGATCGGGATGCTCGGCACGGGCCGGCCGTTGACCGTGTTTGTCAACCCGAACGACCACGGGGACATCTTCATCGACTGGTCGAACATGTCGGCCGGCGCCGCGATGGCGTCGATGCCGGGCGCGCCGGTGACCGCGGGCAGCATGCCGTTCACGTTCGCGTTCCCGGACGGGTCCAACGTGGACCTGTCGAGCGACGCCGCGGCGCAGCAGGAGATCATCGATGTCCTGCGCGCGAAGGGCCTCGACCCGCATCAGGGCACGCTCGACCTCCGCTCGAACCCGGACGCGCGGTCCGCGGTGCTCGACGTGATCGCGCGGCGCGGCTACCGCGTGCCGGAGGCGGCTCGAGGGGGAGTGACGGCGACGCCGGCCGGCGGCGGCGCGTCCGGCCCGACCGACACGCGGCCCGGGGTCGATCGCCTGATGGAGCTCCACCACATGAAGGACAAGGGGCTGATCAACGACGAGGACTTCGAGGAGACGAAGGAGCGGATCCTCAAGACGCTCTAGGGCGCCGGCGTGGTCAGCCGCAGCTGCCCAGGCGGGCGGTGCGCGGGTCCGACGACGGGCCCGAGGGCGGCGAGCAGCCGTCGGGGTGCTCCGCGAAGTGCGTGTTCGGGTTCAGCTTCGCGGTGCCCGAGAGCAGGTAGGGCATCGGGTCGATCGGCGTGCCGTTCAGGCGCACCTCGAAGTGGAGGTGCGGCCCGGTCACGTGACCCGTCGCGCCGACGTAGCCGATCGTGTCCCCGCCCGACACCCTCCGGCCGACGCTCGTCGCGATCCGCGACTGGTGCGCGTACCAGGTCTGGAAGCCGAGCCGGTGGTCGATGATCGTGAGGTAGCCGTAGCCGCCCGAGTTCCAGCCGGCGTACGAGACGGTGCCGACGCCCGCGGCCTCGATGTGCGCGCCGTACGGGGCGCCGAAGTCGATGCCCTGGTGCGGGCGTCCCCAGCGCATGCCGAAGGGGCTCGTGATCGGAGCGTCGACCGGGCGGTAGAAACGGACCGGGCCGGTGGGGCCGCCGCCACCGCCTCCGCCACCTGTGGAGCCACCGTGGATGAGGAGCTTCAGCGTCACGTGGCCGACCTCGCCGTCCGCGCTCACGTGGTAGTGGCGCTGGAACCTGTGCACCATCCGGTCGGTGTAGTGGCCGAAGCCGCCGTCGATCGTGCCGTGGTAGAAGCCGCGCCCGTGCAGCATGAACTGGATCGCCGACACGTCCCAGCCCTTGTCATGCCGCTTCACGATGCGCTGGCCGATCATCGCGCGCCCACGCCAGCCGAGGGCCCGCAGGGTGTCGGAGCCGACGATGCCGTCCACGGTCAGGTGATGCGCCTTCTGGAAGACGCGCAGGCCGTGCGTGGTCGCCGGACCGCGGATCCCGTCGATCTTGCCGTCGTAGTGGTGGAGCGCGCGCATCGCGACCTGGAGCGCAGCGGTGTTCGCGCTCTTGGCGAACGCGGACGATGCGAAGACGGCCGGGACGAGCACCAGCGCGACGGCGAGCGCGGCGAGCGTCCCGGTCCTAGCGGCGGACCGGGGGTACCCCATGTGCAGTGAGTCGGTCCGGCTGGGCGACCCTTGCTCCCTGCAATGCATCCTGCGGCGGCCGCCTAGAATCGCTCGCCGCAGGGCGCGTAGCTCAGTGGGAGAGCGCTCGCTTCACACGCGAGAGGTCGCTGGTTCGAAACCAGCCGCGCCCATCCTTCGCCCCTCACCTCACCCGCTCACCTCGGCGCCTCAAACGGCGCCGCCGGCAACGCCCACGAGTCCGAGGACGTACAAAGCGGTCGCCAGAGCTCGAACAGCTCGAAGGCCCTTCCCGTCGCCGCCAGCTCCTCATGCACGGCGCGTTCCGCCGCGGGCGGGTCGGAGTAGAGCGGGAACCGTCGCTGCTGCGGCACCCCGCGGGGTTCGCGCCCGTGCCGGACGAGATCCTCGATCACCTCCGCCATCATCACCGCCGCGAGCTCCATCGCGGCCGCCTCGAGCTCGGCGAGGGACGCCGGGCCGGGGCTCACCTGGAGCAACCGCCTCTCGACCGCCGGGCCGGTGTCGATCCCCGCGTCCACGTGGTGCACCGTCGCGCCCATGGCGACGCCCTGCTCGAGCGAGTGCCCCATCACCCCGCAGCCGCGCATCCAGGGCAGCAACGCCGGATGCGCGTTCAGGACCCCGCGGGAAGCTGTCGCGATCACGCGCGGCAGGATCAGCCCCCCACCGCCGAGGACGAGGTAGTCCGGAGCCAGCCGCTCGAGGTCGCGCTGCAGCCGCCCGCTGTTCACGTCCCCGGTCGCCACCACCCGCGGCGCGCGCTCGGCGAACCAGGCTCGGCTGTAGCGGCGAAAGCGCACGTCCCGGCGCACGCCCGAGACCGCGGAACGCGGCCAGCGCCAGAGCCGATCCGGGAGGCGCTCGTGGCGGTGCGCGGGCGGGGGCGCGAGGCCGCCCGTGTGTATGAGCACGGCGTTGGGAGCAATGCCGCGCTCGTATAGGCGCTGCAGGATCCGCCGGCCATGCGCGCTGCCGACCGTGAGGACGACACGCGGCTGCGAACCGCTACTCACGCTCAAGCCGGACGGCCGCGTGCCGGGCGCCTAGGGTTGTCTCGATCGATGTCGACGACCGCATCGGAGGGGCCTATGGCTTGGCCTTCGCCGGCATCAGTCCCGGAGCGGCGGCGATGGAGCCCGCACCCCCAGGATGGCCGGTTGTACGTCTGGAGCACGCGGCGGCCCGAGAGGCTCCCGGACGCGGCGGTCCCAACCGCACGGTCATCCCGCTGCTGGACGGGGGCGCGATCGCCGTCGATCGCAGCGACTGGAGCGCGACGTTCTTCACGGCGCGGCCCCCGGACCAGGTATCGCTGACGCACCCTCTCGCCTCGGTGGTGGCAGGCGCCTTTTCGCGCTGGCTCGGCCGGGAGGTCCTCCACGCCGGCGGTGTCGTGGGCCCGGATGGCGGCGTCTGGGCGGTGATGGCGGGACGAGAAGGCGGCAAGAGCACGACGCTGGCGGCACTCGCACTCGAGGACGTGCCGGTCCTGAGCGACGACCTGCTGGTGGTGGACGGAGCCGCCACCTTTCGCGGGCCGCGCTGCATCGACCTGCGCACCTCCGCCGCGCGCGCGCTCGGAGTGGAGGGACAAGCCATGCATGTCAGGGACGATCGCAGGCGGCTGCGCCTGCCACCCGCTGCCGCCGAGTTGCCGCTCACTGGGCTCATCTTCCTCGAATGGGAGTCGGAGTACGCGGTGAAGTCGCTCGGACTGGCCGCGCGCATGCGGCTCCTGGCGGGCCATCGCGCCGGTGGCTTCGTCTCGGGGCCGCCCGAGGCGGCGCTAGCCCTGGCCGACCTGCCGGCCTTCGAGATCCGGCGTCCCCGGACTCACGACAGCGTGTCCGAGACGACGGCGGCCATCCGCGGCGTGATGGGCAGCACGTGACGGCCGCCGCCGCGTACGGATTCCGCTGGACCGGCGTGCCCGGGACCGTTCCCGGCGGTGACGAGGCCGCCGAGTGGCCGCCCGTGGCGGTCCGTCACGAGGCGCCCGCGCGATACGCCGATGACGATGCGGTCGAAGACGACGAGGCGATCCTCGCCGTGCCCGGCGGTTCGATCCACCTCCGCCGCAGCCCGCGCGAGGCCACGATCCGCGTGGCCGCAGCGCCCCCCGCGACCGAGATCATCACGCTGTACGCAGCGCGCATGGCGGCCGTCTTCTCGACGTGGGCCGGCCGGCCGACCTTCCAGGCAGGAGCGGTTGCCGACGGATCGCGCGCGCTGGCCGTGGCGGGCCCGGCGCTCGCCGGCAAGACCACGCTGCTCGAGGCATACGCTCGAGCGGGGGGCGTGGTCTTCTGCGACGAGGTCATAGCCATGGATCGCGGGCGCGTGCCCGCGGGAACGCCGCTGCTGCACCTGAGAGCGGATGCTCTCCAGGCGATCGGCCCGGCGTCGGGAGCACGCACGGCCCCGCCGCCAGCCACCCTCCCTCTCGCCGGCTTCGCGTTCCTCGAGTGGGGCTCGGAGGCGACGCTCACACCGATGAGTCCGGCCGAGCGCCTCGCCGCGCTGGCCGGCGCACGGGTGGCGGGCTCGTCTCCCCAGCCTCCGCCAGAGGTCCTCGACCTGGTGCGGCTACCGGCGTGGCGCCTGGTGCGCCCGCGCGGGTGGGACAGGCTGCACGAGGGAGTCGAGCTGCTCCGTCGCGTCCTCGCGTCGGTGGGCGACGCGGACTAGTGGGCGGTGACCAGCGTCTGCGCCGCGACGCTGCCGAGCGGGATCAGGGCCGGGGCCTCGTAATCCGCAGCCGCAGCCTCGACCGTGTCGTCAGTCGCGGGGGCCGGGGCGTCGAAATCGTGCTCCTGCATGAGGCTCCTCTCGGGGATCACGGCGACCCAAACGGGTCGCCCCTAGCTGCCAGGCGCGGTACTTTGGCACATCATGGAGACTGACCCGTCGTGAGCGAGCGGATCCTGCGTCTGCGGCCCGAGGCGGTGCACTTCCGCGAGGTCGAAGGCCAGATCGTGGCCGTGGACGTGGCCGGCGGCGAGTACTTCGCCGTCAACCCGTCCGGAGCGGTCCTGTGGCCTGCGTTGGCCGAGGGAACCACGCTCGAGGACCTCGGAGAGCGGCTCGTCGCCCGCTTCCGCATCGGCGCGGAGCAGGCGAGGGCGGATGCCGCGGCGTTCGTCGCGACGCTGGACGGGCGGGGCCTCCTCGCGTGACGCGGACGTCGCTGCTGCTGCGCCGCTCGGCACTCGCCGCCGAAGCCGGGCTGTTCCTCACGTTGGCCTCGGTGGCCACGCGCGTGCTTCCGGCCTCGTACGCGACTCGGCTGCTCGGCAGGGCCGGGAGCGCGTCGTCGGGCGGTGCCCGGCCGGCCGACGCCAACGCGCTGCTCGTCGGGCGCGTGGTGAGCCGCGTCACGCAACTGCTGCCATGGCACCCGACGTGCCTGCCCCAGGCGATCGCCACGCGCGCGATGCTGCGGCGTCGCCGGATCGACTGCGTCAGTCACCTCGGTGTCGTGGAGACCGATCCCTTCAAGGCTCACGCGTGGGTGACCGTCAACGGATCGGTGGTGCAGGGCGGCCTCAGCCGAGACCCCTCCGAGCTTGCGCGCTTCACGTGAGCACGACCCGTCTGCTGAAGCTGGCACGCCCGCTGGGAGTGGACGCGACGACGGCAGAGGTCGTGCCTGCGCTCCAGGAAGCCGGCTGCACCGCGATTCTCCTGAGGGGACCGGTGTTGCGGCGCGCCCTCTACGGCGAGGCTGCGCACAGGCCGTACGTGGACACCGACCTGCTCGTGTCGCCGCGCGACGTCACCCGCGCGGGTGACGTGCTCACGCGCCTGGGCTTCGCGCTCGTGCTCGACCATCGCGACCATGGATGGGTCACCGAGCCGCATGCGCAGGAGTGGGGGCGCGCCCCGCACGGTCACGTGGACCTTCACTGGCTCTTACCGGGCTGCACCGTCGACGGCGATCGGTCCTGGGAGATCCTCTCTGCGCACGTCGAGCCGATCGAGGTCGCGGGGATCGAGGTGCAAGCGCCGACGCCTGCCGCCATCGCTTTGATCGTCGCCCTCCATGCCGCACACCACGGCACCACCAAGCGCCAGCCGCTCGACGATCTCGACCTCGCCGTCCAGCGACTCGGCGCCGAAGCATGGCGCGCGGCCGCGGCTCTGGCCGACGAGCTCGGAGCGACCGAGGCCTTCGCCGCGGGCGTGCGGCTGGGGCCGGGGGGTGCCGCACTTGCAGGGAGCCTCGGTCTCGCGGTTTCGGTGTGCGCGCGCAGG
>JBJMLK010000270.1:0-2704 GCA_045805345.1 Thermoleophilaceae bacterium | reverse complement strand
TCACCCGGCGGCGGGCATCGCCTACGCGCTGGAGCGCGCCGGGGAGCCCGTGCTCGTGTGCGCCGCGGACATGCCGTTCGTGACCGCGGACGAGTGCCGGCGCCTGACGGCGGCCTTTGACCGGAGGTCAGTCGCGGCCGTGGCCACCGCGGACTCGCGGCTCCAGCCGGTGCTGGGCGTCTACTCCCAAGACGCGGTTCGCCCGCTGCGCGAGGCGGCGAAGGCGAACGCTCCGCTCAGCGCCGCCGTTGCGGCCCTGGGACCGAGGCTCGTGGAGCTCCCCGCCGCGGCCCTCGAGAGCGTCGACACGCCCGACGAGCTCAGGCGCGCCACAGGATCGCCACCAGCGTGATGGCGAACGCCATCTGACCGAAGGCCATGGCTGTGCCCAGGTTCGCGGCCCCCGCCAGCTCGGCGAGACCCATGCCGGCGGCGAATGCGGCCAGCAGCACGAGGAGCTGGGTCCGCAGCCGCACGGCGCGAGCATAAGCGGCGGCAACGTGGCTTGCAGGCGGGCGCGCAAGAGGGCTCGACCGGTTAGGGTGGCGCGCCCTGATGGAGGCCCGGGTTATCGAGACCGCGCTGGAGGCGCTGGGCGACCTCGACGAGTACCTGTCGGCCACGGTGCGGCGGCCGGCCCGCCCGCGAATCACGGCCACGATGACCGAGCGCGAGCGGGACGTGCTGGTGCTCCTCGCCGACGGGCTCACCACGGGCCAGGTGGCGACCACGCTGTCGGTGAGCGAGCACACGGTGCGCAGCCGGATCAGGTCGACGCTCGGCAAGCTCGACGCCCGCAACCGCGAGCACGCGATCGCCATCGCGTTCCGGGAAGGCGTGCTCTAGACGTACGCGTGCCAGCTGGCGAACTCCGCGGTGAGCACGGCGAGCAGCACCGCCGACACCACCACCGCGGGCCGCGTGATCCGGCGCTCCTCGGTCCACGCGGCGAGCCACATGACGATCGGGAACACGGGCAGCATCAGCCGTGGAAGCGAGCGCAGGGGCTCGATGTACGCCGGGGACGCGATCGCCAGCACGAGCGCGGTGAGCGCGTAGGCGCCGTAGGCGAACGGCAGCCGGCGGAACGCTCCGACGATGCCGGCCACCACGAGCGGCAGCCAGGCGGTCTCGAGCAGGATCGGGCCGCGATAGGCGGACGGGCCGTCGCCCTTCACCGCGTGGAAGGCCGCGACCGCCGTCCGCCGCAGTGTCTCGGTCGGCCACTCGAACGAGCGGCGCCCGAACAGCGGCTGGATGTGCTGCCAGGCGAGTGCGTCGCCCACGGCGTGGCGCAGGTACAGGCTGTAGGCGACCACCCCCGCCGGCGCCAGCGCGAGCCACAGGATGTCGGGACGGATCGGATGCCGGCCCGGCGCCGGGCGGTCGGCGCGCGGCCCGTACACGTAGAGGATCGCCAGCGGCAGGATCAGCAGCGCGCCCGTCGGCCGGGTGCCCGACGCGAGGCCCGCCGCGGCGCCGGCGAGGGCCCAGCGCCCGCTGCGGGCGGCCAGGAAGGCGCCGGCCGAGAGGAGCAGGAAGAGGCTCTCGGTGTACGGCGCGCTGAAGAAGAAGGCGACCGGAGCGAAGGCGAGGAGCACGACGGTGGCGTCCGCGACGCGGGCGCCGAGCTCGATCGTGGTCAGCCGGTGGAGCAGTCGCAGCCCGGCCGCGAACGTGCCCAGCGAGATCGCGATCGCGGCCAGCGCGGCGGCGCCGGACGAGGCGAAGCCGCCCAGCGCGCGGACCAGCAGCGGGTAGGCCGGGAAGAACGCCCGCGCGCCGCGCAGCGCCTCCACATGCGGGCGGTAGCCGTCGGTCGCGATCCCGAGGTAGTAGTGCGCGTCCCAGCGCAGGAACGGGCCGACCACGAAGTCGAGGGCGTCGCCCAGGGGCCACGAGGCGAACGGATGCGGATCCGGCCCGTGCGACCCGATCCCGTACGACACGAGCTCCGCGCCGGCGATCGCCGCCACGAGCACGAGCAGGCGCGAGCCGAGGAAGGCGCGCCAGACCACGTCCCGCCGGGCCACGGCGAGCGCGCGCCGTGCGAGGCCTATTCGCGGGCCTCCCCGGAGGCTCGCCGCCCGAGCGCCTCGACGAGCGACGCGGCGTCGAGCGACGGGTCGAGCGACGCCAGGTGGCGCTCGGCCCCGCGGCGGCCGCCGAGCGCGCGCAGCCCCGCCTCGCCGTGCTCGGCGGCGAAGTCGGCCAGCGCCGTGAGCCGTCGCGCGCGGAGCCGCTCCGCCGGCAGGTCGAGCGACTCGCGGTGGGCGTCGAGCGCGGCCACGAGGTCGTCGATGCCGGCGGGGGGCGGCAGCGACGAGACGCTCACCACCGGTGTGTCGCGCGCGCCCAGCGCCCGCAGCGCCGAGGCGAGGTCGCGACGGGCGCGCAGCGCGACGTCGCCGAGGTCGGACTTCGTGACCACAAGGACGTCCGGCACCTCCATGATCCCCGACTTGAGGAACTGGAGCGTGTCGCCGGACGCCGGCTGGACCACGACCGCGACCGTGTCGCACACATCCTCGACGTCGACCTCCGACTGCCCGACCCCGACGGTCTCGACCACGACCACGTCGTAGGCCGGGGCCAGCGCCTGAACCGCGTCGCGGGTCGGCGGCGCCAGGCCGCCCAGCCGCGTGCCGGCCGCGGTCGAGCGGATCAGCACGCCGTCGTCGCGCGGGTCGTGCTCGATCCGCGC
>JBJMLK010000269.1:0-10616 GCA_045805345.1 Thermoleophilaceae bacterium | reverse complement strand
TCAGCACGGCCGCGATGGCCACGAAGGTCCAGGCGTTCACGTAGGCGTCGTGGGCGGCACCCGCGGTCACGTGCTCGAGGATCGCGATCACGAAGGCGATCCCGAGCACGCCGCCGAGCTGGCGCGCGGTGGCGTTCAGGCCGCTGCCCGTGGCGTACAGGCGGGGCGGGAGCGCCTCGACCGCCGCGGTGGGCAGCGTCGGGAACGCCAGCGCGATCCCGACGCCGGTGAGCACCGTGCCCGGCAGCCAGTCGGCCACGTAGTCAGGGGTCGTGCCGGCGCGCAGGGCGTACCACGCACATCCCGCGCCGTAGACGACGGTGCCGATCGCGGCGATCGGCGCCAGCCCGAAGCGCTTCGCGAGCCGGCCGGCCGGAGGCGCCAGCGCCGCCGTGATCAGCGGACCCGGCGTGATCGCGGCCCCCGCGCCGAGCACCGTGTAGTGCCAGATCGAGGTGAGGAACAGGACGTCGGTGAGGATCTTGCCGTAGAACGCCGCGGCGAAGATCAGGATCGCGACGTTCGCGAAGCGCACCGAGGGCAGCTTCAGCGACAGGTTGCTCATGGTGGACGGGTTCCTGCGCGAGCGCCAGGCGACCACCGCGAGCAGCACGGTGGCGACCGCGAAGCTGGCGACGATCCGCGCGCTGCCCCAGCCCCAGTCCGGACCCTGGGTGAGCCCGAGCGCGATCAACGCCACGGTGACCGTGAGCAGGACCATCTCGAGCACGTCGGGTAGGCGGCCCTGCTCGGGATCGCGCTGCTCGCGCAGCACGCGTAATCCCATCACGAGCGTGACGATCCCGAGCGGCACGTTCACGAGGAACACCAGCCGCCAGTCGGCCACGTGCACCAGCAGGCCGCCGAGCGACGGGCCGAGGGCGGCGGCGACCGCGGCCGAGGCTCCGAGCATGGCCACGCCGCCGATCCGCCTGCTCTCGGGGAGATCGCCGAGCAGCAGCCCCAGCGCCGTGGGCACGAGCAGCGCGGCACCGACCGCCTGCACGATCCGGCAGAGCACGAGCACCTCGGCCGACGGCGCGAGCGAGCAGAGCAGCGACGCGACCGTGAAGCCGGCGAGGCCGACCATGAAGACCCGCTTGCGCCCCACGAGGTCGGCGAGCTGCCCGGCCGGCACGAGCAGCGCGGCGAAGACGATGTTGTAGCCGTTGAGCACCCACGAGAGCCACGAGCGCGAGACGTCGCTGAACGTGTCCTGGATGCTCGGGAACGCGATGTTCACGATCGTCGCGTCGAGGAACGCCATGAACGCGGCCAGCGAGCACACGACCAGGACCGCACGGAGCCTCCCCGGGGGCACGGGCGAGGGCTCCGTTTGCGCGTTTTGGGTACCGGCCGGCAAGCGAGGGGACGCAGGAGGCGCTGCCGCCGTCGGCGCCTCCGCTAAATCCTTAGTTAGCAGGTCCGGCGGAGGTACGTATGTCACACGATCGCCGGATCAGGCAGCCCGACGTCGCTGAGCAGCCTCTCCGGCGAGTACGTCCCGCTGGGCACGACCGCCGCGCCCTGCAGGTGCGAGGTGCGGAGGATCGGGTGGTGCAACTCGCCGTGCGGGCCGCCCGTGCGGCCGGTCCCCCCGTGGGTGGCGAGCGGCGCCGCGAACCCGATGTGCGACTCGTTCACCTTCAAGAGCCCGGCGTTCGTCACCTCGTGCACGAACCGCTCGACCACCTGCTCGTCGCTCGCCCAGACGGAGTTGCGGAGCCCGTAGTCGTTCGCGTTCATGAAGTCGATCACGCGATCGAGCAGCCCCTCGCGCTCACCCGCCGAGGGCACGATCACCGGCAGGACGGGGAAGAACGTCTCCTCGCGCACGCACTCGAGCACGCGGGCCTCGGTGAGCCCGTCGACCCGCACCACCGCCGGCTCGAGGAAGAACCCCTGCTCGGACGGCTCGCCGGTCACGTCGACCCGGCGCCCGCCGCAGAGCACGCTCGCCCCGCCCTCGCGCGCCTCCGCGAGGGTCGAGAAGTAGCGGTCCGCCTTCAGCACCGGCGACAGCAGCACGCCCGGGTCCTCCGGGAAGCCAGGCCGGATGCCGGCGACGCGCTCGAGCAGCCGCTCGATCAGCTCGTCGGCGACGTCCGGGTGAACGATCGCGTGCTTCGGGACCATGCAGATCTGGCTCGACCCGTAGAAGCACTCGCACATCGCGGCCGCCGCGGTCTCGAGGTCGGCGTCCTCCCAGACCACGATCGCGTCGTTGCCCGACAGCTCGAGCACCGCCTTCTTGCCGTTCGCCACGCAGTCAGCGCCGATCTTCAGCCCGACAGTGCTGTCGCCGAAGAACATCACGTCGTTCACGTGCGGGCTGCCGATCCACTGGCGCAGGATCTGCTTCGTGTCGCCCGAGATCAGGTTCAGGGTGCCGGGCGGAGCGCCGTGGCGCTCGAGCAGCGGAGCGACGATCTCGCGGTAGAGGAACATCACCGAGAGGGGCGTCGAGCGCGGCGCCTTCACGACCAGCGAGTTGCCGGCCAGGATCGCGCCGAAGCCGAGTGCCGAGTTGGACCCCGCGGCGTTCTGCGGCGGGTTCATGCAGACCACGCCGTCGGGCTTGCGCGTGACCACGATCCGCCGCTCGCCGCGCTCGACCTCCGAGCGCAGCTGCGCGAAGTTCCACTCCATGGTGTCCGGAGCGGTGCCCTCGATCATCCCGCGGACCTCCCACTCCGCGAGGCGGCGCGGGTGACCCTCCCAGACCAGGATGTCGACGAACTCCTCGGCGCGGGCGAGGATCGCGTCGTGGTACTCCGCGCTCATCGCCCGGCGCACGTCCACCGGGGTGCGCGAGAACTCGCGCGCGGCGCGCGCGGCGGCCTCGAGCGCCTCGGCGCCCTCGCGCCGGTCGGCCCACGCGCAGCGGCCGACGACCACGTCCGGCGGCGCGTCGCCCGGGTCCATCTGGCCGAGGTCGAGGGCACGCTTCATGTTGAAGGTCCCGATCGGGTCCTTGAGCAGGGCCGACGCCTTGACCGTGTAGTTCCAGCCCTGGCCGTCGCGGTCCTGGCCGTCGATGAGGAGCGGATAGGACCTCATGCGCCCACCGCCAATCCGGCCGGCGCCGCCGCCCTCGACTGAACGTACGTCTCCGCGTCCTCCAGCTCGCCGGCGTTGTACTTGCCGTACGCCCCGAGGTCGAGCAGCCCGTGGCCCGAGTAGCAGAACAGGATCGTGGCGTTGCGCTGCTGCTCACGGCACTCGCGCGCGACGTCGATCACGCCGCGGATCGCGTGCGCCGTCTCCGGCGCGGGCAGGAACCCGGTGAGCCTCGCGAACCGCGAGCCGGCCTCGAACACCTCGTTCTGCCCGTACGCCGTCGCCTCCATCAGGCCCTCGTCGCGGAGCAGGCCGGCGAGCGGCGCGGCGCCGTGGTAGCGCAGGCCGCCGGCGTGGATCGGCGGCGGCACGAACTCGTGGCCCAGCGTGTAGGTCCGCGCCATCGGCCCGGACCCGGTCGCGTCCGCGAAGTCGTAGCGGTACTCGCCCTTGGTCAGCGTCGGGCAGGCCGCCGGCTCCGCGGCGCGGATCGTGATGTCGCGGCCGTTGAGCTTGTCGCCCAGGAACGGCAGCGCGAGGCCGCCCATGTTGGACCCGCAGCCGACCGAGGCCACGAGGTAGTCCGGCTCGCGGTCGACCAGCTCGAGCTGCTCACGGGCCTCCAGCCCGATCACGGTCTGGTGCAGCAGCACGTGGTTGGCGAACGCACCCATCGCGAAACGCGCCTCGGGGTCGTCGCGCACCACCTCGAGGGCCTCGGAGACCGCGGTCGCCTCGCTGCCCGGATGGTCCGGGTCGAGCGCCAGGAACGCGCGCCCGGCGTCGGTGCTCGGCCCGGGGCTCGGGAGCACGGTGGCGCCGAAGGTCTCCATCAGGTTGCGGCGCAGCGGCTTGTGGTGGAACGACGCCCGAACCATGTAGACCACGACCTCGACGCCCATGAGCGCGCCTGCGAGCGCGAGTGCCACGCCCCACTGGCCGGCGCCGGTGTCCGTGATGAGGCGCTTGACCCCCTCCTGCTTGGCGTAGTACGCCTGCGCCAGCGCGGAGTTGAGCTTGTGGCTGCCCGACGGGCTCGCGCCCTCGTACTTGAAGTAGATCTCGGCCGGGGTGTCGAGGTCGCGCTCCAGCGCGTGCGCGCGGTAGAGCGGCGTCGGCCGCCACTGCCTGTACGCGGCCGCGACGGGCTCGGGAACGCTGATCCAGCGCTCGAGCGAGCGCTCCTGCGCGACGAGCGTGCGTGGCAGCAGGCGCTCGAGGTACTCCTCGTCGAGCGGCTCGCCGGTACGCGCGTCGAGAAGCTCGTCCGGGGCACGCGGGAGATCCGGAAGGACGTTGTACCAGCGGTCAGGAATTTGATCGATTGGTAAGTCGATCCGTTCCAACGGTGCTTCCGCAACACGCGCCGTGCCGTACATAGAGGGTTCCTCCCGCCGAAGGGTTAGCTGTCGAGCCCAGTAGGCAGGAATCCGCTGCTCAGCAACAGATTGACGCCCAGGTCAGCCGTGTTCCAGCCTGTATCAGGAACCTTCTCCTGTCAAGCACCTGGGCGGGAAATTCCGCGCATCGGAGTAAATATCCCCCATCTGGGGGTTGTTCGAGTACTTGTTCTTACGCTAACGCCTGGCGCGGGGACGCTCAATTGCCCGCAAAACCGCCGGTTTTAAGTAGTGGTTCGGCGCGAAGCTGCCGATAGACGACCGGTGGGTGATTACACCTGGATGTGCCCCACTGAGGTCGACCGCGAACGGCTTGTGGCGACAGTCAGTGGAGTCGGCCGCGCGCGCGCGGTCATGTTCGTCGTGCTCGCGGGCGTCGTCGTCGCATCTGCGGGGGAGACGGGCTGGTGGCCCCTGCCCGTCCTCGTGGCCGCCGCGGTCCTGTCGATCTACCTCTACCGCGACCTCGACCGCCGCCGCCACCCTGAGTACTGGGCCGCGGCCGGCTGGCTCGCGACGCAGATGCCGCTCGGCCTCGGGATCGCGATCACCGGCGGCTCGCGCAGCCCGGCGCTCTCGTGGCTCGCCATCGCCGTCGTCTCACTCGTAGCCCGCTTCAACCGCCCGACGATCCGCGCCGGCATGATCTTCCTCGGGGTCCTCCTGATCGTGGACACCGTGGGCGTGGACCCGCGTTGGACGCTGGCGCACCCCGCGCGGACGCTGATCACCGGCGGGCTCCTCTTCTCGGTCTGGATCTTCGCCGAGGCGCTCCTACGCTCCGACCTCGAGCACCGCGACCACGACAAGGTCACCGGCCTGCCTAACGGCACGAAGTTCGCGGGCCACCTCCAGCTCGCGCTCCGCCGCCGCGAGCGGCGCGGCGGCACGATCAGCGTGCTGGCGGTCGACCTCGACAACTTCGGGCTGGCCAACGACAGCCTCGGGCCGCGCGCCGGCGACCGGCTGCTGCGGCACGCCGGGGCGCGCATCGCCCGCGCCGCCGTATCGGCGGAGATAGTCGCGCGCCGGTCGGCGGACGAGTTCCTGATCCTCCTGACCGACCTGCGCGACACGCCCGCCGCGGCGCCGCAGCCGTGGGCGAGCGCCGAGCGCGCGCCGCAGGACGTGGCGCACGCCGTGCAGGCGGCCCTGGCCGACCCGATCAACGTCGACGGGCGCGACATCTACCTCGGCGCCTGCATCGGCATCGCGGTGCTGGCGGAGGGCGAGGCGTCGGACGATCACGAGAAGACGGTGGAGCAGCTCCTGTCCGGCGGCCAGCTCGCGCTGTCGAGCGCCCGCTCGGCGGGCCCGGGCAGCGTGACCGTCTACGACCGCACCCACCCGAACTCCGGGCGGCGCCTGTCGCTGATCGCGCGTCTGCGCAAGGCGATCGACGGGGGCGAGCTGCACCTCAACTACCAGCCGACGGTCGACCTCCACACCGGGGAGCTGAAGGGCGTGGAGGCCCTGGCGCGGTGGAACGACGACGAGCTCGGCGTCGTCCCGCCGGGCGAGTTCATCGGCGTCGCCGAGGAGACCGGCCTGATCGAGCGGCTCGGCGTCTGGGTGATGGACGAGGTGGCGCGCCAGGCGCGCGCGTGGGACCGCGAGGGACTCGACTTCGAGATCGCCTTCAACCTCTCGCCCCGCCAGCTCTGGCAGCCGAGGGACCTGCTCCCGCGCATGCGCGAGAGCCTCGCCGCCGCCGGCGTGCCGTTCGAGCGCTTCGTGGTCGAGATCACCGAGTCGAGCGCGCTGCGCGACTTCGACAGCACCGTCGCGCTGCTGCGCGAGATGACCGGCGAGGGCTTCCGGCTCGCGATCGACGACTTCGGCGTCGAGCTGTCCTCGCTGTCGCGGCTCCTGGAGATACCCGCGCAGGTGCTGAAGGTCGACCGCGCGTTCATCGACGGGCTCTCCGCGTCGCCCAAGGCGGCGGTGATGGTGCAGATGATCATCCAGCTCGCCGAGAAGCTCGGCATGCGCGCGCACGCGGAGGGTGTCGAGACCGAGGCGCAGAAGCGCTTCCTGCTCGAGAACGGGTGCCAGTACGGACAGGGCTACCTGTTCTCGAAGCCGGTGCCCGCGGACGAGATCCGCGAGCTCCACTTCCGCTCGATCGCGCGCCGGGTTGTGCCGCTGTCGCCGGACCTGCCGGTGCTCGACGTCAGCCGGCTCACCGACTCGCGGCTGCCGCGCCCCTAGTCCTCACGAACGCTCGAGCAGCCGCGCGCCGGCGGCGGGCGCGAGCTCTATCGCCCGCGGTGGCGGCGGCACGGCCGGCGGAAACAGCGCCAGCACGGCGCCGCCGAACCCGCCACCCATCATCCGGGCACCCGCCGCGCCGGCCCGCTTCAGGCCGTCGACGGTGCGCTCCACCGCGGGCGTGGAGGCGTCGTAGAGGTCGCGCAGGCTCACGTGCGAGGAGTCGAGCAGCCGGCCGACGGTGTCGACCTCGCCGTGGCGGAGGGCCTCGTCCGCGGCCTCGACCCGCGCGTTCTCGTCGATCACGTGCGCCACGCGCCGGCCGAGCGGTTCCGGCAGGGCGTCGAGCTCGCTGTGGCGCGCGTCGCGGAGGCTCTCCAGGCCGAGCAGCTCCCGGGCGCGCTCGCATTCGGCGCGCCGCTCGTTGTAGCCGGATCCGGCCAGCGCGCGCTGCTCCCCGGAGTCCACCGCCACGAGCCGCCAGCCGTTCAGGTCGAGCGGCACGGGCTCGGTTGCAAGCGTCCGGAAGTCGATCCGCAGCGCGCTGCCGTCGCGGCCGAGCAGCGCCGCGAGCTGGTCCAACAATCCGCTGCGGGCGCCCACCCAGTCGTTCTCGATCCGCGAGCAGAGGCGCGCGAGGTCGAGCGGCGCGAGCGCGTGCTCGTCGCCGGCGAGGGCCAGCAGCGCGAGGCAGAGCGCGACCTCGAGGGCGGCCGACGACGCCAGGCCGGCGCCGGGGGGCACGTCGCCCTCGATCGTCAACGTCGCCGGCGGCAGGGGCACGCCCGCCGCGGTCAGCTCGGCGAGCGCGCCGGCCGCGAAGTCGCGCCAGCCGCCGCGCGGCACGCCGTCGCCGCGGCCGCCCGTCGCGAGCGGGAAGCGCTCGTGCTCGCCGTAGTCGAGCGCGCGCACCACCGCCTCGTCGCCCTCGCTGCGCTCCGCGGTCACGCGCACGCCCTGCGCGATCGCGAACGGCAGGCTGAGGCCGTCGTTGTAGTCGGTGTGCTCGCCGATCAGGTTCGCGCGCCCCGGACCGAAGGCGACGACGCGGCTGGCCACGCCCCGATTCTGCCAGCTCGCACGCGGTAGGTTCGCCGCGATGATCGACGCTGTGGTCTTCGACCTCGACGGGGTGCTCGTGCAGTCGGAGGAGGTGTGGGACGGCGCGCGCCGCGAGCTGGCGGCCGAGGCCGGCGTCCCGTGGCCCGCGGGCGCGACCGACGCGATGATGGGCATGAGCTCGCCGGAGTGGTCGCGCTACGTGCACGAGGAGGTCGGGGTGCCGGCGTCGCCGGAGGAGATCAACGCGGACGTGCTGCGGCGCGTCCAGGCGGAGTACCGGCGCGCCGTGCCCTGGATCCCGGGCGCGCGCGAGGCGGTTCGGCGGGTCGGCGCGCGCTGGCCGCTCGGTCTGGCTACCTCGTCGAACCGCGAGATCGTCGACCTCGTGGTGGAGGAGGGCGGCTTCCGCGACCTGCTCGGCGTGACCGTGTCGTCCGAGGAGGTGGGCGCGGGCAAGCCGGCGCCCGACGTCTACCTCGAGGCGGCGCGGCGCCTCGGGGTCGACCCGGCCCGGGCGGCGGCCGTCGAGGACTCCACCAACGGCCTGCGCTCCGCCGCGGCGGCCGGCATGCGCGTGATCGCCGTCCCCAACCCGGCGCACCCGCCGAAGCAGCGCGGGCTCGACGCCGCGCAGGTGGTGCTCGAGTCGATCGACCAGCTCGACGAGGCGGCGGTGGAGCCGGCGGAGTGGCCGGGCTGAGGCTGTCGATTTCGCGAGGGCTCGTTCGTCCTACTGCCGTAGTCGTCGCTTCGAAGAGAAAGGATCTCGACGTGGACCTCCTCCTCACACCGATCGGCACGGTCGAGTCGGGACTCACCGATCCCGGCTCGGCGCCCAACCAGGGCGACGAGGGTGCGCCCGAGGCGGTGATCGCGTTCGACGCGGCGGTGGAGGGAGCGCTCGAGGGGATCGAGGCCGGCCACGAGCTGGTCGTCCTGACCTGGCTCCACCTCGGCCGGCGCGACGTCCTGCGCGTCCACCCGCGCGGCGACCGCGAACGACCGCTGCAGGGCGTCTTCAACACCCGTTCCCCCAACCGGCCGAACCCGATCGGGCTGCACCGCGTGAAGGTCGTCGCGGTCGGGACCGCGACCCTCCGCGTGACCAACCTCGAGGCGGTCCACGGAACGCCGGTCGTCGACGTGAAGCCGGTGCTCAGCGGGCGCGTCGACGAGCGGTGAGCGCGAACCGCGCGCCGGTCGCGCTGGGCGCAGCCGTGGCGATCGTCCTGATCGCCTTCGCGGGCGGCTACGGCTACCACCGAGACGAGCTGTACTTCCTGGAGGCGGGCCGCCACCTGGCGTTCGGGTACGCGGACCAGGGTCCGCTCACGCCGCTCATAGCGCGCGCGATGAACGCGATCGGGCCCGGCTCGCTCACGCTGCTGCGCGTGCCGTCCGCGCTGATGGCCGGCGGCACCGTGGCCGTGACCGGCCTCGCGGCGTTCGAGCTCGGCGGCACGCGCCGCGCGCAGCTGATCGCGGCGGCCTGTGCCGCGGTGGCATCGGTCGTCCTCGTGGTCGGGCATCTACTCAGCACGTCGACCTTCGATCTCCTCGCTTGGGCGCTCGTCACGTGGCTGGTCGCGCGCATCGCGCGCACGGGCGACCAGCGCCTCTGGCTGGCGGCCGGCGCGGTGGCGGGCGTGGCGCTGCTCAACAAGCCGCTGATCGCGTTCCTGCTCGTGGCGCTCGGGGCCGGGATCGTGACGTCCGGACCGCGCGAGGTCTTCCGCAGCGGCTGGCTCTGGGCAGGGCTCGCGCTCGCGGCTCTGCTCTGGTCGCCGTGGCTCGTGTGGCAGGCGCGGCACGGCTGGCCACAGCTCGACGTGTCGTCGTCGATCGCGGCCGGTGGCTCGGCCAGCTCGCAGCCGCGCTGGGCCCTGCTGCCGTTCCAGCTGCTCCTGGTCAGCCCGGTCCTGGCCCCGGTCTGGATCGCCGGGCTCGCCGCCCTGATGCGCGACCGGGAGCTCCGCAGGTTCCGCCTCTTCGCGTGGGCGTGGCTCTTCCTGGTGGCGACCTTCCTCGCGACGGGGGGCAAGCCGTACTACCTGGCGGGCATGTTCCCGATCCTCCTGGCCGCGGGCGCGATCCGGACGGACGCCTGGCTCGAGCGTGGCTCCCGGCGGCGCCGTTCCGCCCTGCTCTGGAGCATGGTCGGGCTGAGCGGTGCGGTCTCGGCGCTGATAGCGCTGCCGGTGCTGCCGAGGGGCGACGCAGGCCCGGTCATCGCGGTGAACGGCGACGTCGGCGAGACGATCGGCTGGCCGAGCTTCGCGCGGACCGTCGCCCGCGCGTACCGCGGCGCGGGGGACCACGCCGTGATCCTCACGTCCAACTACGGCGAGGCCGGCGCGATCGACCGCTACGGGCCGGCGCTCGGCCTGCCGGGCGCCTACAGCGGCCACAACGCCTATGGCTACTGGGGTCCGCCCCCCGACCGGCCGGGCCCGGTGGTGGCGGTCGGCCTCTCCGCGCCGGCGCTCCGCCACCTCCGCGGCTGCGTGCTCGTCGCGCAGGTCGCGGCACCCCACGGGATCGACAACGACGAGGACGGGACGCGCGTCGAGCGCTGCACGGGAACCCGCGGGCGGTGGTCGCGGATCTGGCCCGGCCTGCGCCGTCTGGGATGACGGGTCAGGCCACGCGGGTGCCGATCCCCGGGTAGTCGACCAGCAGTCCCAGCTCGTCGTACACCAGCTCGCACTCGAAGTCGAAGGCCGGCGCCGCGTAGCGGTACCGCTGGCGAGTCCTCGCGTCGGGGAGCCGGACGTAGTCCTGCTCGAGTCGCTCGACGCGCGGGCCGTCCACGCGCACGTAGGCCGCAGGCGCGCGGGCCCTCTCCCCCACGTCGAGCCCGAGCCGGCGCACGGGGAATGCGTT
>JBJMLK010000268.1:0-22865 GCA_045805345.1 Thermoleophilaceae bacterium | reverse complement strand
TCGTGCCGTGGATGGACGGCGCGCGCTCGTACGCGCCCCTGGCCGCGTACCGGGTGGCGCTCGGTGTAGCTTCACTCGCGGTGCTGCGGAGACGCGATCGATGAGCGGCGACGCCTACGCCCGCGCGGGCGTCGACACCTCGCGCGCCGAGCAGGCGGTGGCAGGTCTGGTCGACGTGCTGCGTCACATCGATCCCGGGCGCCCGTCGCGGGCGGTGCTCGGCTCGGGTCACTACGCCAACGTGCTGCGGCTCGACGACCGCAGCGGCATCGCGCTGTCCACCGATGGCGTCGGCTCGAAGGTGATCGTGGCCGAGCAACTCGGCCGCTTCGACACCGTCGGCATCGACTGCATCGCGATGAACGTGAACGACGTGATCTGCGTCGGCGCCGAGCCGATCGCCGTGCTCGACTACATCGCGGTCGAGGAGGCCGACCCGGCGATGCTCAGGCAGATCGCCGAGGGCCTGCGCACCGGCGCCGAGCTCGCGGGCGTGGAGATCCCGGGCGGCGAGCTGGCTCAGCTGCCGGAGCTGATCCGCGGCCACCCGTCGCCGCGCGGCTTCGACCTCGTGGGCGCGTGCTTCGGCACGGTCGCACTCGACGCGATCGTCACGGGCGCGCGGGTTGCGCCGGGCGACGCCGTGATCGGGATCCCGTCGAGCGGCGTGCACTCGAACGGGCTGACGCTCGCGCGCCGCGCGCTGCCCGACCTCGACGAGCGGCCGCCGGAGCTGGGCGGCGCCAGCGTCGGCGAGACGCTGCTCGAGCCGACCGTGATCTACGTGCGCGCGGTGGCGGACCTGCTGGCCTCCGGCGCCGACGTGCGCGGGCTCGCCCACATCACCAGCGGCGGGCTGCTCAACCTCCTCCGGCTCGAGGCGAACGCCGGCTACGAGATCTCCGAGCCGCTGCCTAGGCTGCCCATCTTCGAGCTGATCGCCGACCGCTCGGCCGCAGCCGAGGGCGAGCTGCTCGAGGTGTTCAACATGGGCTGCGGCTTCTGCTGCGTCGTGCCCGGCGACCAGACCGACATCGCGGTCGAGCTGCTCGACTCCCACCACCCCGGGAGCGCCGTGATCGGGCGGGTGACCGACGAGGCGGGCGTGGTGCGCCTGCCGGGGCTCGTGGGCACGAGCAAGGGCTTTTCGAGCGCTTAGATGCCAGCGGCCACGTGATCTGTCGCAACCGCGCGGGCAACTGGTCGCACTGGAAGCGCTGCTCGCACTAGCGACCTCCTAGCATCCGGCCTCGTGCTCGCCGGGATCGTCAACCTCGTGCTCGCCGCGCCCGTGCTGGCCGCGGCCGGGGGCGGCAGCGGTGGCTACGGCGGGGGCGGTGGAGGAGGCGGCGGCGGCTACGGCGGCGGCGGTGGGAGCTACGGCGGCGGCGGCTCCGGCGGCGGATCGCTGATCGAGGTCCTGCTGATCGTGCTGGTGGTGCTCTTCTTCGTGGTCAGCTCGGCGGTGGGCGCGGTGTTCGCGCGGCGCAAGCTGCGCGCCCGGGCGAGGAAGGTCAGCCGCGCCGCGGGCGAGGCCGCCGAGGACGACCCGGACTTCGCCGCCGACGTCGTCCAGCGCGAGGCCGCCAACCTGTTCCGCACGATCCAGGACCTGTGGACCAAGCGCGACCGCGGCGGGCTGTCGCGGTTGGTGGGCGCGGACCTGGCGAAGGAGTGGGTCCGCCGGCTCGACGACTTCGACCGCAAGGGCTGGCACAACGTGGTGCGGGTGAACAGCGGCCCGACCGTGCAGTACGTGGGCATGGTCAACCGCGAGGACGACGCCGACGACCGCGTGGTGGTCTACCTGGAGGCGTCGCTCACCGACTTCGTGGAGATGAGGGGCGGCGCCGAGCTGATGGCGGACGGGTCGAGCTCGAGGACCCGCACGCTCACCGAGTACTGGACGCTGGGCAAGCGCGGCGACCACTGGATCCTGCTGTCGATCGAGCAGCCCGAGGAGGGCAAGCACCAGCTCGAGGAGGAGATCGTCGCCACCCCGTGGGCCGACGTGAAGCGGCTGCGCGACGAGGCGCTGGTCGAGGGCGCGGTGGCCGACAAGGTGGCGCCCGGCTTCGAGGTGTCCGACGTGGCCGACCTCGACTTCGACGGCGACGCCCGCGCAGCCGCGCTCGACCTCTCGCTGGCCGACGGCCGCTTCGCGCCGGACGTGCTCGAGGCCGCCGCGCGGCGCGCCGTGGCGGGCTGGGCGGAGGCGATCGACGGGGACGATGCGGCACTGAGCGCCGTGGCCTCGCCCGCGGCCATGAGCGAGCTGCTCCATCCCGGCGACCCGAGCGGCCGCACCCGCCTGGTGGTGCGCGGCCCGCGGATCAGGCACATGCGGATCGCCGCGCTCGACGCCGCCGCGAAGCCGCCGACCATGACCATCGACGTGGAGGTGACCGGCACGCGCTACGTGCAGAACCGCGACACGGCCGACGTGGTGGCCGGCAGCGACGCGCGCGAGACCGACTTCACCGAGCGCTGGACGATGGCGCTCGACGGCACGGACGAGCAGCCGTGGCGGATAGCGGGGGCTGCGGGCGCGGCGGCGCGCTAGCCGGGCTCTTCTTCGACTACTACGTCGCTGGGGGCCGTCGCACCAAGACCGGGTGCGGGTCGGTAGTTCGGATCGTTGGCGCGCGCGGCCTGGACCTCGTCGTAGAGCTGCCTTGCGGCGTTCGTGACCTCAGGCGGAAGGTATGGCTCAGCTTGAGCGGAGAGGACGGAGACCCCGGGTGCCGGCGGCAGGTTTGCCGCGCGCGCGCGCCGACGGCGCTGCTCCGCAAGCGGGTCTCTTTGGCGGATCTTGAGCATCGCCCGGAACAGTCTAGAGCCCATCCCGACTTCCATCGTCATTCCCTCCCGTCGCTCGAGACCTGGGCGTTTGGGCCCGGACTTCTGTCCGCCGACGCGGTCCCCGCGGCCGACGCCCGCCGACCTCGCGCCCATGCGCCCACCCACTCCTTGGACAGCGCCCAGGTGAGCAGCACCATTATCGGTAAAACGCTCTGCCAGACGGCTTCCCACTCACCCTTACTCCCCGAGCGCGGCACGACGTGGGCATGCGTGAGGTCAAATCCCATGAACGCGATCGGTACCAAGGTCACGAGTCCGGCCACACCCACAAGACGGGGCGCGGTGACTATCGCCCTGCCCTCCACCTCGTGGCCATGCCCCGCGACGAATGCGAGCACGCCGGCAGCCACCAGCAGAGCGATGAAGAAGAGCGCCTCCAGACGATGCACCGAGTGGGGAGCAAATGTGCCCACCGCCACCACGACGGTCGCGAGGACCATAGCCACGAGTCCGGACCCCACGTAGACCGCCTTGGAGCGCCAGGTCCCCCGGATCCGGCGGCTCGCACTCCACGCCGGCGGGACCGAGAGGGCCCAGGCCAGGGTGACCATCGCCGCGCCAGCCGTTGCGGCGATCGCCGCCCAATGGAATGTGCGGCCGAGCGTGACCCCCCGAAAGTGGACGCCGACTACCGCGGATGCCGCCGCTACGGCCATGACGATGCTCCAGAGCGCGATCAGCCTCATTCCGCGAAGGAAGAAGCTTGCAAAGGGGTGCTCCCGACCGCGTACGACGACGAGGGCGAGAAGCGAGGGGACGGCGAGCAGAATCAGCCCGCCGGCTTCTTCTCCGTGCCTGGCTGCGGCGTGCAGCTCCTCTGGACGCTGGTCGAACGCCCACAACAGCAGGGCCGTGAGGACCATCGCGATCACCGCCCGGGCGAGGATCCCGCCCGCGCCCGGGCGCACCGTGAGCCACGCTTCGGTGATGGCGCCCGGCTGGCTCCCGGACATCTTGAGGTGAGCGCGGTCGGCCGTCCGCGAGGACACTGCCCGGTCGTTCGCTGCTAGAGGCGCGATGCGGAGATCCCGGATCTCGATTCCAGACGGGACTCGGAGCTCAAGGTGGTATGTCCCGCAGCCTCCCGTGTAGAGGTCGAATAGTCCGATGTCGAGCGCCGAGAAGCCAAGCTGGGTCATCAGCCCACGCCACAGTTGGCCAGTGAGATAGCGCGGGTCCCCCACCCCTGGTCGGAGATAGCTGAACGTGAACGTGCGCACCGCTGTGCCGCTCGGCGTCCGGCGTGCACGCACGCTGGCACGCACCGGCCTCTCACCGAGGCGGAATCCTCGCTCCCAGCGATAGGCGTCATAGGCGAGTCGAACGATCCGGCGATCGCCGGGCCTGCCACAAAGCTCGAGCCAGACAAGTACGTTGAAGCCAAGCTCCGTCAGGACGCTTGCGAACGCCTGGCTCTCACCCAGCGGATCGGGCATGTCTTCGAGGGTCCTCAACGCCAGAGCAAGGGCCATATCGCGGCCCGCTCCGTCCCCCGCGAGGACGAAATCGAGGAGATTGCGGAGGTCAGTTGAGACGTCCCCTCCGAACGTGCGCTTGGCGACGCCAGCCATCGCGTACTGAGAGATCGCGATGCTTTCCTCGCGATTGATGAGTGGGAGCGACGCACCAGTCTCATCGAGAAGATCGATGTCGCCGATCGGGGGCCATTTGGCTACGCGCGCAAACGGGATGTAGTAACGCGCATCGCCGGACGGCCTCCGGCCGACGCTGTGACCGCGCTCAGGAAGTACGACGTCGACAGTGAGCGTTCGGCGAAAGACATCCGCGTTCACCATTTCTATGCGCTCAACGTGGCGGCGAATCAGGCGAGAGTCGCGAGGAACCATGGCGGCGCCGGCGGCGCCGATCTGCTCTGTCGTCAACCCTGCCACCGAGCGACACTACGCGCGGCTCGGAGCGTGTCGCAACCCCCCCAAACGGGGGTGAAGTCACTACGCCAGCTCCCACAGCCAGCCGGTCACCACGCGCACCGGCTTGACCTCCCAGTCCGCCGCGAGGCGCCAGAGCTCGGCCTGGGCGCGCGGCTCCGGCAGGCGGCAGACCTCCTCGACCTCGCGTGTGGCCATGCGGCCGAAGCGCTTCAGCGCCTCCTGCACGGTCGGGCGCTCGTCGGGCCCAACCGCCGGCTTGGCCCCGGCCGCGATGGCCGCGGCGCGCAGCTCGTGGTAGTCCGCGAACCCGAACGCGCCGTGGTCGGTGCCGTCCTGGCCGCTGAAGACCGCCGAGGGGAACACCACGCGCTCGCCGCTGCCGTGGGCCCGGGTGACCTTGTCCGCCTCCCGCGCCGCGTCGGGCACGCTGCGCGTGGCCTCGAGGTCGTTCCCGAACGCCTCGACGATCGCGTGCGAGGCGAGGTCGATCCGGAACCGTTCCACGTTCAGGCCCGCCTCGCGCGCGGCCTCGACGAGCGATTCTGTGGTGTCGAGCTTGCGGCGGCGGCAGAGCAGGCCCTCGCGCACCGTTCGCAGGTATCGGTAGCCACCGTCGTCCGCCTGCTCCTGGGCCGCCTTGACCGCCATGCAGGCCGGATAGGTGCTGGCGATCGGCGCCTCCTTCCACAGCAGGGGGTCGATCGGCATGCGCGTCTCGGCCCCCACCTCGAGCCAGTGGGCGAGCAGCCAGTCGTAGACGCCTTTGCGGCTCGTATAGTCGCGGGCGAGTCCGCCCATGACCCAGGTGAACGAGAGCGACGCGCCGAATTCCCACATGAGCCGGCGCACGAACGGCTCCGCGGCCCATGACCAGGAGCACGCGGGGTCGGTGAAGTAGCGGACTCGCGCCGGCATCGCGCGCAAAATAGACGACAGTGATCGGGACTCTGCTCAACGGCCGCTTCCGCCTCGACGAGCGGATCGGCTCAGGCGGCATGTCGACGGTGTACCGCGCCTTCGACGAGACCCTCGAGCGCTGGGTCGCGATCAAGCTCATGCACCGGTCGCTCTCCGACGACCCGCTCCAGCAGGAGCGCTTCCGGCGCGAGGCGCGCGCGGTGGCCCGGCTCTCGCATCCGCACGTCGTGACCGTGATCGACGCGGGGGACGACGACGGCCACCCGTACATCGTGTTCGAGTACGTGGAGGGCGAGACCCTCAAGGCGCGCATCAAGCGCGGCCACGGCCTTCCGGTGGTCGAGGCGGTGGCCTACGCGATCGAGATCGCGCGGGCGCTCGAGTGCGCGCACTCGCAGCGGCTCGTGCACCGCGACGTGAAGCCGCAGAACGTGCTGATCGACGCCGAGGGACGCGCGAAGGTCACCGACTTCGGGATCGCCCGGGCGCTCGACGACGGGAGCCTGACCGCCACCGGGCGCGTACTCGGCACGACGGACTACGTCGCCCCCGAGCAGGCGCTCGGCGAGGCTGTGAACGAGCAGTCGGACATCTACTCGCTCGGCGTCTGCCTCTACGAGATGCTCACCGGCGACATCCCGTTCAAGGCCGACAGCCAGGTGGGGGTGGCGATGAAGCACGTGCGCCAGCCGATGCCCGACGTGCAGCGCGCGCGTCCGGAGGTGTCGGCGGCACTGGCCGCCGTGGTGGAGCGCGCCACCGCGAAGGAGCGCCGCAACCGCTACGCGAGCGTCGACGAGATCATGTGGGACCTCGAGCAGGCGCTGGCGATCGAGGCGGCGCGGCAGGGCGAGGCGCCCGGCGAGGCCACCACCGTGCTGCGCGCACTGCCCGAGGAGACCGCGCAGCTGGCGCCCGGCAGGCTGCGGCGGCCGGGCCGCTACATCGCCCTGGCCGTGGTCGCTGCCGCCATGGTGGCGGGCGGGATCCTGCTGCTTGCCACAAACGCCGGCCCGGGCGAGCACAGCGGCACCGCGCGCGCCAAGACACCGCCTCGGACCATCTCGAACCACATCCAGGCGGCCCACGACTACGACCCGTACGGCACCGACAAGATCGAACACCCGACCGAGGCGATCCGGGCGATCGACGGCGACGGCGCCACCGCATGGACCACCGAGGCCTACAGCGCCAGGACGCTCGGCAAGAAGCCGGGGGTGGGGCTCTACGTGGACGCCGGACGGCAGGTGGTGCCGCGGCGCCTGGACGTCCGGACCGGCACGCCCGGCTACCTCGCGCGCATCTACGGGTCGAACATCGCGCAGCCCTCAGGCGCCGGCGAGGACACGTTCAGCGACTGGGGCCGCCCGCTCGCGACCGTGAGCGTCGAGGCGTCGGAGAAGATCGCCCTGACCACCGGCCGTCAGGCCTACCGCTACTACCTGATCTGGATCTTCAGGCTGCCGCCCGGCCAGGACCACGCCGAGATCTCGAACGTGCGGCTGTACAGGAGCGGGTAGCGCCTAGAACCGGTAGCCGCGCTCGTCCTCGTAGCGCTCGAGCGCCAGGCGCACCAGGCGGTCGAGGAGCTGGGGGTAGGGCAGGCCGGACGCCTCCCAGAGCTTGGCGTAGACGCTGGTGGTCGTGAAGCCCGGCATCGTGTTCAGCTCGTTCACGAGCACGCGGCCGCCCCCCTCCACGAAGAAGTCCACCCGGGCCAGGCCCGCGCAGCCGGCCAGGCGGAACACGTGGCGGGCGAGCTCCCGCACCCGCTCGCGATCGCTCTCGTCGACCCGCGCGGGCACCACCAGCTCCATCCCGCCCGCCTCGTACTTCGCCTCGTAGTCGTACCAGTCGCCGTGCGCGACTATCTCGCCGGGCTCCGACGCCTCAGGCTCGCCGTTGCCCAGCACCGAGCACTCGACCTCGAGCCCTCCCGACGCGGCCTCGACGATCACGTGCGGGTCGTGGGCGAACGCCGCGTCGAGCGCGCCGTCGAGCTCGTCCGGGGACGTGACCTTGGAGATCCCGACCGACGAGCCGAGCCGCGCGGGCTTCACGAAGACCGGCGTGCCGAGCCTGCCGGCGCCGTCGCGGTCGTCGCCGGCCCGCAGGCCCACGTAGTCGACCTGCGGTACGCCCGCGCGCGCCATCAGGTCCTTGAACACCACCTTGTCGAGGCAGACCGCGGACGCCAGCACGCCGGCTCCCACGTACGGCACGTCCGCCACCTCCAGCGCGCCCTGCACGGCCCCGTCCTCGCCGAACGGACCGTGGAGCACCGGGAACACAACGTCGGCGCCCAGCAGCCCCGCGCCCGGCTCGATCGACACCCGCTCGCCCGCGTGCTCCCACGGCCCTTCGCGCGTGAGCAGGACCTCCACCACCTCGTGCCCGGCCTCGGCCAACCCGGCACGCACCGCCGCGGCCGACGCGAGCGAGACCTCGTGCTCGCTGGAGCGCCCGCCGCCGAGGACGGCGACCCTCAATGGCCCCCCGAGCCGGCGCCGCCCGTATCGGGAGGCCCGTCAGCGCCGCCGGTGCCCTTGTCGGGCGGCGCGGCCGTGTAGATCGTGACGGTGTCGCCCTTCTGCAAGTCGGTGCCGGCTGACGGGCTCTGGTCGACCACCGTGCCCTCGGTCTCGTTGCTCTGCTTCGTGAGCACGCGCACGGTGAAGCCGGCGTCCTCGAGCGTCGACCGGGCGTCGTTCTCGGACTGTCCCTTCACGTCCGGCACGCGCACCTTCTCGACGCCCTTCGACACCGTGATCGTCACGCGCGAGCCCTTCGCCACCGTCGACCCCGAGCCCGGGCTCTGGGAGATCACCTTGTCCTTGGGCTGCGACGACTCCTGCTCGTGGATCGTCACCCTGAGACCCGCGTCCTCGATCGTCCCGCGGGCGTCCGCACGGTCGTCGCCTACGACGTCGGGCACGTTCGTGAGCTCCGGCCCCGAGCTGACGTAGACGTCGACCCGTGATCCCTTCTGGACCTGGTTCAGCGCCGTCGGGTCGGTGCGGATCACGCGCCCCGAGGTGACCTTGGCGTTGTGCTCCTCGTGGAGCGTCGCGAACAGCCCGGCCTTCTCGATCTGCTTGACCGCGTCCTTCTGGGGCAGCCCCGTGACGTCGGGGATGGTCGTCACCCCCGGGCCCTTCGACACGAACAGCAGCACGTTCGACCCCTTCTCTGCCTCTATCCGCGCGGCGGGATCCTGCTTCACGACCGTGCCGGGCGCCGCCGAGTTGGTCACCTGAGAGATGCGCGACTTGAGCCCGGCGTCGTCCAGCCTGGCCTGCGCCTCGGTGACCGGCTTGCTCACCACGTCGGGCACCTTCACCATGTCCGGCCGCGTGAGCAGGAAGGCCGCGGCGGCCGCGGCGGCGAGCAGCAGGAGCACGAGCGTGGCCCACGGCCAGCGGCGGGCGCGCTCCTCCTCGATCTCCTCGGGCGGGACCCAGCCCGCGTAGCCGCCGTCGGCGCCGGTGGCGATCGCCTCGCGCGCCACCTCGAGAGCGGCGATGAACTCGTCCGCGTTCGCGTAGCGGTGCGCCGGATCCTTGTTGAGTGCGCGCATGACCGTCGCCTCGAGCGCGGGGTGCACGTCGGGCCGCAGCTCGCGGATGGGCACGGGCGTGTCGCTCACGTGCTTGAGGGCGATCGACACCGCGCTCTCGCCCTCGAACGGCACGCGGCCGACGAGCATCTCGTAGAGCATCACGCCGATCGAGTAGATGTCCGAGGCGGCGTCCACGTGCTTGCCCTGAGCCTGCTCGGGCGACAGGTACTGCGCGGTGCCCATGATCGACCCCGTCTCCGTCATCTCGGACGCGCCGGCGCGAGCGATGCCGAAGTCCGTGACCTTGAGCGAGTCGTCGGGCGCGACGATCACGTTGTGCGGCTTGAAGTCGCGGTGCACGACGCCGCGCCTGTGGGCGAACCCCGCCGCCTGGAGGATCTGGATCCCGAAGTGGATCGCGCGCTCCTGCGGAAGCGCGCCGTCCTCGTTCAGGAGGTCCCGCAGGGTCCGCCCCGGCAGATACTCCATGACGATGTAGTAGGTGTCGTCGTGCTCGCCGCGGTCGTAGACGCCGACGATGTGCGGGTGCTGGAGGCCGGCCGCCGCGGACGCCTCGCGGCGGAAGCGCTCCACGAACTGCTGGTCGCGCGAGAACCGCCGGTGGAGGATCTTCAACGCGACCTGGCGGCCGAGCTGCGAGTCCTCCGCCAGGTAGACGTCCGCCATCCCGCCGGAGCCGAGCCGCCCGACGATGCGATAGCGGCCCGCCACGACCGCGCCGTCGGCGACCTCAGCCACGCAGCAGCACCTCCATCACCTGCTTGGCGATCGGCGCGGCCACCGTGCCGCCCTGTCCCGACGTGCGCTCGACCGTCACGGCGATCGCGACCTTCGGGTCGCGCACGGGCGCGAAGGCGATGAACCACGCCTGGTTCAGACCGCTGTCCGGCGTCTCGGCAGTGCCCGTCTTTCCGGCGACGTCAAGGCCTTCGAGCTTCGCCGCCGTGCCGGTTCCCTCCTCGACCACGTGCGTCATCATGCCCGCCACCTCCGACGCCGACTGCTTGCTCATCACCTCGGCGCGCTCGGTCTCGTGGTGGCGCGACCGCAGGCCGCCGTCCGGCGTGGTCACGCGGTCCACGAAGTAGGGCTCCATCGAGCGTCCCTCGTTGCCCACCGCGGCCGCCACCATCGCCATCTGGAGCGGCGTGACCTGGAGCCGCTCCTGGCCGATCGCCACGCGCCCGATGTCGATCGAGTCGGACTCGTCCAGCACGTGCTGCCCCCTGAACACGCCGCTCGGCGTGATCTGGTCGGCCGGGTAGTCGAGGCCGAGCCTGGTGCCGAACCCGAAGCGGCGCATGTACTTGAACATCGTCCCCTTGCCGAGCTTCTCGCCCACCTCGCCGAACACCGTGTTCACCGAGTGCGTGAGCGCGTCGGTCAGCGAGATCGTGCCGAAGTCCTCGCCGCCGTCGTTCTGGAGCGGCACGCCGCTGATCGGCTTGTTGTTGCGCCCGCTGATGAACGAGTCCGGCGTGTACTTGCCGCTGTCGATGGCCGCCGAGGCCGTCACGACCTTGAACGTCGAGCCCGGCGGGTAGCGCGCTTGCGTTGCGCGGTTGAAGAGCGGCGAGGTCGGGTCGCGGTTGAGCGCCGCGTAGGCCTGGGGCACGTCGTTGGGGTTGTAGTTCGGGATGCTGGCCATCACCTTGACGGCGCCGGTCTGGGGGTCGAGCGCGACGATCGACCCGCGCTGGCCGCCGAGCGCGCCCAGCGCCGTCTCCTGGGCCCGCGGGTCGAGCGTGGTGTGCACGTCGTCGCCCTGCTTGGTGCCGCCGCCGAGCTGGTCGATCAGCGACTTGAACTCGTCCTCGCGGCCCGTCAGCTCGCGGTCGTACGCCTTCTCCAGCCCGACCGTTCCGCGCGAGATGAACGCGTAGCCGAGGGCGTGCGAGAACAGGCTCCCGCTCGGGTACTTGCGGAAGTAGCGCAGCGTCTCGCCGTGCCCGGCGTGCCGGTTGGTGGCGAGCTTGGTGCCGTCGTCGGCGTAGATGTAGCCGCGCGGGATCCGCTGCGCCTCGAGCAGCGAGCGGCGGTTGGCGGTCTTGTCCTGGAGGCTGCGCGCCTCGAAGACGCTCCACTTCGACGTGTAGAAGAGCAGCACGCCGAAGAGCACCACGAACAGCACGAAGAGGTTCGCGATGCGGCGGTTCAAACGAGCCCTCCGCGAACGGCCGCCGGGTCGCGGCGGACCTTGTCCGAGACGATCAGGAGCAGAGCGATGAGGATGAAGTTGGCGACGATCGAGCTGCCGCCGTAGGAAACGAACGGCAGGGTCACGCCGGTGAGCGGGATCGCCTTGGTCACGCCGCCCACGATCACGAACACCTGCAGCGCGAACACCGCCGTGAGCCCCGTGGCCAGCAGCTTGGAGAACCCGTCGCTCGCCAGCGCGGCCGTCTTGAACCCCCGCGCGACGATCAGGAGCGCGATCACGAGGAGGGCGGCGCCGCCGAACAGCCCGACCTCGTTCACGATCACCGCGTAGATCAGGTCCGTGTGCGCCGCCGGAAGGATCGGGTGGCCATTGGTGATCTCCAGCAGCGACTGGCCGAAGCCGCGTCCGAAGAGCCCCCCGTCGGCCTGCGCGAAGAGCGACTGCGCGACCTGGTAGCCCTCGCGATCGACGATGCCGGCCCGGAACGGGTGCTGCCACACCAACACCCGCTCGTGCACGTGCTGGATGTGGTTGGCGAGGAACGACGCCCCGCCCACGAACATCAGGAAGCCCGGGATCACGAGCGACAGCCGGTTGGTGGCCACGTAGAGCAGCGCGAGGAAGCCGCCGAAGAACATGATCGCGCTGCCGAGATCGCGGATGAAGACGAGCATCAGCATCGCCACGCCCCAGATCAGGAGCAGCGGGCCGAGGTGCTTGAGCGAGAGCCGCGGCAGCCGCCCGCTCCCGGCCAGCACGTCGCGGGTCTCGTTGAGGTAGCTCGCGAGGAAGATGATGATCGCGAGCTTCGAGAACTCCGCGGGCTGGAACTGGACGGGCCCGAGCCCCACGGACAGGTACGCCCCGTTGGTGGCTCGCCCGATGCCGGGCACGCGCGGCGCCATCAGCAGCGCGATGCCTGCCGCGGCGATCGTGTAGCGGTAGCGCTCGAGCACGCGATGGTCGCGCAGGAACAGGATCGTGGCGCAGAAGAACGCGAGCCCCACGCCGAACCAGATCGCCTGGCCGAGCGCGCGATGCGGCGAGATGCGGTAGATCTCGACGAGCCCGAAGGCCGCGAGCAGCGCGACGAGCGGGAACAGGTACGGGTCGGCGTCGGGCAGCCGCGCGCGGATGAAGACGTGCGCGAACAGGCACGCTCCGAGGAAGACGAGCCCGTAGGTGACCGTCACCTTGTTGATGTCCTTCGAGCGCGTGATCAGCACGGCGGTGAAGCCCGCCGTGACCAGCAGCGACACGGGCACGAGGCCGAACAGCTCGCGGTTGCGCGCGGACATCAGCGCGGGGTCTCCGCGCGCTCGAGCTCCCGCAACCGCGTCACGGCGTCGCCGTGGCTGCGGAGCTTGTGGTCGAGCAGGTTGTCGCGCTGGTGCTTGTCCTCGATCGCCGATGCGGGCACGTCGCTCGAGAACTCCTTGCTGTAGAGGTCGATCCCGAACGGCAGCTCGTAGGGCACGCCGCGGTAGAGCGTGACCACGCCGCGGTCGTCGGTGCCGAGGAAGTAGAACTGCTGGGTGCCGGCCCAGATGCCGACGATCGCCGCGGCGAGTGCGAGCAGCGCCAGCAGCACGCCCAGGCGACGGCGCAGGCGGCGGCGCCCGGTGCGGCGGCGCGGGCCCGGATCCTCGCGCGTCGGCGGCAGCATCCGCACGGCACGGCGGCCCTCCGTCTCCTCGGCCGGCTCGGCGCGGCCGCGCTCCTCGGCCAGCCGCGCGCGCTCCGCCTCGGCCTCGGCGGCGGGGATCGCCGTGGTCGCGGCGTCCACGGCGGCGTGCTCGCTCGTGGCCTGCGACGGCTCGTCGTCGCCGTCCGCCTCGAGGCGGAACAGGATCACCGTGATGTTGTCCTTGCCGCCGTTGCGGTTGGCGGCGTCCACCAGCCCCTCGGCGGCGTCGGCGAGCGGGCCGCCGCCGCGCAGGATCGCCGCCATCTCCTGCTCCGGCACCATCCCGGAGAGGCCGTCGGAGCAGATCAGGTAGACGTCGCCGGCGCGCGCCACGTCGGTGAACGTCTCGACCTCCACGCTCGGCTCCGGCCCGAGCGCGCGCGTGATGATCGAGCGCTGCGGGTGGGTCTCCGCCTCCTCGGGTGTGAGCCGCCCCTGGCGCACCAGCTCCTCCACGAGCGAGTGGTCCTCGGTCAGGCGCTCGAGCGCGCCGTCGCGGAAGCGGTACAGGCGGCTGTCGCCGACGTGGCCCACGGCCACGTCCCGTCCGTCCACGAGCGCCGCGGTGAGCGTCGTGCCCATGCCGGCGTGCTCGGAGTCGCTCTGGGCCATCTCGTAGATCCGGCGGTTCGCCTCGGTCGCCACGTCACGCAGCAGCTCCTCGGGCTTGTCGCCCTCGCGGCCGGTCTCGCCGAAGGCCTCCACGGCCATTCGCGACGCCACCTCGCCCGCGCGCGCCCCGCCCATCCCGTCGGCCACCGCGAACAGCGGCTCGCGCTCGAGGTAGGAGTCCTCGTTGCTCTGGCGCTGGCGACCGACGTCGGTCAGCGCCGCCTTGTCAGCGATCCGCAGCGCCACGCCTCACACCTGGTAGCGGTACTCGGTCTCGCCGATCCTGATCGTGTCGTCCGGCCGCAGCTCCTGGACCGCCTCGAGCTGGCGCTCGTTCAGGTAAGTGCCGTTCGTCGATCCCAGGTCCTCGATGTACATCGTCTGGCCGCGCGGGAAAACGCGCGCGTGCGCGGAGGATGCGAAAGCATCCTCGATCTGGACGTCCGAGGTCGGGGCCCGGCCCATGATCGCCTCGTCGTGGATCTCGAACGCGGTTCCGGGCTCGTGCCCCATCGCCGCCACGACCACCAGCCGCGGGTGCACTCCGCTCGGCGGGCCGCCGTCGCGGCGGTCGGGACCGTCGTCGCCCAGCGGGCGGCGACGCCCGGCCACGTCGCGCGTGGCGCTCCAGGCCACCCAGAGCAGGAACAGGTAGAGCACGGCCAGGAAGCCGAACTTGAGCGCGACTGCGATCGGGTCGGTCGTCACTCGAGCTCGAAGCGGAGCTTGGCCAGGCCCAGCGCCACCTCGTCGCCGTCCCGGAGCACCGCCTCCTCCGTGCGCCGGCCGTTCACCTTCACGCCGTTCGTGGAGCCGAGGTCGGTGACGATCCAGTTGCCGTCCTCGTTGCGCAGCTCGGCGTGGCGGCGCGAGACATTCGGGTCGTCGATCGTCACGTCGCAGTCGCGGCTGCGGCCGAGCAGCACGCGGCTCCCGGACAGCACGGTGCGCTTGCCCTCGCCAACCAGCAGCGCGCGCGTGTGCGCGGCGGGATCGGACGGCGGGGCCAGCGGGCGCGCCTCGCGGTTGGGCGAGTAGACCATCGTGTGGCCGAAGTCGCCCGCCGACGGCCCCGCCTCGGCCGGCGGCGCCTCGCCGTCGTCGTCGGGCCCGCCGATCAGCGCGGGCTGGATCCCGAACTCGCCCAGCGCCAGCCGGTCGTCGGTCTCGAACTCGATCGTCGGGCGGGTGATCAGCGCCAGCCCCTCGGTGCGCGCGTGCTCCAGCAGGTAGTCCGACAGCTCCTTCTTCAACCCGTCCTCGTAGCCCTCGAACTGCTCGCGGTCCTGCGGCGAGAGCCACACCGTGTACTTGTTCGGGACGTACGTGCGCGAGATCGAGACGGTCTTGTTGTCCGTCATCTCCTTCGCGAGCTTGCGCGCGATCTCGACCGGCTGCACGCGCGACTTGAAGGCGCGGCTGAAGGCCCCGCCGACGAGGCCCTCGAGCTTCGCTTCCAGGTTTCGGAGGACGCTCACCGTCGGGCCATCCTAGGGAACGTCGGGCCGCTCGCCGGAAGGCGGCCAGAGCCCCGTGGCGCGCGCGCCCACGGCTGCCAGCGCGCCCAGCACCACCCCCACCACGATCCCGCGCGACGGGCCCCCGCCCAGGTGGGAACCGGCCAGGTCCACCACCCCGCGCTGCGCCACGATCAGCAGCGCCGCCCAGAGAGCCGCACCCGCCGCGTCGAGCAGCAGCGTGCGGCCGCGCACGACCAGCGGCAGCAGCGCGGCCGCCAGCGCCCAGACCAGCGCGCCCAGCAGGATCCCGGAGGTGGCGAGCGGCGCCAGCGCGTCGCCGGCCGCGTGCCCGATCGACTTCTGCCAGGTGGACCGCGCGTCGGCGTCCGCCGGGGGGCCCAGCAGCAGGCGGTCGGAGGTGAGCAGCTCGGCGAACGCCAGCCACACGAAGCCCGCCGCCGCCAGGCCCGCCCGCCGCCACGCGGTCGAGGCGAAGCCGGCGATCGCCACGTACAGCGGGGCGATCGCGATCGCCCCCAGCAGCGGCGCGAGCGCCGGGAGCGACCAGCCGCGGCCGGCGCGCGGCGCAAGCAGCGGCGGTGCCAGCAGCGCCACCCCGATCACGAGCGCCGTGCCGTCGTAGAGGTCCCAGCCGAGCCACGAGACGAAGCCGACCGCCGCGATCAGCCAGCCGGGGCCCGGCAGCAGCGCCACGAGGATCGCCACCCCGAGGGCCACCGCCGCGGTCGAGAAGCTCGGTTGCGGCCCGAGCGTCTCCAGCCCGGCGAACATCAACCCGCCCGCCGCCACGCCGGCGCCCACGCGCGTCCACACCTCGAGCGCCCGCCCGTGCGGGAGAGCGCGCGCCCGGGCGCGCCCCGTGGTGGTGGAGGCGATGCCGAAGCGGCTCTGCGTCTCGGGCTCGTGCAGGCCGCCGCGATCGGCGAGCGAAGGAGCCGCCTCCACCAGCGCCCTGCGGAGGGTCTTCAGCGACGGGCGGCGGTCGGGGATCGGGTCGAGCGCGGCGTCGATCCAGGCGCACAGGTCGTGCGGCAGGTCCGGCCGGTACGACTCGAGGGCGGGCTGCCGGCGCCCCAGACGCCGCGCCGTGGCGGCCGGGCTGGGCCCGCGCACGGGGTTGGTCCCGGCCCACGCCTCGTAGAGGGTGAGCGCGAGCGCGTAGACGTCGGCGGCCGCGGTCACGCGCGCGCCCTCCGCCTGCTCGGGCGCCATGTAGGCGAGCGTCCCCACCACGTCGCCGGTGCGAGTCAGGCGGTCGTCGGCCGCCAGGTGCGCGACGCCGAAGTCGGCGAGCTTCGCGAAGCCGGCGCCGGCCGCCGGCTCGGCGGCGACGATCACGTTCTGCGGCTTCACGTCGCGGTGCACGACCTTCTTGCCGTGCGCGTGCGTGAGGGCGTCGCACAGCGCAACGCCGATGCGCGCGACGTCGCGGTCGGACAGCGCCCCAGCGCGGCCGAGCTCGCCCATGGTGCGGCCGGCGACGAGCTCGGAGACGAGGTAGACCGCCTCGTCGTCCTCCCCCAGCTCGTACAGGGCGACTATGCCCGGGTGGTTCAGGCGCGCCGCCACGCGCGCCTCGCGCGCCACGCGCTCGGACACCGGCCCGCCGCCGTCGCGATCCACGATCTTGACCGCCACCTCGCGCTCGAGCTTCTCGTCGAAGGCCAGCCACACCACGCCGAAGCCGCCGGCGCCCAGCCGGCGCTCGAGGCGGTAGCGGTCGAGCACGGGGCGATCGCGCCTGAGCGGACCGGGCACGGCCCCGCGGAGCGGCTCCGTGCGCTCGCCGGCGCCCCGGAAGCGGCCGCCCGCCCCGCCCTCAAGCGCGACCGTACGGTCCTCGCCGAGGCGCTCGGTGCGGTCCTCTTCGGTCGTCGATGGACGTTCCACTTCGAATCCTGTCTTCGGGTCGGCGAGGCCGCTCCCTGCCGTCACGGCCGATCCTGATGGGATACTTGCCCCGCATAGCCTGCCACGCCGAGTCAACTCGGCTGGAGCCCCTCCGTGTCCTTCTTCGACGAACGAGAAGACAGACCAGGCAGGACGACACGCCGGAGGCCCCCTCCGCGCGGGCGTGGCACCGATCGCCAGACGGTGTTGATACGGCGCCTGATGCTAGGTGGCGCGGCGTTCGTCCTGCTGATCCTGATCGTGCTCGGCATCAAGAGCTGCCGCGACAGCGCGCGCAAGGACGCCTTCCGCAACTACGTACGCGACGTCGGCGCGATCGTCCAGACCTCGGACACCGAGAGCAAGAACCTGTTCGCGCTGCTCGAAAAGCCCACAAGCCAGGGGCAGGTGCAGATCCAGAACGCCCTGAACGGCTATGAGAGCGAGGCCGCCGGCCTCGTGGACCGCGCGCGCAGCACCGATCACCCGGACGAGCTCTCCGACGCCCAGCGCTACTTCCTCGACACCCTCGAGCTGCGCCGCGACGGGATGGCCAACGTCGCGCGCGAGCTGCGCAGCGCGCTGAGCGAGACCGGCAAGGACACCGCGATCGGGCGGATCGCCACCCAGATGAAGCTGTTCCTGGCCAGCGACGTGATCTACTCGCAGCGCGTCCGGCCGAACCTCACGCACCCCCTCAAGCGCGAGGGGCTGCTCGCGGACGTGGACGTGCCGAACAGCCGCTTCCTGCCCGACCTCCAGTGGGTGCGCCCGACCGTGGTGGCGCGCGCTCTCGAGGGCCTCGGCAGCGGGACCGGCGTGGGCGGTCCGGTGGCGCCGGGCCTGCACGGCACCAGCCTGATCGGCACGACCTCGCAACCGGGCGGCGAGACGCTGACCGAGGCCGGCGCCACGTCGATACCGGTCAGCCCGAAGCTCGGCTTCGACGTGACGGTCCAGAACGGCGGCGAGAACGACGAGAAGGACGTGGGCGTGCAGCTGTCGATCACCGGGGCCGGCAAGCCGATCGTGCGTGAGCAGACGATCCCGAGCATCGGCGCCGGCGAGCAGGAGGTCGTGACGATCCCCCTGGCGGCCACTCCGCCGCTGGGCAGGCCCGTGACCGTCCACGTGAACATCAAGGGCGTGCCGGGCGAGAAGAAGCTCGACAACAACCGCGCGAGCTATCCGGCGATCTTCACGCGGTAGCCGATCGCTAGGTTGAGACCTCGATGGACGAGCTGACCTCGACGACGGGGATCGTCGCGATGGCCGCGGGTGTCGTCGCGGTCATCGCCCTGCTGCTGGCCGCCTACCTGGCCACGCGCCTTCGCCGCGTGCGGCAGGCGCAGACGGCGGTGCTCGGCGGCGCCGAGCCGCGCGACCTGGTGGCGCATGCCGAGCGGCTCGAGACCGGCTTCGCCGACCTGCGGGAGTGGGTCGAGGAGACGATGGAGCGGATCGCCGAGCGCATGGACGCGACCGAGCAGCGGCTCGACGGCTGCATCGCGCACACGTCGGTCGTGCGCTACGACGCGTACAACGAGCTGTCCGGCCACCAGTCGAGCTCGATCGCGCTGCTCGACGTGAACCGCACGGGCGTCGTGCTCTCGTCGATAGTCCATCGCGACCAGGCGCGGCTCTACGTCAAGCGCCTGCACGCGGGCGAGCCGGAGATCGAGCTCTCGCCGGAGGAGCAACAGGCGGTCGACGAGGCGCTCGCCGCGCCGGCGCCGAACCCGGGGTAGCGCACCTCGTGAGGGTCGCGTTCCTCGGCCCCGAGGGCACGTTCGCCGAGGAGGCGCTGCGGGCGTCGGCGCCCGAGGGCGTCGACGAGATCCCGTACGCCACCGTCTACGAGACGGTGATGGCGGTCAACGACGGCGCCGTGGACCGCGGCGTCGTGCCGATCGAGAACTCGCTCGAGGGCTCGGTGACCACCACGCTCGACGCGCTCGCCGGCGAGGCCGAGCGCGTGCGGATCGTCGGCGAGATCGTGCGCCCGATCGAGCATTGCCTGGCGGCGCGGCCCGGGCTCGGGCTCGACGACGTCAGGCTGGTGGTGTCCCACCCGCAGGCGATCGCCCAGTGCGCCGGGTTCCTGCGCGAGCGCCTGCCGCAGGCGGCGACCGCCAGCGCGCCGTCGACCGCCGAGGCGGTGCGCGGCGCGGCCTCGAGCAGCGAGCCGGTGGCGGCGCTGGGTCCGCGGCTGGCGGCCGAGCTCTACGGCTGCGAAGTGCTGGCGGAGGGCGTCCAGGACGGGTCCGGCAACTTCACCCGCTTCGTGTGGCTCGGGCCCGAGGGCGCCTCGCCCGCCGCGGCGCCGACCAAGACCTCGATCGTCTTCTGGGGCTTCAACGACGAGTCGCCCGGCGCGCTGGTCGGCGTCCTGAGCGAGCTGGCCTCGCGCGGGGTGAACCTCACGAAGATCGAGTCGCGGCCGCGGCGGATGCGGCTCGGGCACTACATGTTCTTCGCCGACCTCGACGGCGCGGCCGAGGACGAGGTCGTGGGCGAGGCGCTCCGCGCGCTGTCGGAGCGCGTGCAGACGCTGAAGGTGCTGGGCTCGTACCCGGTGCTGGACGCGGGTCCCCCCAGGTAAACTCGCTCCGGACGTGAGCGCGACGCGCGTCCTGGTACTCAACGCCTCCTACGAGCCGATCAACGTATGCACGGTTCGGCGCGCGGTCGTGCTGATCCTCAAGGAGCGCGCCGAGGTGCTCGAGCGATCCGAGCGCCTCCTGCACGCCGAGAACATGACGATGGCGCGGCCGGCCGTGATCCGGCTCGTGTCCTACGTGCGGATCCCGCGCGACGCGCACAGCCGCAAGATCACGCGCCGCGCGATCTTCGCGCGCGACGGCTGGACCTGCCAGTACTGCGGCAGCGGCCACGGCAACCTCACGGTCGACCACGTGATCCCGCGCTCGAAGGGCGGCACCTCGGGCTGGGACAACATCGTCACCTCGTGCGCGCCGTGCAACCGCCGCAAGGGCGACCGCCTGCCGAAGGTCGCCGGCATGCACCCTCGCCACGCGCCGAAGCCGCCGAAGCCGACGATCTTCGTGCACGTAGCCGTGCCGCGCGTGCCGGACGCCTGGCAGCCGTACCTCGTGGCGGCCTAACCAGCCGGCTATGCGCGGATCGCCCCGCGCGGGAGCTTCACTCGGCCGCGCGCGATGTCGGCCAGCAACGCGAGCACGCGCAGCGCGCCGAGCGCTCGCAGGAACGCGAGCGAGTCCGTCACGCCGTGGTCCTCCACGATCCGCCCGTCGTTGAAGCGGCTGATCACGATCCCGTCGAGCGTAACCCGGCGCCGCCGGTAGGTGCCGAACAGTCTCCAGCGCGTGGCCACGCAGTCGCCCTCTGTCACCTGGTCGTCGATCTCGAAGCGGAGGTCCGGGAAGATCGAGCGGTAGAACGAGACGGACTCGCGGGCCCCCGCGTACCCGACGAAGACCATCCCGTTCACGTGATCTACGAAGGCCGGATCGTAGAACTCCGGGATGCGCTCGAGCTGCCCGGCGCACGCGGTCTCGATCGCGGAGCGGGCGACCGCCGCGTTGCCGTCCACTAGGGGCAGTCGCCGCTCGCCGGATACGGCTGGCGCACCTGCTCGTGCCCGGTCTCCGGGTTCGGGTAGTGCAGGCAGTCGAGGTTGTGCGGGTTCGCGATCGGCACCTCGAGCATCTCGGGGTTGGTGTTCACGAGCTGCCCGGTGTCGAGGAACTCGGCGAGCTGCTGCTCGCCCGCCGTGCGGCCCGCGAGCGTCGGGTCGGCCAGCCAGCCGTGCGGGTCCGAGTCGTAGGTCGGCGTCTTGTCGTTGCGGTAGTAGACGACGCGATCGAACAGGTGCCCCGCCCGATAGAGCGTGCCCGCGGTGAAGTTCGGCACCGTGCCGTCGCCATACGCCGTCTGGAAGGCGATCTCCTTGGGGCGCTTGCGCCACGCGGGGTCGGGCCGCAGGCGGATCCGCGGGGCGAGCGTCTCGGGGCTGCCCGCCCGCTCGTACCAGTTCGACTGGGCGAACAGCTCCTGCAGGGCCGCGGCGCCCTTGTGCTTCACCACCCGCGGCTTCTCGCCGCGCAGCGGCAGGTCCTCGGTGAAGCCGTTGAGCCCCGGCCCGCCGTTCAGGAAGCTCGGGCGCGAGCGCGCCAGCTGGTCGGCCAGGTCGCCGCGGAACGACGACAGGCGGGCGATGTCCACGATCGGGCCGCCCGGGACGTTGAGCAAGCCGCGGTGGAACAGCGGGTCGGTGCCCATCAGCATCGTGCCGTAGATCCCGCCGAAGCTCAGGCCGTAGTACATGATCCGCGAGCGGTCCACGAGGTTCTTGCCGACCCCGGGGATCGACAGGCCGGACCGGAGCGACCGGCCCAGCGCCATGTTGTCGACGACTGTCTGGATCAGGCCGGAGCGCAGGCCGTCGATCGGCTTGTGGGACGGCAGCTCCCTCCCGTGCTTCGGGTAGTGCCCGGTGGGGCTCACGCCGTCGTAGAGGCCGTCGCCGATCTTGCCGTCGCCGTCGAGGTCGCGGCCGCGGCCGTAGCTGCGGAACGTGGTCTTCAGTCCGGCCGCGGCGACCGTCGTGGTGCTCTTCGGCCCGAAGGAGTGGCCGGCCGGGTCGGTGGCGACGGTGAGGATGCCGCGCGCGGCGTTGTAGTCGGCCGTCACGAAGATGTCGTAGTGGCTGCGGGTGAAGCCCGGCCCGTAGACGGCCGCCGGCCACGGCGGCGGGAAGGTGGCCGGGTTGGGGGTGACCACCGCGGCGCCGATGCGATCGGCGCCGAACGGCTTGGGCGTGCGCTTCGTGGGCACCGGCGGGATCTCGCCGTCGGTGTAGCCCCCCCGGTGGCCGTAGCGGCGGTCCACGTGACCGCTCGCCGACGCGAACTGGTAGCGCGGCGACAGGAAGCTGCCGAACGCGTAGTAGCCGGCCGACGGCTGCGGGTTGAGGTTCGGCACGGCCGACGACTCGAAGGCTCCCGGGGCCTTCGGGTTCTTCTTCACCTGGTCGGTGCGAGTCATGCCGTTGAGCGGGTCCGCGACCGACGGCGCGACGGTGGACGCGAGGAACACGTCCGCCTTGCCGTGCTGCACGAACGTGAGCCTGCGGCTCGCCGCGGTTGGGAAGCCGGCAAGGCGGTACGCGCTGCGCGCGCTCGAGAGCGGGAGGTCGAGCGCCCGCCGGATCCGGATCAGGTCGTCCGCCGAGCGCGTGGTGAACCTCGACACGCAGGCGCTGCGGCACGCCCTCACGCGCCTGCCCACCCTGTCGCGGATGTCGCGCGTCACGTGCACCTCGTACCTCGTGTGCTCCTTCAGGAACACGTTGCTGATCCCGGCGAGCCTGTTGGCCCGCGGGTCGAACGTGAGCTGGCGCAGCCCGCCGACGAACCGCCCGTGGCGGTCGGCGATGAAGAAGTCCCTGTCGGTGACCGAGGACAGGCGGATCGGGCCCGTGAACGGCACCGTCACGCGCGGCTGGAGGTCGAAGCCGTCGAGCTTGTTCAGCTCGGCGATGCCGTCGCAGATCGAGTACGTCCTGCTCGTGCAGCGCGGCCGCACCATGCCGCCCACGTTCGGGTAGTCGCGCCCGCGGCGCAGGTGCACGCGCCGGCCGGTCACGTTGCGGCGATCGCGCACGCTGAACCGGTTCGACGGGAAGATGCGCGTGTAGATGCTCTTGCCGTGGCGCACGGAGACGCGCGCGCTGTTGGCGTCGGCTGTCCCGGCGGCGGTCAGCGCGAGGCAGCACCCGAGTACGAGCAGGCTCGCACGG
>JBJMLK010000267.1:0-4732 GCA_045805345.1 Thermoleophilaceae bacterium | reverse complement strand
TACTCGCCCTCGACCGCGAAGCCCACGACCTCGTAGCCGGAGTCGTGGGTGAAGTACTCGTACGCGATCTCGGCGAACACGCGGTCGCCCACGAGCACGAGCTTCTCGCCGCCGGCGCTCACGGGCGCACGACCAGGATGTCCTCGCGCCGGTTGGCCATCGGCAGCTCCGGAGCCTGTGCCACGACGTAGGCGTCGAAGCCGGCCCTGCGGGCGCGGTCGAGCACGCCGAGCACCGCCGCGTCGTCGATCCCGCCCGACGCGCCGCCGTCGCCGGCGGGTCGTGGATCGTCGCTCCCTGTGAACCCCCTGTGGAACTCGCGCCCGGCGGGGCTCGCGAAGAAGCGGGCGCGCTTGGAGGAGTTGGGGATGTCGCCGACGAGCATCCGGCCGCCGTGCGCGAGCAGGGCGAGCGCGCGATCGAGGAACGCGGCGGAGTCCGCCTCGGCGTGGACGTACTGGAGCACGCTGTAGACGACGACGGCGTCCACGGTCCCGTCGATCCCGGGCGGCATCTCGGCGTCGTGGGGGAACGCGCCGGCCACCTTCACGATGCCCTGGCGGTCGGGCAGCTGCGCGAGCATCTCCTCGGAGTCGACCAGCACGGCCTCGTGGCCGCGCTCGGCGCACAGATCGAGCAGGCGGTGCGAGAGGTCGCTGCAGCCCGGCCCGACGTCGACGACTCGCCTGCCGCGCTCGGTCAGCGCCGGGAGCTTCGAGACGATGTCGGCGAGTATCGCCTCGGCGGCGCCCGCCCGGTACGCGTCCGGGAAGCCGACCTTCTCGTGCGGGCTGAGGCTCTCATCGAGGGCCATCCGGCGGAAGTCCGCGAAGGTCAGGTTGGCGAATCGGCTGGCGTCGCGCGTCTCGGCTGGCGGCTCGCTCAAGGTCCGGATCCTACGTGTGCGAACGCGTCAGGCACTCGCGCCCCCCGCCGCCCGGCCGGAGCGCTCAGGGTGCGTTCGACGACGCCGGCACCCGGGGCTCCACCCCGCCGCGCGCGGGCGCGATCCGCGACAGCAGGCTGCCCCAGGCGTCGCCGACGATCAGCCGCGTGTCGCGGAGCGCCCGGCGATCGAGCAGCGCCAGCACGGCGAACAGCGCCAGCTCGCCGACCGCGAGCCCCGCCGCGCCTCCGCTCAGCGAGCCGCCGCTCGCGCGGGCGAGCAGCCAGCCGCCCGCGGCCGCCGCCACCGCGGTGACCGTGGGCACCGCGAGGCTCGCGCCCACGGCGGCGCCGCTGCGGGCCTCGATCCGCGGGATCAGCAGCGTGAGCTGCACCGCCGCCGAGACGCACCAGCCGATGCCGGCGGCCTCGGGGCCGATCGACGAGACGAGCGCGAGCGCCACCGCCAGCCACGCGACCGCGCCCGCGATCGCGGTCTTGAGCACGGTGGCGCCGGCGTCGGTGGCGAACAGGTAGCCGAAGCTCGCCAGGTAGATCGGCAGGCTGCACGTCATCGCGATGCCGGCCCAGAGGAGCACCGTCGGGACCTCTCCCCACCCGTGGCCCAGCAGGACGGGCAGGGCGGGCGCGAACCCTGTGACCGCCACCATCATCGCCCCGGTCACGATCGCGAGCGCGGCCACCCCGCGCTCGATCACCGGCTTCGGGTCCTGGCCCGCGCCGAGCAGGCGGGCCATCGTCGGGTAGCCGATCCGCCCGAGCGTGCCGAAGACCATGAACGGCACCTGCAGCACGCGCCACGCGAGGTTCCACACGCCGAGCGTCGCGACGCCCGCGACCAGCGCGAGGCCGACGTTCAGCCCCTGCTCGCGGACCATCGAGGTGACGACGACCGCCTGGAACTTGGCGCCGAACCGCAGGAGCGGTCGGAGGTGGCGCCATGACCAGCGCGGGCGCACGAGTCCCACCGGGCCGAGCGCCGCGATGGTCGCGGTTCCGGTCACCGCGCGCACCGCCATGCCCACCACGAAGCCCCACACGCCCATCCCGAGCGCAACGGTCACGATCGTGACGACGTAGAAGGACAGGGCTTCGAGCAGGTCGGCGGTGGCGATCGGCCTGTAGGTGAGGTCGCGGTCGAGCAGGATGATCGACGGGACCTTCAGGATCGTGATCGGCAGCGTCGCGACCATGGCCGCGACCACGAGGGCGTCGCCGCCGAGGACGGCCCCGACAGCGAAGCAGACGGTCGTGATCGCCAGGGTGATCGCGATCTGGGCGGCGTTCACGGCCTCGAGCTCGCGCGCCAGCGGCGGCTCCGGCCGGCGGATGAGGCCCGCCCCCAGGCCGCCGTCGGACAGGAAGGTCCCGACGCTGAGGAGCACGGTGCCGAGCGCGACGATCCCGAAGTCGCGCGGCGCCAGCAGCCGCGCGAGCACGATGTTCGCGCCGACCCCGAGCACGAGGATCAGCGTGCCGCGGGCCACCAGCAGCGCCGCGCCGCCCGCCGCGCGGTCGCGGATCTCCTGCGGGCTCAGGACGTCGCCCACGCCGGGCTTCACCCCCGCGCTCGGTCGGGGGCGTACACGCGCGCCATGGCTCGGAAGAGCTCGGCTCGCGCCGCGCGGCCGAGCAGCCGGTGCACCACCGCTCTCCCCGCATAGGCGCACCAGACGATCGCGCGTATCGCGGTGGCGCGCGGTCGCGAGTAGTACTCGCGCAGGAACGCGAGCTCGGCCTCGGCGACCCGCGCGGCGCGCTGCGCGTCGCTGCGGTGCTGGGCGAGCGTGAAGTTACCGATGTGCATGACGCGCGCTGGCTCGACGAAGCGTACGGCGAGGCCCCTCCGCTGCACGCGATACGCGATGTCCTGGTCCTCGGCGTACTCGGTCGCCCAGAGGCCGTCCATCTCAAGGTAGAGATCGGTGCGGATCGCGAGCACGGCGCCGAGCAGCCAGTCGGCGTCGGCCGAGCGGTCGTGCGACCAGGACTCGGGTGCGATCCGGCGCACCGCGGCGTCGGGGAGCAGGCGGTGGAGCCCGGCGCCGGCGATGAGCGACCGGGTCACGGTGGGGTGGGCGGCGCAGGACGGCTGGAGCGTCCCGTCGGGGTTGAGCAGCTTCGGCCCGGCGAGCCCGACGCGCGGGTCCTCGACCGCCTGCGCGAGCAGCTCGAGCACGTTCGGCTCGAGCAGCTCGGTGTCCGAGTTGAGGAGGTAGAGGATCGAGCCGCGGGCGCGCGCGGCGGCCTGGTTGTTGGCGCCGGCGTAGCCCGCGTTCTCGGCGTTGCGGATCGCCTCGACCCAGTCCGCGTTCTGGCGCAGGAGCGCGTCGGTCCCGTCGGTCGAGCCGTTGTCCACGACGATCGTCTCGAACCCGCCGCGGAGCTGCTGGCGGCGAAGGCTCGCGAGGCACGGACCGAGCACGGCCGCGGCGTTCCAGCTCGGGATCACGACGCTCCCCCGCAGACGTTCCACGCGCCATGAATAGCATGGCGCCGCCGGGCCTCGAACGCGCCGACCTTGCAACCGACACCCCCCACCGCCCCCGCGGGTAGGACGCTCGTGGTCTTCCACCTCGCGGACGCGAGCGGGCCGTCGCTCTCGCTGCGCAGCGAGCTGGCCTGGCTGGCCGAGGGCGGGGCGGTGGAGGTGGTGGTCCCGGCGGCGGGGCGCGCGGCGGACGACGTCGCGAGCTTCGCAGAGACGACCGTACTCGACTACGCGCCGCTCACGCTGGTCACGGCGCGGCGCTTAGCCCGCGACAGGCGAACGCTGGCCGGGCACATCCGCCGCACGCGGCCGAGCCGCGTGCTGGTGGTCACGACGGCCCTGCCGGCCGCCCTGCTGGCAGCACGCGCCGCCGGCGTGCCGGCGCTCCTGTACGCCGGCGAGATCGTGCCGACCGGTCCCGGCCTCGCGCGGCTGATCGGCGGAGGCCTCGCGCTCGGCCTCGCGCGCAGGCGCGCGGACGCGATCGTCTGCTGCTCGCGCACGGTCGCGCGGCAGTTCGAGCGCGCACGGGCGCCGGTGCTCGTGGCCTACCCGCCGATCGCGCCGCCGAAGGGAGGGGACGGCGCGGCGTTCCGGGCACGTCACGGGATCGCGACCGGCGCGCCCTGCGTGGCCGCCCTCGGGAGCATCGGGCGCGCGCGCGGCCAGGACCTGCTCGTTCGCGCGACGCCCGCCTTGCGCGAGCGCTTCCCCGACCTGCGCGTCGTGCTGGGCGGGGACCCGCATCCGCGCGCCGCCGACGCGCGCTTCGCCGCCGAGCTGCGCGGGCTCGCGCGGGACCTCGGAGTGGGGGACGCCCTCGTGTGGCCGGGCCACGTCGAGCGGCCTGGCGACCTGTACGCGGCCGCCGACGTCGTCGTGAACCCGACGCGCCGCGAGGCGTTCGGCCGCGTGGCGGCCGAGGCGCTCCTGGCGGGCCGCCCCGTGGTGGCCACGCGGGTGGAGGCCGTGCCGGAGGTGCTGCGCGACGGCGTCGACGCGCTGCTCGTCCCGCCGGAGAGCCCCAGCGCACTCGGCGAGGCGGCGATTCGGCTGCTCGAGTCGCCGGAGCTCGGCGAGCGGCTCGTGCGCTCGGGGGCGGAGCGAGTCCGGCGGGAGTTCTCCCCGGCGCGCTCGCTCGAGCAGTTCGCGCGGGCAGTCGCGGCACTTCCGGCCCGGGGCTAACGTGACCGGCCTCGTGGAGAGGGGCCAGGCGATCCAACCCGCGCCCGCGGCGACGACGCGCGGGCTTCCCCGCGGGCCCGCCGCCGCGGGGCTGGCGCTGCTGCTGGTCGCCCTCGGCACCGCCGCCGCGCTCGTCACGGCCCTGTGGCC
>JBJMLK010000266.1:0-6591 GCA_045805345.1 Thermoleophilaceae bacterium | reverse complement strand
GTTCGCGCTCGTCGCGGGCGTGTGGGTGGCGGTGATCGCTGCTGGGCTGCTCGCGGCCCGCGGGCGCGACCGGGCGGCCGCTGTCGTCGTCCTGGCCGCGCTCACGATGGCCGCCGCGTGGCTCGGGATCGTCTTCGGCTGATCAGCTCGGGCTAGCTTTCGCCCGATGACGGGCGAAGACCCATCCGGCGCCTGCGACCTGGCGGTCGTGGGCGCCGGCATAGTCGGGCTGGCGGTGGCGCGCGAGCTGACCGACCGCCACCCGCGGCTGTCGATCCGCGTGCTCGAGAAGGAGGACGAGGTCGGCACGCACCAGACGGGCCGCAACAGCGGCGTGATCCACGCGGGGATCTACTACAGGCCCGGCTCGCTCAAGGCGCGCCTCTGCGTGGAGGGCGCGCGGCTGCTGTACGAGCACTGCGACCGCCACGGCATCCCCTACGAGCGCTGCGGCAAGCTGATCGTCGCCACGCGCGACGACGAGCTGCCGGCGCTGGAGGAGCTCGAGCGCCGCGGCGCGGCCAACGCCGTGCCCGGACTGCGGCGCGTCGCGGGCGGCCAGATCGCCGAGCTGGAGCCGCACGTTCGCGGCGTGGCGGCGCTGCACTCGCCGGCGACGGGCGTGGTCGACTTCGCGGCCGTGGCCCGGTCGCTGGCCGGCGAGCTGGCGGACCGCGGCACCGCGATCGCCACCGGCTGCGAGGTGCGCTCGGTGGCCACGGACTCGCGCTCGATCTCGCTCGTCACGCCGCGCGGCGCGCTCCGCGCGCGGCACGCGGTGTTCTGCGGCGGGCTGTGGTCGGACCGCCTTGCCGCAGCCTGCGGCGGACGGCCCGAGCCGCGCATCGTGCCGTTCCGGGGCGCCTACCTGCGGCTGCGACCGGAGCGCCGGCACCTCGTGCGCGCGCTGATCTACCCGGTGCCCGACGCGCGGCTCCCGTTCCTCGGCGTGCACCTCAGCCGGCACGCCGACGGCGAGGTGACGATCGGCCCGACGGCGCTCCTCTCGCCGCGAGGCCTGCGCAGGAGCCTGACCTGGCCCGGCACGTGGCGCCTGATGCGCAGGTTCTGGCGCACGGGGGTCGCGGAGCTGCACCACGCCGCGAGCCGCGCGTCGCTGGCCCGCGCCGCCGCACGCTACGTGCCCGAGCTGCGCCCGGCCGACGTGGTGCCCGGCCCGTTCGGCGTCCGCGCGCAGGCACTGGGACGCGACGGCGGCCTGCTCGACGACTTCGCGTTCGAGACCACCGAGCGTGCGCTCCACGTGCGCAACGCGCCGTCGCCCGCCGCCACCTCGGCGCTCGCGATCGCGCGCCACGTGGCCGACCGCGCCGAACGCGAGCTGGGCCTGTGAGCGAGCCGCGGACGTCGGTGATGATGCCGGCGTTCAACTCCGAGGCGACGCTCCGCGGCTCGGTCGAGTCGGTGCTGGCCCAGACCGTGCCGGACCTCGAGCTGATCGTGGTCGACAACGCGTCGCGGATCCCGGTGCGCGAGGTGCTGGCCGACGTGCGCGACCCGCGGCTGCGCATCGTGCGGCTGCGGCGCAACCTCGGCACCCCGGGCGGTCGCAACGCCGCGCTGCGCCGCGCGCGGGCGCCGCTCGTCTCGCAACTCGACTCGGACGACCAGTGGGAGCCGGACTACCTCGAGCACGTGCTGCCGTGCTTCGACGACCCGGGCGTCGGGCTGGCCTACACCAACACCCACATCGTCGGCCACCCGACCGGCCACGACGACTACATCGGGGATCCGACAGTGCACCCGATGCACGACTTCCCGAAGATCGCCGAGCAGAACCCGATTCCCTGCCCCACCGCCACGATCCGCACCGACGCGGCGCGCGGCGTCGGCGGCTACGCGCCGTGGCAGTGGATGGTCGAGGACTACCACTTCTACCTCAAGCTCGCGCGCGCCGGCTGGCGCTTCGCGTACGTGCACCGCCAGCTGGCGCGCTACCGCTGGCCCTCGGCCGGCGGTGGCATGAGCGCCCGCAAGCGCGAGCACGAGCTGTATGAGCTGGCCTGCTTCGCCACGTTCATGCTCCGCCACCCGCTCACGCCGGGACCGCGCCGGCAGGTCCGCACCCGCCTGACCCGCGAGCTGCGGCGGCTACATTTGGCCAGGTGAGCGGCTTCACGGACGGCGTCCCCGCGGTCGTCGTCGACGGGGTGTCCAAGACCTTCGTCATCCCCCGCGAGCAGGTCCACACGCTCAAGGAGCGCGCCCTGCACCCGTTCCGGCGCGCGGGGCACGACCGCTTCGAGGCGCTCAAGGACGTGTCGTTCGCCGTCCCCCACGGGGAGTTCTTCGGGATCGTGGGCCGCAACGGCTCGGGCAAGAGCACGCTGCTCAAGTGCATGGCGGGGATCTACGGCGTCGACGGCGGCGCGATCTACGTGAACGGCCGCGTGTCCACGTTCATCGAGCTCGGGGTGGGCTTCAACCCCGACCTCGCCGCGCGCGACAACGTTGCGCTGAACGGGATCATGCTCGGCCTCTCTCCGCGCGACGCGCGCGAGCGCTTCGAGCGCGTGATCGAGTTCGCCGAGCTCCAGGAGTTCGTCGACCTCAAGCTCAAGAACTACTCATCCGGCATGCACGTGCGGCTGGCGTTCTCGGTGATGATCCAGGTGGACGCCGACATCCTGCTGATCGACGAGGTGCTGGCGGTCGGTGACGCGGCCTTCCAGCAGAAGTGCTTCGACGTCTTCCACCGCATGAAGGACGAGCGGAAGACGATCCTGTTCGTGACCCACGCCATGGACTCGGTGAAGCGCTTCTGTGACCGCGCGGTGCTGCTCGAGCGCGGCGAGCTGAAGCTGATCGGCAAGCCCGACGAGATCGCCGACGGCTACGTGGAGATCAACTTCGGCCGCGAGGTCGAGTCGCAGGCCGACGGCGAGCAGCGCTACGGCGACCGCTCGGCCGAGATCGTGGAGGCGTGGTTCGAGGACGATCACGGCGAGCGCCAGACCGCACTCCAGCAGGGACGGCCGTGCACCTTCCGCATGCGCGTGGTCTTCCACCGGCCCGCCGAGCACCCGGCGTTCGCCGTCCTGTTCGAGAGCGAGGCGCGCCACCCGCTGTTCGCGACCTCGACCGACTGGGCCGGCGAGGAGACCGGCGTCTACGGGCCGGGCGACGAGGCGATGTTCTCGGTCGCGTTCGAGAACCACTTCTCCCCCGGCCGGCTGTTCGCGTCGCCGTGGGTGGTGCGCCGCAACAGCCAGAACCTGCTCGACCGCCGTCCGCGGGTGGCGTCGATCGTCACAACCGGCGGGCATGGCTCCGGCGGCCTCGTGGACCTCGAGCACGACGTGACGCTCGAGCGCGCCGGCGAGGTCATGAGCGCGCGGGCGTCGGCGCAGTGAGCGCCGAGCGCGTGGACCTCGGGCCGTTCGGGCGGCCGATCCGCGGGCCGTCGGCGCTCGGCGGCGACTGGCGGCGCTTCGTGCACCTCTCGTGGACCCTGGCGGTCACCGACTTCAAGCTGCGCTTCTTCGGGTCGGTGCTCGGCTACCTCTGGCAGCTGCTGCGGCCGCTGATGCTGTTCGGGGTGCTGCTGCTCGTGTTCACGGTCTTCCTGCCGCTCGGCAACGACGTGCCGCACTACGACGTCTGCCTGCTCGCCGGGATCGTGATCTTCACCTTCTTCGCCGACGCGACGCTCGGCTCGGTCAGCTCGCTGGTCGACCGCGAGAGCATCGTGCGCAAGATCCACTTCCCGCGCATGGTCATCCCGGTGGCGGTGGTCCTCACGGCGTACTTCAACTTCGTGCTCAACCTGCTCGTGGTGCTCGGCTTCGCGCTCGCGAGTGGCGTAAGGCCGCGCGCCGGCTGGCTCGAGCTGCCGCTGCTCCTGGCGATGCTCGGCGTCTTCGCGCTGGGGATGGCGATGCTGCTGTCGTCGCTGTACGTGCGCTTCCGCGACGTGCGGCCGATCTGGGAGGTCGTCGCGCAGGCGCTCTTCTACGCGACGCCGGTGATCTACGTGATCGACAAGGTCGAGCACGAGCACGAGTCGTGGGCGCGCATCCTGATGTGGAACCCGCTGTCGACGATCATCACCCAGGCGCGCCACGCGGTCATCTCGCCGGAGATCCAGAGCGCAGCGACCGCGATCGGCGGCGCAGGCCGGCTCGTGATCCCGATCGCGATAGTCGTCGTGACCTTCGCGCTCGGCTTCTGGTCGTTCAACCGCGCGGCGCCGCGAATCGCGGAGCAGCTGTAGCGCACGCGCGGCGTGCCGGCTGACGGCCGCGGCGGCGGCCGCGACCGTCAGCCCGCGCGCCTGCAGGGCGTCGTGTCGGGTACGTGCGCCGTCACCCCGTCGGCGTAGGTGAACCCACCGATCGAGCGCCAGCGCCGCGTCTTCGGGCAGCCCCGCGGCGTGATCGCCCAGCGTGCCTTGGGCGCGTAGGTGAAGTCCACGCGGCGCACCGCGGTCTTGCCGTCGGGCGGGCCGCCGGGCGTGTCCGGCGGGTTCGCGGTCCAGGTGCGGCCCTGGATCCGGAAGCGGTCGGTGGCGACGGGCTTGCCGCTCGACGCCTCCTTGACGAGCTCCACGTTGCCGGTCGGCGTGTTGTAGACGGTCACGTTCGTGACCACGGTGGAGGCGGGGCCCGAGAAGCCGGTCATCGCGGTCAGCGTGCCGCCGCCCAGGCGGCTGGCGGGCGGGCAGGCGGCGTCGCCGAAGGCCATCAGCTCCTGGTCCGTGGCGGTGCAGCGCGGCAGCGCCTTCATGTCGAAGCGCGTGCCCTTCGGCGCCCGCAGGACGATCTTCTTGATCGGCGAGGGCTTGCCCTTCGGGTCCTTGCCCTTGTAGAGGATCGTCAGGTGGATGGCGGTGGCGTGATTCGGGCGCCTGGCCGAGAAGTCCATCGAGAAGTTCGCCCGCGGGCGGCTCCCGCCGAGCGCCGGTGGCGCGACCAGTACGAGTGCGGCTGCGGCCACGAGCGCGGCCGTGAGGGTCCTTTTCATGGGGCGTCTCCTTCGTTTCCGTACAACGTACGGTGCAGCGTACGGTACGGTTCGCGAGGATGCGCCGGTCAGCCGTCGGGTCCCAGCTCTCGCGCGAGTCGATCCTCGACGCCGCGCTCGTGCTGATCGAGCGCGACGGCCTCGACGCGCTCAGCATGCGCCGCCTCGCCGGGGAGCTCGACGTGGGCACGATGACCCTGTACGGCTACTTCGCCGACAAGCAGGAGCTGCTCGACGCGCTCGTGGACTCCGTCGCCGCGGCGGCCCCGCTCCCGCCGCTTCGCGGCTCCTGGCGCCGGCGCCTCACGACCGTGATGACCCACCTGCACGAGGGGCTGGTCGCACACCCCTCGCTCGGCAGGCTCAGGGTCACGCAGCCGATCGCCACGCCCGGCGCCTTCCGCTTCACCGAGGCCGCGCTGGCGGCGCTGCGCGACGCCGGGTTCGACGCCGCCACGGCCGCGCGGCACTTCCGCACGCTGTTCGTGTTCACGTTCGGCGTCGCCGTCTTCGGCGCCACCGCCACGCCCGAGCAGCGCGGCCGCGCCGCCGCCGCGCTCGCGGCGCTCCCGCGCGACGAGTACCCCACGCTCACGGGCCAGCTGGGCGAGATGCTCGAGTCGCTCGACGGCACGACCCAGTTCGAGCACGGGCTGGCCGTGATCCTCGACGGGATCGAGGCGAGCGCGCCCGGCGGCGCGTAGGCGATGTGGCCGCGGCGAAAGAGGTGGCATCGCGTACCCGACACCGAGCTGAGCGAGGTCGGCGCGGGCGACCTGACCGCTTCGACCACCGACCTGACCGCCGCGCGCGTCTAACCGGCGCTCGCCGCCAGGTCGGCCACGAGGCGGCCGTAGACCACCGACGCGCGCTGCCGCTCGGCCGCGATCGCGCCCAGCGCCACCTGGATCCGGAACGCGTCCGGGTGGGCCAGCAGCGCGGCGGCATACTGCACGACCTCGTCGTCCGTGCTCGCCGCCAGGTGGTCGCTGCCGGGCAGCAGGCCGAACGTCACCTGCGCGCGCGGCAGGATCAGCCCGCGCCTGGCGGCGAGCGGGGCGAAGGCGGCCGCGGGGACCGCGTCCCGCAGCGACCCGGGCACGTAGCGGCCGTCGTGGCCGGGCGCGGGCGGGAACGCCACCACGGCCGCGGCGAGCACGTCTTCGGCCGACGCCACGGGCACCGCCCGGTGCGGGATCTCTTGCGCGGCGAGCTTCGCGAGCAGTCCCCCGTCGCGCTCCGCGTCGCCCACGACGAGCACGCCGGCGCCGGGCGCGTGCTCGGCGAACAGGTCGTCGCGCACCGGCCACGCGGCGCGGCTCCAGAGCTCGGCGCCGGCGACGATCCCCTCCTCGGCGAGGCTCAGCAGCACGTCAGCGTCGGGCACCGCGCCGGGCGCGGCGGTCACCGCCTCGCCCCAGTCGAAGACGCCGTCGAGGCTGGCCAGCGTGGCCGCCGGCGGGTCGGCGACGACCACCAGCCGCACGCTCACGCGCCCCTCCCGGGCAGGAAGCGCCGCACCGCGGCGGCGGCGCGGTACGCGCGCTCGGAGCGGATCGCGTCGATCTGCCGGTCCTTCTCCGCGACCACGGCCTCGAGGTCGCGCAT
>JBJMLK010000265.1:0-16579 GCA_045805345.1 Thermoleophilaceae bacterium | reverse complement strand
GCTCGAAGCGCTCCTGCGCCTCTTCCACGAGCCCCTCCTCGAGCCAGTTCGCGCTGCCGTCCGGGTGCGTGAACAGCACGATCTCGTCGGCCTGGAAGGTCTGGAGCGCGTCCTGAATCGCCAGCAGGGGATCCGACTCGCCCGTGTCGCCGGCTGCGTCCACCCCCTCCTCGTCCAGGCGCTCGACGGTCTCCTCCTGCACCTGCTCGGCGCGCTCGATCGCGGGATCGGGATCGGCGAGGAAGAAGCGTCGCTTCGACTGGAGCGCCGGCGCCACTACCAGCACCTCGGCGTCCTGCGCGCCCTGCTCCCCGATCAGGCTCTTGAGCGCGTCGGCCGAGACGGGCTCGGACACGACGGCGAGGATCTTCTTGCCCATGGTTCGGGCTTATACCCGATCCAGCGCTCTACGAGCCAGGCCCACGGCGAAGAACAGCTGTAGCCCGGCGAACCCGAGCTCAAGCGCCCGCTCGGGGAGCTGCTCCGCGAGCACCGCGCCGATCGCCACGCCGGGCACCGACAGCAGCCCGAGCGTCAGCCCGTCGCGCACGCGGACGTTGCCGTAGGTGCGCTGGCGGAGCGCGCCGAGGATCGCCACCGGGATGATCGCCAGCAGCGAGGTGGCCTCGCCGGCGATCTGCGAGAGGCCGAGGAAGAACACCAGGGCCGGCACGAACAGCACGCCTCCGCCAACCCCGAGCAGGCCGCCGGTCATGCCACCCGCGAAGCCGATGGCCGCGGCCGCGGCGATGCTCCCGGCGTCCATCAGATCGCCATCTAGAGGATCAGGACGATGGCGGAGACGGTGAGCAGCACGGCGAATCCGGCCGACACGGCGCGCTGCGGGATGCGCTGCTGGAGGGCCGTGCCGGCGACCACGCCCGCCAGTGCCGGAACCGCGACAATCGCCCCCTTGACCGGGTGCACGTTGCCGTACAGGCCGTGCACGGCGGCCGCGAACGCGGCTATCAACACGATCGCGGCCAGCGAGGTGCCCGTCGCCTCGCGCTCCTCGTAGCCGAACCAGAGGATCAGGAGCGGCACGATCACCGTGCCGCCGCCGACGCCGAAGAGCCCGCTGAACACGCCCGCGGCGCTGCCGATCAGCGCCAGACGAGCGAGCCGCGACGACATGGCCGCCATACTACGTCCGTGTTGGACTCCGCACTGCGACCGCTGACGGACCACCCGGCCCGCGCGGCGGTCCTCTGCGACATCGACGGGACCCTGGCGCCGATCACCACGCGCGCCGAGGAGGCCCGCGTGCCGCCCGCCGCCACGCGCGTGCTGGCGGAGCTGAGCCGCCGCTACGCCGTGGTCGCCTGCGTGTCGGGTCGCTCGGCCGTCGACGCCAAGCGCCTCGCCGGCGTCGGCGCGATCGCGTATGCGGGCGGGCACGGCGCCGAGCTGCTCTGGCCCGGGGACCTGAAGCCCACGGTCATGCCGGAGTTCGAGCGCTACACGGCGAAGGTGCACGACTTCGCCGCCGCGCACGACGGCGACGACCTGCGCACGCTGGGCATCCGCCTCGAGGACAAGGGCCCGATAGTCGCCTTCCACTGGCGCGGCGCGCCGGACGAGGACGCCGCCCACGCCCGGCTGGAGGAGATCGCGGCCGACACCGACGGCCTCGCCACGCACTGGGGCCGCAAGGTGCTCGAGATCCGCCCGCCCGTCCCGATCGACAAGGGCCGCGCCGTGCAGCAGCTGATCGCGAGGCCCGAGGTGCGCAGCGCGCTCTACGGCGGCGACGACACCACCGACCTCGACGCGTTCGACGCGCTCGACTCCGCCGTCGCGAACGGGGTGCTCGACGCGGCCGTGAAGGTCGGGGTCGTGTCGAGCGAGGGCCCGCCTGAGATCGAGCAGCGCGCCGACCTGGCGGTGCAGGGCACCGCGGGTTTCCTAGAGGTGCTGCACGCCCTGTAGGTAGATCGACCGCCCGTGCGCTACCCGGACTTCCTGCGAACGGCCGTGCTGCTGTTCGGGGCATCCGCCACGGCGCTGGCCGTCGTCGCGATCGCGGGCGCGCGCCGCAACGACGACACGACGCTGCAGTACGTCGCGCTCGCGTGGTGGGCGGTGGCGGTGGCGAGCGGCCTGTGGTTCGGCCGCAGGCACACGGCCAACCGCGCCACGGCCAAGCTGCTCGCGGGCGCCCGCACGACGCCGCTCCTGCCCGAGCTGCAGCCGGGCACGATCCTGTTCGGCCGGCTCTGGTGGCTCCTGCTGTTCACCGTCATCGCCGGCGGCGTGGCCTTCCTCGTCCCCCAGGTACCGGCGATCGGCGCCGGCTATGCCGTCGGGTTCGCCCTCGCGTGGCGCAACCACTCGAGTGCCGTCACCGCAGTCGAGGAGCGCGACGGCGTGCGCTTCTACGTCGAGCACAACTCGCCGTTCAAGCCCACCGAGCTGCTGCGCACGCCGGGCTTCCGCAAGAACGAGCCGTCACCGACGGACGTTCGCGCCGGAACGTTTCCTTAGCGCGTCGAGCTCGTCCCATGGCCGGGTGTTGGCCACGTTCGCCGCGGTGAGCCAGGCCCGGCGGGCCGTGGCCACCCCGTACACGATGTTCTCGAGCGTGGTGGTGCGGTGGCCGTCGGAGTCGATGACGATCGTGGCGCCGGCCTCGACGGCGATCCGCACGTTCACCTCGTTGAGGTCGCGGCGGTCGGGGTTGCCGTTGATCTCGAGGAAGGTGCCTGTGCGCGCGGCGGCCTTGGCCACGGCCTCGACGTCGAGCGCGTAGGGCTGGCGCCGCTCGATCAGCCGGCCCGTCGGGTGGCCTATCGCGTCCACCAGCGGGTGCTCCATCGCGCTGATCATCCGCTCGGTCTGCTCGCGCTCGCTCATCCGGAACGACGAGTGGTGGCTCGCCACGATCCAGTCGAGCTCCGCGAGCAGGTCGTCGTCGTAGTCGAGCGAGCCGTCGGGCAGCACGTTGACCTCGGACCCCGCGAGGATGCGGATCCCGTCGGTGGCGGAGTCGAGCTCGTGGATCCGCTCGATCTGCCGGCGCAGCTCGTCCGGCTGCACGTCGTTGCCGAAGCCGTGCGTGGCCGAGTGGTCGGTGATGGCGATGTACTCGTAGCCGCGGTCCACGGCCGCCGCGACCATCTCCTCGATCGTGTTGCGCCCGTCGGAGGCGACGGTGTGGCAGTGCAGGTCGCCGCGCAGGTCCTCCACGCTCACGAGCTCCGGGAGCGCGCCGTCGCGCGCGGCCTTCAGCTCGCCGCGGTTCTCGCGCAGCTCCGGCTCGACGTACGCCAGGCCGAGCAGCTCGTAGACCTCCTCCTCGGTGGCGCACGCGTGGGTCGTGCCGGTGGCGTCGTCGAGCACCCCGTACTCGCTCACGTGCAGGCCGCGGCGCACGGCGTCGGCGCGCAGCGCCTCGTTGTGCTGCTTCGAGCCGGTGAAGTGCTGGAGCAGGTTGCCGAACGCCTCCGGGGGCACGATCCGCAGGTCGATCGGCATGCCGTTGTGGGTCACGGCCCGGACGCCCGCCTCGCCCGAGGACTGCACCTCGCCGATCAGCGGCAGGCGGCCGAAGGCACGCGCGAGCGCGCCCGGGTCCGACGCCGTGGCCACGATGTCGAGGTCCTTGCACGCTTCGGTCCAGCGGCGCACGCTGCCGGCCACCTCGACCCGGTCGGCGGCCGGGTGCTCGCGCAGCGCGTCGCGCAGCGACTCGGCGATCTCGCGGGCGCGGGACAGGAGCAGGCGCGGCTTGGTGCGGTCGTCGAGTCCGGCGTCGAGCGCCACGAGCACAGCCTCCTCGGCCTTGGGACCGAATCCCGGCAGCTTGCGCAGCCGTTCGCTCTCGGCTGCGGCGCGGAGGTCGTCCAGCGAGGCGATCCCCAGCTCGTCGAACACCTTTCGCGCGCGCTTGGGGCCGAAGCCCGGCAGGCGGGTGATCTCGACCAGCCCCGGCGGGTACTTGGCCTTCAGCTTTGCGGCTGCCGGGATCTCGCCCGTCTCGAACAGCACCTCGAGCTTCTCGGCGATCGTCTTGCCGACGCCGGCCAGCTCGGTCACGCGCCCGGCGCGCGTCATGTCCTCGACCGACGCGTTCGCCTCGCGGATCGCCTTGGCCGCGTTGCGGTAGGCGAGCACGCGGTACGAGATCGCGCCGTCCAGCTCGTAGAGGTCGGCCAGCTCGTCGAAGTGGAGGGCGACCTCGGCGTTGCGCATCGGGGCTCTAGGGTACGCGCCCATGCCTGGCGCCTGGCTCGTGCTGCCGACCTACAACGAGGCGGAGAACCTGCCGCGAATGGTCGACGCCGCGACGCGCAACCTCGCGGCCGCGTCGCCGGAGCACCGGCTGCTGATCGTGGACGACAACTCGCCCGACGGCACCGGCGACATGGCCGACCGCTTCGCCGCCGAGCTCGACGACCTCGAGGTGCTGCACCGCCGGAACAAGGAGGGGCTCGGCCGCGCGTACCTCGCGGGGTTCAAGCACGCGCTCGCCGGCGGCGCCGACCTGGTGATGGAGATGGACGCCGACTTCTCCCACGACCCGGCCGACATCCCGCGGCTGATCGAGGCGGTCGCCGACGCGGACCTCGTGCTCGGCTCGCGCTACATGCCAGGCGGCGGCGTGGAGGGCTGGTCCTGGTACCGCGAGTGGCTCAGCCGCGGCGGCTGCTGGTACGCGCGCGTGCTGCTCGGCGTGCCGGTGCGCGACCTGACCGGCGGGTTCAAGTGCTTTCGGCGAGAGGTGCTCGAGACGCTCGACCTCGACGAGATCCACGCCGACGGGTACGGCTTCCAGATCGAGATGACCTATAAGGCGATCCGCGCGGGATTCCGCGTGAAGGAGATCCCGATCACCTTCCGCGACCGCGTGGCGGGCACGTCGAAGATGCACGGGAGGATCGCCGCTGAGGCGGTCTGGAAGGTTCCCACGCTACGGTGGCGCGAGCGGGGACCCTGAGGGGTCGGCGCTGACGCCCTCCGCTACACTTCATTTTGTAAAGCGACCGCACCCAAGGAGCCGGCATGGCAGGAGCTATCACCGACGTCACAGACTCCAACTTCCAGGCGGAGGTCCTCGAGTCCGAGACCGCCGTACTGGTCGACTTCTGGGCGCCCTGGTGTGGCCCGTGCCGCGTGATCGCACCGTCGCTGGAGGAGATCAACGCCGAGCGCGACGACCTGCGCGTCGTCAAGCTCAACGTGGACGAGAACCAGCAGACCGCCGCGCAGTACGACGTGATGTCGATCCCGACGCTCATCGTCTTCAAGAACGGCGAGCCGGCCAACCGGATCATCGGCGCGCTTCCCAAGAAGCGCCTCGTACAGGAGCTCGAGCCGACGCTCGCCGCTTCGTAGATCCAGTGCCGATCGTCACCATCGAGTGGTACGACGGCCGCTCGCCGGACCAGAAGCGTGAGATCGCCGAGAAGCTGACCGACCTCCTGGTCGACGTCGGCAAGACCCAGCGCGAGCACGTCTGGATCCGCTTCGTCGACTCGCCCAAGAGCGAGTGGGCGATCGGCGGCGAGATTCAGGGCTAGCGGCTGCCCGTCCAGAAGCGTGGCATCTAGAGGTCGCATACCGACCTCGATCGACCACACTTCGTTGGGGTCCCACCCGTAAAAGCCAACCGGCCGTCGCCCCGAGCGGGGCGCCCGGTGGCACGGAACGCCTCCTGACCGAGCACACGAGCCGTGCGTCGCCCTGCACCAGCCCGTCGAGGCTGATGCGCCAGCCGCCGCTCCAACTCGGGTTGCTTGCCACGGTGGCGACCAGGTCCACGAGCTCCGCCTGGACCTCGTCGCGCAGCTCCTGGAACCAGTCCTCCGAGCGCTTGTGCGGGTGCTCGTCCTCCTCCGGCACCAGGTGCATCGGGTAGTGGCAGTGGAGGTCGGCGAGCACCGCGACGGACTCTAGGTCCGCCGGGTCCCGCGGTCAAGGCTCGTTGAGCGGTACGAGACTACGCCCGCTCGACCGCGATGTGCAGCGGTCGACCGTCGACCGTGACGGCATCGCCCGAGGCGCCGTCGTACGAGACCGATGTCGCCAGCACCTCGCGGGCCACGTACTCCTCGTGCGTGCGCACGGCGTCGAGCAGCTCGGCGTCGCCGCCCAGCGACAGCGCGATCCGGTCCTCCACCTCGAGCCCAGCCCCCTTGCGGGCCGCCTGCACCATGTGCACCACCTCGCGCGCCAGGCGCTCGGCCACCAGGTCGTCGGTCACGTCGAGGTTGAGCGCCACCGCGTGCGTGCCCGAGCGCTCCACCCGGTAGCCGTCGAGCGGCTGCAGCACCAGCTGCACGTCGTCGGGCGAGAGCTGGTGGTCCGCGCCGCCCACGCTGATCCCCACGTTCCCGCCGCCGCGCAGCGTCGCCGCCGTCGCCTCCGCGTCGAGCGCCGCCACGGCGGCGGCCACCTGCGGCATCTCGCTCCCGAAGCGCGGGCCGAGCGAGCGGTAGTTCGGCTTGAGCTCCCAGCGCCCCAGCTCGTCGGCCTCCGACACGAACCTGACGCTCTTCACGTTCAGCTCCTGGAGCACGATCTCCTGGAGCCGCTCGATGGCCTCGCGCTCGCGCCCGCCCGCCACGACGATCGCCTCCGACAGCGGCTGGCGCAGCGTGACCTTCGCGTGGGCGCGCCCGGCGCGGCCCAGCTCGATCGCGTCGCGCACCACCTGCATCTGCCACTCGAGCGGCTCGTCGCGCTCGCCCGGCTCCGGGTAGTCGCACAGGTGCACCGACGGCTCGCCGCCGTCCAGGTTCTCGTAGATCTCGTCGGTCACGAACGGCACCAGCGGCGCCAGCAGCCGGCTCGTCTCGACGAGGCAGCGCCAGAGCGTGTGGAAGGCCGCCGGATCACCGTCCCAGAAGCGCCGCCGCGACAGCCGCACGTACCAGTTCGACAGCTCCTCCACGAACTCGGCGATCGCGCGCCCCGCGCTCGTGGTGTCGAAGTCGTCGAGGCGCTCGATCGCCGTCTCCGTGACGGACGCGAGGCGCGACAGCGCCCAACGGTCCAGGTCGGTCAGCTCGGCGGGCTCCGCGCGAGCGTCCTCGATGTCGTTCGCGTTCGCGTAGAGCACGAACACCCGGTACGTGTTCCAGAGCGTGAGCATGAACTGCCGCACGCTCTCGCCCACCGTGTCGACCGAGAACCGGTAGCCGTCCCACGGCTGCTTGGCGGTGAAGTAGTACCAGCGGAACGCGTCGGCGCCGTGCTTGTCGATCACCTCCCACGGCACGACGATGTTGCCGCGCGACTTGCTCATCTTGTGGCCCTGCGGGTCGAGGATCAGCCCGAGGCAGAGCACGGTCTTGTACGACGACCGGCCGTACAGGAGCGACGACACGGCGAGCAGTGAGTAGAACCAGCCGCGCGTCTGGTCGAGCGCCTCGCAGATGTAGTCAGCCGGGAAGTGCTCGGTGAACTCGTCGACGTTCTCGAACGGCGCGTGCCACTGCGCGAACGGCATCGACCCCGAGTCCCACCAGGCGTCGATCACCTCGGGCACCCGCCGCATCTCGCCGCCGCAGTCCTCGCAGCGCAGCACCACGTCGTCGATGTACGGCTTGTGCAGGTCGTCGGGCACCTGGCCGCCCAGCGCCTCGAGGTCGGCGCGCGACCCCACGCAGCGTTCGTGCCCCTCGCCGCAGCGCCACACCGGCAGCGGCGTGCCCCAGTAGCGCTCGCGCGACAGCGCCCAGTCCACGTTGTTCGACAGCCAGTCCCCGAAGCGCCCGTGCTTGATGTGCTCGGGGTGCCAGTCGATCTTCTCGTTCTCGGCTAGCAGCGTGTCGCGGATCGCCGTGGTCTTCACGTACCAGCTCTTCTTCGAGTAGTAGAGGAGCGGGGTGCCGCAGCGCCAGCAGTGCGGGTAGGCGTGGCGGTAGTCCTCGGAGCGGAAGAGCAATCCCTTCTCGCGCAGCGCCTCGACGATGTCGGGGTCGGCGTCCTTCACGTAGCGGCCCGCGAACGGGCCCATCCGCTCGTCGAACGTTCCGTCCTCGCGCACCGGGTTCTGGACCTTCAGCCCGAACTCCTCGCCGAGCCGGAAGTCGTCCTCGCCGAACGCCACGGCCGTGTGGACCACGCCGGTGCCGTCCTCGGTCGTGACGAAGGCGGCCGGCAGCACCGTGTGCCCGCGCTCGCCGTAGTCGCCGATGAACTCGAACGGCGCCTCGTACCCGGTGCCGACGAGCTGCGACCCCGGGAAGCGGTCGTCGATCGGCGCGTCCTCCCCCAGCACCGCCGCGACGCGCGCCTCCGCGAGGATCAGGTCGCCCGAGCGGACGTAGGTCACGTCGGGATTCACCGCCAGCGCGGCGTTCGAGAGCAGCGTCCACGGCGTGGTGGTCCAGCCGAGCAGCGCGACGCCGTCGCCCCCGCGGACCGGGAAGCGCACGTACACCGACGGGTCGACCACGTCGCGGTAGCCCTGGGCCACCTCGTGCGACGACAGCGCGGTGCCGTCGCGCGGGCAGTAGGGCACGACCTTGTAGCTCTCGTACAGCAGTCCCCGGCGCCAGACCTCGCGCAGCGACCACCAGACCGACTCGATGTACTCGTTCGACATCGTCACGTACGCCTCGTCGGTGTCGATCCAGAAGCCGATCCGCTCGGTCAGCCGGTTCCACTCGTCGATGTAGGCGAAGACCGACTCGCGGCAGCGCTGGTTGAACTCGGCGACGCCGTAGCGCTCGATCTCGGACTTTCTCTCGATCCCCAGCTCGCGCTCGATCTCGAGCTCCACCGGGAGCCCGTGGCAGTCCCAGCCCGCCTTCCGGTCCACGCGGTAGCCGCGCATCGTCCGGTAGCGCGGGAAGACGTCCTTGAACACGCGCGCGAGCACGTGGTGGGAGCCCGGGCGCCCGTTGGCGGTCGGGGGCCCCTCGTAGAAAACCCACGGCTGGGCGTCCGCCCGCCGCCGGATCGACTCGTGGAACACGTCGCGCTCCCGCCAGCGCTCGATCACGCGCTCCTCGAGCGCGGGGAAGGACTGGTTCGAGTCGACGGGCTGGAACGGGCTCACGGAGGAGCCCAGTCTAAGAGCGGCCCTTCGGTGCGCTTAGCGCGAGCCGGCGCGCGAGGCGACCGCGGCGACCCGCCCGAAGGCGCTGCCGTCGACCATGGTCTTCATGTTCCGCACGGCCTCGGTCGGCGTCGCGCCGAGCGAGGGGATGTTGTGCGAGCCGGAGACCGGCATCGCGCCGCGGTACTCGAACAGCGGCGCCGACGAGCCCAGCTGGCGGACCGAGTAGACGAGCCGGCCGACCACGTCGAGCGTGGCGCCGGTGCCGCAGAGCACGAGGGCGGTCGGGTCGAGCGCGCGCATCGCGCGCGTCATGCGCTCCTGCGCGAGGCCCACCGACAGCAGCAGCACGCGGAAGCCGGCCCGGCGCAGGCCGAGCTCGAGCGCCTGCACGTGAAGGCCCTCGAGGCTCAGCGACGGCGAGGAGTCGAACAGCAGGATGCCCTCGGTGCGCGAGGCGGCCGGAGACACGCGCCGCGCGCCGTAGAGCCAGCCGGTGGCCCAGCGGCAGGCCAGCTCGTGCTCGGCCTCGCGGCCCTCGCGGCTGTGGGCCAGCTCGAGCGCGGGCAGGAGCAGTTCCTCCACGCTCCGCTCGATCGAGCGAAGCGCGAGGCTCTCCTCCATCAGCCGGTCGGCGAGCGACTCGTCGAAGCGGTCGAAGGCCTCGAGCAGGCGGGCGGACGAGCCGATGCCCTCGCCGCGCTGGCGGGCCACCTGGATCGCGGAGGAGATGTTGTGCGTCTCGAGCAGCGCGCGCCGCAGCGCCTCGAGCTCACCCAGCTCGTACTGCCGGTGGCCGCCGGCCGTCCGGCGCGGGGCCGGATAGCCGAATCGGCGCTCCCAGCTCCGCAACGTGTTGGGGCTCACGCCGAGCAACTCGGCCGCCGCGTTGGTTCGAATCCCGCTCACTCATCTCTCCTGTTCGGCAAGATCGCGCGCGGGCTTTAGCCCGCAGGCTGCGCAAACCCACGAGGGGTGACGTGGAGTTTTGACAGGTTTGGGCGCCTCTGCGCAAGATCTGAACGCGATCTTGCACTCGCGCCGCCCGCTCAGCGTCTCGACGCCTCGACCACCACGAGCGCCGCCGGCGGGTTCCCGCAGCCGCCGATCCGCGCCTCGAGGGCCACGTCGTCCAGCTTCGTGGCCGCCGATTCGACGAGGATCGTGGCCGGCGCCATGGTCCCGCTCGCGGCGGCCACCACCAGCCGCGCCAGCTCGCCGATTCCGTCCGGGCTCGTGACGAGCGACATCAGCGGGCGCCCGAAGATGCCGTCGTGGACCGAGAACAGGTCCTCCGCCTGCTTGCTACCGGCGCTCACGCGCAGGTCCGAGGTGACGACGAAGAACGCCGCCCCGGCCGCGTCGAGCGTCGCGCTCGAGCAGGTCAGCACGACGCCGAGCCCGCAGCGTGGGCAGACGCGCCGGCGCGCGGCCGGCTCGTCGAACAGCGACGCGCAATGCGTGCAGAAGTGTGTGAATGCATCCCCGGCCGCGTGTCCATACGCGGAGCCGGGATGCACCTGGGCCAGATGCCTCATCCTTGCTCCTCCTGTCGGGGGGAGTCCGTTCCCCTCTGCGACGATCAGAACACGAGACGGCTGAACGTGGAGGTTCGTGGAGGATTTGCAGCGGATCGCGTGGATTAATCGCGGCAGTTCGCGTGCGGTCTCGACCGCACTGGTGGCGATCGTGCTAGCCGGCTGCGGATCGGAGCCGTCGAGCCAGGTGCCTGTCGGCTGCAAGGTCGCGCCGAGCGAGGTGGTGCGGGCGCTGGCGGCGGCGCCCGGCGAGGTGCGGCTCGGCGGCCGCCGTGTGTCCGAGTGCTTCGCGCCGGGCGGCGAGGCGGGCGACGTGCAGGCGCTGGGGCTAGCGATCGTCCCGGCCGCCGAGCGGCTGGCGCCCCGCGCCCGCGCGCACCCGCGCGGCCCGGCCGCGATCCAGCTCGGCTTCCTGGTGGGCGCCGTGCGGCGGGGCGCCGAGCGCGGCCGCGTGTACGCCGAGCTCGAGCGGCGCGTGCGGCTCGAGACCACGGGTGTGGACACCGCGTCGCGCGCCTATCGCAGCGGCCTGAACGCAGGGCTCGCGCGTGGGTAGGGTTTAGGGATGGACCAGCTCTGGGGCGGTGAGACCTCGAAGGCCGTCGAGAACTTCAAGATTTCGGGCGAGCGCGTGCCGGCGCCCGTCGTGCACTGGCTCGGCCGGATCAAGGCCGCGGCGGCGCGCACCAACGCCGAGCTCGGAGTCCTCGACGAGGACATCGCCGAGCGCATCGCCGCCGCCGGCGACGAGGTGGCCCACGGCCGGCACGACGACCAGTTCCCGATCGACGTCTTCCAGACCGGATCGGGCACGTCGTCGAACATGAACGCCAACGAGGTGATCGCGCAGCTGGCGGGCGACGGTGTGCACCCGAACGACCACGTGAACATGGGGCAGTCGTCGAACGACGTCTTCCCGTCCGCGGTCCACCTCGCCGCGCTGGCCGAGTCGAGCGACAGGCTGCTGCCCGCGCTCGAGCGCCTCGCGTCCTCGCTCGCCGCGAAGGGCGAGGAGTTCGCCGACCTCGTGAAGGCCGGCCGCACGCACCTGATGGACGCGGTCCCGGTCACGCTCGGCCAGGAGTTCCAGGGCTACGCGGCGCAGATCAGGCTCGGCCGCGACCGCGTGGCCGACGCCCTCCCGCGCGTGGCCCAGATCCCGCTCGGCGGCACGGCGGTCGGCACCGGCCTCAACACACATCCCGACTTTGCCGCCGGCGTGCGCACGCGGCTGAGCGAAGCCACGAACCTGCCGGTCGATGGTCCCGCCGATCCGTTCGAGGCGCAGGCCAACCGCGACGCCCTCGTGGAGCTGTCGGGCGCGCTCAAGGTCGTGGCCGTGTCGCTCACGAAGATCGCCAACGACCTCGCGCTGATGGGCTCGGGCCCGCGCGCCGGGCTGGTCGAGATCTTCCTGCCCGAGCTCCAGAAGGGCTCGTCGATCATGCCCGGCAAGGTCAACCCGGTGATCCCCGAGGTCACCCTCCAGGTCTCGGCCCAGGTGATCGGCAACGATGCCGCGGTCACGGTGGCCGGCACGCAGGGTCAGTTCGAGCTGAACGTGCGCGTGCCGCTGATGGCGCGCAACGTGCTCGGCTCGATCGAGCTGCTGGCGAACGCGGCCACGCACCTGGCCGAGAAGTGCGTGGACGGGATCGAGCCCAACCGCGAGATGCTGCAGCGCAACGCCGAGTCGACGCCGGCGATCGCCACCGCGCTCAACCCGTACATCGGCTACGACAAGGCCACCGAGATCGTCAAGGAGGCCGTTGCCTCCAAGCGCACGATCCGCGAGGTGGCGCTCGAGCAGGGCGTGGACGAGGAGACACTCGATCGCGCGCTCGACCTCCAGGCCATGGCGAGGGGCGTCAAGAGCGTGACTTAGCGTCCCACCCCGCGTTGTACGGGGTGTGGACGAATGGCGGAGGCGACTCAATGGATTGGGCCTACCGTCCGATCAGATTCCTGTGCGCCGCCTGATCGTCGTATGCGTCTCCCTGCTCGCGCTGCTCGCAGCCGCGCCGGTGGCGCACGCCCGCTACTACACGCTGGGCAGCGACCTGAAGGCCACGCCGAGCATGGTCGAGGCGCACGGCGCCGACAGCGCGTTCTGGAACGTCAAGGTCGGCAGCGGCGGACTCACGAGCGCGCCGGTGGGCGGGCAGGTGACCGAGGTGCGGGTCAAGGGCGTCGTGATCCCGGACCCGAGCGGGCGCCGCAACCCGATCCCGATGATCCACTTCCAGACGCTCCACCCGCACGGCGACGGCACCAACCAGGTCGAGCTCAGCTCGGCGCCGTTCTACGTGCCGATCGGCGGCGACCGCGACACGATCAGCACCTACCGCCCGGTGAACATGTGCCTGCACCAGGGCGACTACCTCGACTTCAACGACATCGGCGGCAACGAGTGGTGGTGGGGCAACTACGACGGCATGCCGTTCATGACCTTCGCCCGCACCCCCGGCTCGGCCACCAGCTTCTACACGAAGAACAACGGCACGAACATCGGCTCGCGCTGGTCGCCCGACTGGACGCGCGACGGCGAGGAGCTGCTGATGCAGATGAAGTTCGCCACCGGCCCCAACGCCACCGACATCTGCCCCGGCGGCTACATGCAGCACATCTTCACGGGCACCAACCTCCGCGGCGGCCAGGAGGCGACGCTTCGCTCGCGCACGCACACCGCGAAGATCCGCTACCGCTGCCCGAGCAACACCTACGGCGGCTGCCTCGGCACGCTGCGCGCCGAGGCCGTGCTGAACGGCGTGCGCGTGCTGCTCGGATCGGCCACGCTGCACGCCGGCCCGTCGTTCAGCGGCAGCGTCGAGATCCCGCTCACCAGCAAGCTCTTCAAGCGCGTGAGCCGGGCGGGCAAGGTGCCCGTCTTCCTCACCGCGGTCTCGCACGACGACCCGCGCCACGACAAGCGCGTCTATCACTACCGCGCGCTGCCGATCGAGCGCGAGGACGCGCCGCCGGTGCAGCGCAAGACGACGCACGCGAAGATCACGCTCAGGTCGTCCGACTAGCCTGCCTCCAGCCCACCTGGCAGCACCCTGGCGCGGGTGGCTCGCGCCGGTTAGGCTCGTCACCACGATGCGTACCCCAAAGGCGGCCGTGCTCGTCGCGGCGCTTGCGCTCGCCGGGCTGCCCGCCACCGCTCACGCGGCGCGGCTCAACCTCGCTCTGTCCGGGAAGTCCAGCGCGCACAACCTCGATCTGTTCACGATCACCCCGGACGGCACCGGGCGGACGAAGCTCACGAGCGGTCCGGCCCAGGACCTGCTGCCCGCCTTCTCGCCGGCGCGCGACCTGATCGTGTTCACGCGAGTGCCCGCCAGCGGCCCGCGCCGGCTGTTCACGGTCAAGCCGACCGGCGGCGCCGCGCACCCGATCGCGAACACGCTCAAGGGCAGCGCCCCCTCGTGGTCGCCCGACGCGACGCGGATCGCCTTCAGCACTTCCGACGGCGGCATCTACACGATCGCTCCGAACGGCGCGGGCCGCGCTCAGCTCAGCCACGGCCCGACCGACGCCACGCCCGACTGGTCGCCTGACTCGACCCAGCTCGTGTTCGCCCGGCAGGGCCAGATCTGGCGGATGAACGTCGACGGCACGCACCTCAAGAAGCTCAATAGCGACGGCATCGACCCCGCGTGGCAGCCGAACGGCAAGCACATCGCGTTCGTCCGGAAGGTCGCCCGCGCCGGGGGCAAGAGCTACGCGGTTTTCGCGATGAACGCCGACGGCACCCACGTGAAGCAGGTCACGTTGAGAGGCGACGGGCCGAAGGAGGACGACCGCCGCCCGGCGTGGGAGCCCAACAGCCGGCACATCGCCTACGCGGCCAGCGCCGCCGGCCAGTCGAAGATCGAGACGATCCTGTTCGGGGATCCGAAGGCGCCCAGCGTGTTCGTCACCGCGGGCCAGACCCCGGGCTGGTAGGACTAGGCCCATGAGCGATCTCTCGCGACGGCCCTCGTACACGCCGCGGCGCACCCGCGAGCAGCGCGCCTACCGGCTGGTGCTGGTGGGCGGGGCGGCGGGAACCGTGGCGGTCGTCGGCTTCGTGCTTGCGATCGCCGGCGTGGTGGGCTTCGGGATCCCCGTGATCGCGGCGATCGTGGCCGTGGTGGCCTGGCTCTGGTTCCGCAGCACCGTCTCACCGCGGCGCTAGCTTCTGCTCGCATGCGCGCGACCCTGATCGCCGCCGCGGCCGCCGCCACGCTCGCGCTCGCCGGCTGCGGGGGCTCCGGCGGCTCCGGCCAGCCGAAGCTGCTCGACACCGAGCGCATCGAGCGGTCGATCGAGAACTCGATCCTCCAGAAGCGCAAGCTGGTGGCCAGCGTCTCGTGCCCGTCGGGGATCGAGCGTAAGAAGGGGAAGCGCTTCCGCTGCATGGCCACCTTCAGGGGTGGCCAGACCCCCTTCCTGGTGACCGAGCGCGACGACCGCGGCTCCGTGAACTACGTGGGGCTCAGGAAGTGACCTTGAAGGTGAGCTTGGCCGCCTTGGAGCGACGGCCGCCGCCGTCCTTCACCCGCGCGCTCAGCCGGTAGCGCCCCGGCGACAGGCCGTTGCTGTCGAGCAGGTGCTTGTTCTTGCCGCGCTTCCCGGCGAGCTTCGGCGCGAGCACCTTGTGGAACTTGCCGTCGCTGCCCTTGCGCGCGACCGTGAGCGTGACCTGACCGGGGTCCGAGAGCTTGAAGCGGATCGTGGTCTTGGCGCCGGCCGGGAACGTCTTCGGAGTCATCGTCAGGCCGGTGAGCGAAGGGAGGATCGTGACCGTCGTGGCCGCGCTGTCGTTGCCGGCCGCCGGATCCGCGGCGAAGCTCGTGATCCGGCCCCTGTTGGTGACCTTGCCGGAGCGCAGGGCACGGGCCTTGATGCTCACGGTGCGGGTCGTGCCGACCGCGACGGTTCCCAGCACGCAGCCCCTTGCGGGCTTGCCGCTGCAGCCCTTGAAGGAGACGAGCCGGAGCTTGGCCGGGAGCTTGTCGCGGAGAATCACGCCCTGGGCGACCTGCGGACCCTTGTTGGCGATGGTGAACTCGTAGGTCACGACCCTGCCCGCCGACACGGTCTTGGGCGAGCGGGCGGCGCTGACCGCCACATCGGCGATCTGGGCCTCGTCGGCGCCGCTGTCGCAGCCGGTCCCCTGCGGCCTCGTCACGCCGCGCTGATCCTCGGAGAGGCATAGCCCGGAGTTCCCGTTGCCCAGCGCCGGGCTGTCCGCGTTGGGCAGCATCGTGCGCGTCGGGCCCCCGTAGTTGCCCAGCGGCTTGAGCCTCGGGTCGGTGGACGGCTTGTCATTGCCGATCGTGAGCCCGCACGTGTCGGCGCTCTCGACGTTTCCCGCGTGGCCGCCCACCGAGCCGTCGCAGTTGCCGCCGGAGTTGTTCGCGAGGATCGAGTTCTGGACGGTGAACGAGGCGCTGCCCTGCAGGCCGACGCCGCCGTTGCCCGCCAGCGTGGCGTGCTTGAGCAGGCCGTCTGCCGTGCTGCCCGAGCCGGAGCTCACGAACGCGATGCCGCCCGTCCCGCTCGCGGCGTTGTTGCCGGCGATCGTGGAGTTCGTGACGGTCAGGTGCTCGTCCACGCTGCTGCCACCGGACTGGAAATCCACGCCGGCGGCGCCGCCGGCCTTCGCCGTGCGGTTGCCGCTGACCGTGGAGCGGTCGAGGGTGATCGTGGCGTCGCCGTTGTCGCCGCCCGAGCCCGCTTCGATGCCGCCGCCGTAAGACTCGTTGTTTCCCCCGGCCACGTTTCCGGCGACGGTGGTCTGCGTCAGGGTCATGTCCAGCGTGGTGTTCATGCCCTCGCTGCTGGCGTCGATGCCTCCGCCGAAGCCGTTGCCGCCGTTGCCGCCCGCGGTGTTGCCGTTCACCGAGCTGCGGTCGAGGGTGACCACGGGCGTGGCGCCGGTGCCGTAGCTCACCTTGATGCCGCCGCCGATTCCGTTTGCCCCGCCGCTCCCGGCACGGTTGCCGGTCACGGAGCTGTCGAGCAGGTGGAGCTCGGGCCCGGCGGC
>JBJMLK010000264.1:0-2276 GCA_045805345.1 Thermoleophilaceae bacterium | reverse complement strand
CGGCGTCCTCGACCGTGTGGTGTGGACCGGTCTCGAGGTCACCGCTCGCGCGCACGTCGAGGTTGAGCCGCCCGTGGCGCGCCAGCGCGTCGAGCAGGTGGTCGAGGAAGCCGACGCCGGTCGCGCGCTCGCCCGCGCCGGTGCCGTGGAGGTCCAGTGACAGCGCGATGTCGGTCTCGCCCGTGGTGCGGGTTATCTCGGCGGTGCGGCTCATGCGCGGCGCTCCATCGACTCTCCGTGCAAGGGGAACCCCTCGGCGCGGGCGATGGCGGCGCCAGCGGGTGCCAGCCGCGCGGCCGCGCCGGGCGTCAACGATATCCGCGCGATCCGGCGCCGGAAGGTGGCAGGCGACAGCCCGCTGGCGAACCGCGCGGCACCGCCGGTCGGGAGCACGTGGTTGGAGCCGGCCACGTAGTCGCCGAACGCCGTGCCGGCCTCGCGGCCAACGAACACGGCGCCCGCCGAGCGCACGAGGGGCGCCAGCTCCTCGGCGTCCTCGCCCACCAGTTGCAGGTGCTCGGGCGCGATCTCGTCGGCCAGCCGAACCGCGGCCTGGGCGCTGGCCGCCTCCACGCACTCGGCCCGGCCGCCGGTGGCGGCGGCGATCGCGTCGAGCAGCCCGCGGTCGGGCGAGATGGCCACCACGAGGCTGTCCGGCCCGTGCTCGGCCTGCGCCAGCAGGTCCAGCGCGGCCAGCTCGGGATCGGCGCCCGCCGTGGCCACCACCACCAGCTCGCTCGGCCCGGCCAGGCCGTCGATCCCCACCACGCCGGACACCTGCCGCTTGGCCTCGGTCACCCAGCGGTTGCCGGGGCCGACCACCACGTCCACCCGCGGCACCGACTCGGTGCCGTACGCGAGCGCGGCGATCGCCTGGGCGCCGCCCATCCGGTACACCTCGGTCACCCCGCAGAGGCCGCACGCGGCGAGGATCGTGGGGTGCGCGAGCCCGCCGGGGCCGGGCGGTGCGCAGACCGCCAGCTCGTCCACACCCGCGACCTGTGCCGTGGTCGCGCACATCACGACCGTGGACGGATACGGCGCGCGGCCGCCCGGCACGTAGGCCGCGGCGCGGCGGACCGGCTGCTCGGCGACCTCCACCACGTGGCCCTGCTCGAGCTCGACCCGGACGGGGTCGCGCAGCTGCGCCTGGGCCACCGCGCGCACGTTGGCGATCGCGGTGCGCAGGCCGGCGAGCACGGCCGGCTCGAGTGTCCCGACCGCGGCGTCGATCTCGCCGAGCGGCACGCGGAGCTCCTCGGGCGCGAGCTCGGCGTGGTCGAAGCGCTCGGTCAGGCGCCGCACGGCGGCGTCGCCGCCGGCGCGCACCTCGTCGAGGATCGCGCGGACGTCGGCCTCCACGTCGCCGGGCTCCGGCACGCGGGCGCGGATCGCGGCGGCGCTGGCGGCCGTCACGACCGCACCGCCTTGATCCGCCCCACCAGCGCGTCGACCTGCTGTGCCTTCAGCTTGTGCGACACCGGGTTGGCGATCAGGCGCGCGGTGGACTCCCAGATCGCCTCTCGCTCCACCAGTCCGTTCTCGACGAGCGTCTTGCCGGTGGCCGTGAGGTCGACGATCGCGTCCGCCAGGCCGATGATCGGCGCCAGCTCGACGGACCCCTTGACCTCGACGATCTCGGCCTGGCGGCCGGTGGCGGCGAAGTGCTCGGTCGCGACGCGCGGGTACTTGGTGGCCACGCGCACCACGCCGCTGCGGCGCAGCCGCTCGCCGAGCGGGTCGGACTCCTTCGGCGTGGCCACGATCATCCGGCAGTGCCCGTAGCCGAGGTCGGCGAGCTCGTAGACCTCGCGCTGGGACTGCTCGACCAGCACGTCCTTGCCGGTGATGCCGAGGTCCGCGGAGCCGTGCTCGACGTACGTCGGCACGTCGCTCGGCCGCACGGTGAGGATTCCCGGGAACACGAGCCGGCGGTCGTTCGAGCGGATGGCCACCGTGTCGATCCCGAGGGCGTCGAGCAGGTCGAGCGTCTCGATGAAGAGCGACCCGCGCGGGATCGCGATCGTCAGCCCGTCGCTCATCCGCCGGCCTCCCCGCCTGCCCCCCGCGATGGGGGGTCGCCGCGCTCCTCCTCGATCAGCGCGACGTGCACGCGCTGGAGGTCGAGCCCGGCGCCGCAGGCCGGGCGCGGTTCGCCGAAGCGGCCGAGCAGCTCGTCGTAGCGGCCGCCGCCGCCGAGCGGGAAGGCGACGGCGGGGTCGAAGACCTCGAAGATCGTGCCGGTGTAGTAGCCGAGGTCGCGCAGCAGGCCGAGG
>JBJMLK010000263.1:0-5087 GCA_045805345.1 Thermoleophilaceae bacterium | reverse complement strand
GCTGCGGCGCGGCGCCGAGCGCGCCGAGGCCCGGCGGCTGTCACGGATGCTCGTAGCCGGCGAGCTCGACGGGCTCCCCGGTGGGCGCGACGAGCCGGGTGCCCGCGCCGGCCGCGACTGACCCGATCCACGTGACCGCGGTGCCGCCGTGGCGCGCGGCGGCCTCAGCCGCCTCGCGACGGTCCGGCGAGACCGTGAACAGCAGCTCGTAGTCGTCGCCCCCGGTCGCCGCAAGCTCGCGCGGGTCGCGGCCGACCGCCCGCGCGACCGCCTCGACGCCGGGCGCCAGCGGCAGGTCCGCCAGCTCCACCTCCACGCACACGCCGCTGCGCTCGGCGAGGTGCCCGGCGTCGGTGGCCACGCCGTCGCTCACGTCGATCATCGAACCGACCACCGCCTCGCCCAGAGCCGCGCCTGCCAGGAGCCGCGGCTCCGGCCGGATGTGGCGGGCGATGAGGGCGTCGCGCTCGCCGGGCGGGAGGTCGAGGTCCGGATCGCGCAGCGCCAGCAATCCCGCCACCGACGCTCCGAGCTCGCCGGTGACCCCAACCAGGTTGCCCGGCCGCGCGCCGTCGCGGTACACGAGGTCGCGCTCGCCGCCCGCCCAGCCGACGACCGTGACCGACACCATCAGCACCGGCGCGGCCGTCACGTCGCCGCCCGCGATCGTGGCGCCGCTGCGCTCGGCGAGCGCCTCCATCGCCTGGACCAGCTCGACGGCCGCGTCGTGGCCGAACGACTCCGGCGCGGCGAGGACGACGTACGCCTCGCCAGGCCGCGCGCCCATCGCGGCGAGGTCCGACAGCGCCACCGCCAGCGCCTTGTGCCCGACGTCGCCGGGCGAGTGCGTCGAGAGCTCGAAGTGAACCCCCTCGACCACGGCGTCGACGGATGTGACCGCCACGCCGCCGGCGCGCACCACCGCGGCGTCGTCGCCCGACGCGTACGCCACCCGGTCGCCGCGCACGGCGAGCAGCTGCTCGAACGTCCGGATCAGGTCGCGCTCGGCCATAGGAGGCTGACCATCAATACCCGAAACCCCCGAGCGGAACCGCGATCGGCAGCATCCAGGCACACAGCACGAGCGTGGCCCAGCGCAGGCGCGCGTCGGCCGCCAGCGCCGCGAGCGGCAGGAGCCAGAGCACGTACCACGGCACCAGCCACGCCGACGCGACCAGGATCGCGAGCGTGGCCCAGCCGGCCATGCGGATCGGGTCGGCGCCGCGCCAGGTTCGCGCGAGCGTCCACGCCGCGACGCCCGCAAACGCCAGGCCGTACAGCGCCCGCACGGCGTCGCGGTAGTCGAGCCGGTCGCCGGGCAGCACCGCCCCGAGCAGCTGCGCGGTCTTGTACGGGAAGCTCCAGCGCGAGCTCCGGTCCTGGTTCGAGCTGAGCAGCCCGAGCGCGTCGAGTGCGTGCGTGCCGAAGCCGGCCAGCGCGAGCAGAGCGATGCCCAGCGCGGCGCCGGCCGCCGCGAGCAGCGCGCCGCGCCAGCGCGGCCGGGCCGCGGCCACGAGGTAGGGCACGACCAGGGCGGCCGACGCCTTCAGCCCCGCGGCCGCGGTCGCGATCGCCGGGCCGGCGCGCTGCCGGCCCGCGACGAACGCGCCCACGCCGGCGACCGTGAGCAGCACCACCAGCGTCTCGTTGTGCGCGCCCGCCACGTCGTGCACGAGGAGGTGCGGGTTGAGCCCCACGAACAGCGCCGGCGCCACCGGATCGCGACCGAGCATCGCCGCGATCCGCCACACGAGCGCGACGATCCCGAGCGACGCCGCCGCCGCCACGACCTTCAGCACCCAGAACGCGCCGGCCACGCCGAGGCCCGACAGCGGGTAGGTGAGCAGCGTGAACGCGGGGCCGTAGACGGACTCCGCGTCCTTCGACCCGGCGAAGCCGAACACGGGGTCACCCGGGATGTCGAGCGGCGAGTGCGTGTACGGGTCGAGGCCGTGCTCCACGCCGAGGCGCGCGTACGCGATGTACGAGAAGACGTCCTGCGACAGGAGCGGCGGCGCCAGCAGGAACAGCACGTGCAGGCCGGCGATCACGCCGATCGCCGTGCGCCGCGACACGTCGGCGGCCCGCACGAGCACGAGCGCATACAGCAGCAGCGCGAGCCACAGGCCGGCGTAGAAGAGCGGTCCTGCGAGCGGGCCGTCGGCGCCCCCCGCGCCCGCGAACCGCAACGGGCCGAGGAGCCAGCCGGGCGAGCCCCCGGCCGTGGCCAGCACGAGGTTCGATCCCGCCGCCGCCGGCAGCACGGCGAGCGCGACGTACACCGCGCATAGGGCTGCCAGCGCGGCCGTCGTCAGACCGGCGCGCGTGCGACTACGGCGGAGTGCCGGCTCCGCCGCCACCACCTGTGCCCGCCCCCGGCCCGGGGCCGCCGCCGGCTCCGCCGCCGTCCGGAACAGCTCCGCCGGTGCCGGGCGAGGTGCCCGGAGGCGGCCCCTGTGGCGGCGAGGCGTACAGGCGCGGGTCGTAGCCGCGGTAGTCGCCGCCGCCGGCCGAGTTGTCGGCTCCGCTCGGCGCCGAGTAGTTGTATCCGCCGCCGGTGTCGCGGCCGCTGGCCGAGTGGTCGCCGAAGAACGTGCTGAACTTTGCCGGGTTCTTCGGGGGCGGGAACGACTTGCAGTCGGTGTGCGCGGTCGACATGTAGTCGTGCCAGATCTGCGCCGGGAACGTGCCGCCGGCCACCTCGATCCCGTGAACGCTCCGCATCTCCACGAGCGCGTTCGGGTAGCCGACCCAGACCGACGTCGACATCGTGGGCGTGTAGCCGACGAACCAGGCGTCGTTGTAGTTGTCGGTCGTGCCGGTCTTGCCGGCCGCCGGGCAGCCGTAGTTGGCGTGCGTGCCGGTGCCGCGCTGCACGTTCATCTGAAGGATCTTCGTGACCGCGTACGCCTCGCCGTCGGTCAGGACTCGCTTGGTCTTGGGCTTCGAGAGGTCGTCGACCTTGCCGTCCGGGAAGCGCACCTTCTGGATCGCGCGCGGCTCGCGGTAGACGCCCCCGGCCGCGAGGGTGGCGTAGGCGCTGGCCATCTCGAGCGGCGACACGCCGAGCCGGAGTCCGCCCAGCCCCTCCGACGGCAGCCCGTCCAGGTGCGTCTTGATCCCGAGCATGTGGGCGGTCTTCGCGACCTCCTTCGGGCCGACGTCCACGTCGAGCTGCGCGTACACGGTGTTGTCGGACTTGAGCGTGGCGGTCACGAGGTTCATCGCGCCGCCATAGGTGCCGTCGTAGGTCTTGACCTTCCACGGGCCGTAGCCCGGCACGTTCATGTTCAGCGGCTTGGACACGTAGACGGTGCTCTGCGGGTCGATGCCCTGGCGGATCGCGGTCGTCAGCACCATCGTCTTGAACGCCGAACCGGGCTGCCGGTGGCCCTGCGCTGCGAGGTTGAACGTGCGCGTGTCGTAGGTGCCGCTGGCGGCCATTGCCCTGATGTAGCCGGTGCGCGGGTCGATCGAGACGATCGCCGAGCTCGGGTCGCCCGGCAGGTTGAGCTGGCCGGCGATGGCGCGCCGGCCGTCCTCCTGGAGCTTCGGGTCGACGGTCGTGTACACCTTCAGGCCGCCACGGCGGAAGACGTTCACGCCGTAGTGCTCGATCAGCTGCTCCTGCACGTAGTCGAAGACGTACGGCTCGCGCTTCTTGGTGTAGAGGCTGGTGCGCCGCACGCCCAGCGGCTGCTCCATCGCGCGGGCCGCGCGCGACGCCGAGATGTAGCGGCTCTTGACCATCGCCTGGAGCACGCGGTTGCGGCGCTCGAGCGCCGCGCTCGGCTCGCGGAACGGGTTGAACTGCGACGGTGCCTGCGGAAGCCCGGCCAGCAGGGCGGCCTCGGAGAGCGTCAGGTCCTTGGCGTGCTTGTAGAAGAACATCAGCGACGCCGCCTCGACGCCCACCGCCGTGCGCCCGTCGAGCGTGCCGTACGGGACGTTGTTCATGTACTCGCGCAGGATCCACTGCTTGCTGCGCAGGTGCTCGAGATCGTCGGCCATCTTGGCCTCGCGGATCTTGCGCTTCAAGTCGCGCTTCGGATCCTTGATGTAGAGGTTGCGCACGAGCTGCTGGGTGATCGTCGAGCCGCCCTGGAGGGTCTGGCCGGTGGTCACGTCCTTGAGGGCGGCGCGGGCGATGCCGGGCAGGTCGACGCCGCCGTGGTGGTAGAAGCGGCGGTCCTCGATCGCGACCGTGGCCTGGCGCAGGTCGACCGGCATCTCGGTCCAGCGGATGGGCGTGCGGACCGTGTCGGACTGCACGTAGCCGAGCCGCGATCCGTCGGCCGCGTAGATGACCGACGTGGCGCCCTTGTCGAGCGGCTTCAGGTTGTTGATGTCGGGCGCCGTGTTCGCGACCGCGATCACGTAGCCGACCGCCGACAGCGCGCCGATCGCGATCGTGCCGACGACCACCACGAGCAGCACGAGGACCACGCGGCCGCGCCCGGATGCTGTGTTCTTTCGCTGCTTGCGCTTGCGGTGGCTCATTCGGGCGGCGGGGTGGGGCGCCCGACCCTCACTGCGGCGGCCGCTTCAGGCCGCTAGGCGCCTGCTCCGGAGGATAACCCTTCGCTCCTGAGACGTTCGAGGCAACTGACCCTCAGTCCTGCCGCGATCGCCCCCGCGTCCGACGCCCGCTCGGCCCAGGTGCCCACCGCCACGCGCACCGCGTCCTGCTCGATGTCCGCCACTGCAACGTCGACCTCCCCGCTCGTCCGCAGCGCGCCGAGCGCGCGAACGACGTCCACTTCGGGATTCAGCCAGACCGAGACCTCCACCCGCACGCGCGGGTCGCCGATCGTGTGGTTCTCGATCGTGCTCTGCGCGAGCCGCTCGTTCGGCACGATCACCCGCGCGCCGTCGCCCGTGCGGATGTACGTGTAGGTCAGCCTGATCTCCTCGACCGTCCCGGTGTCGTCCTCGAACGTGACGACGTCGCCGATCCGGATCGGCTGCGTGATCGCCAGCAGTACGCCGGCCACCACGTTCGCGAGCGTCTGGCGCGCCGCGAAGCCGACGACCAGGCCGAGCACCGCCGACGAGGCGAGGATGCCCGCCGCCACCCGCTTGACCGC
>JBJMLK010000262.1:0-3949 GCA_045805345.1 Thermoleophilaceae bacterium | reverse complement strand
CCCGGCGTTCGGCTCGAACGCCAACCCGGAGACCTTCTTCCGCGGAGCCAACACCACGCAGTTCGGCGGGAAGAGCTCGATCTCGATGGAGGGACCGACCGGATCGGTCAACACCGGCAAGGCGTCGGGCGCCGCGGGGCTCGTGGTCAGCTCGGCGCGCGACGCCGGCATCGCCCTGCACGCCGACGAGGCGCGCGAGATCCTCGAGCAGACCGCCGAGGACGTCACGCCGGGCAACACGGCGGGCGTCGGCAACCCCGATCCGACCCAGCCCGGCTGGGACTCGCACTTCGGCTGGGGCCGCGCCAACCTCGGCGCCGCGGTGTCGGCGGCCGCCAGCAAGTCGAAGGTGCCCGACGAGGCGGCCATCGACTCGCCCGACTGGTATGCGCCGCTCACGGGCAAGACGCTCAAGCTGACCGGCCGCGTGGACGCGCGCTTCACCGCCGGCCGCAAGCTGCACTACAGGGTCGAGTGGGGCCCGGGTCAGGCGCCGACCACGTGGCACAAGGTGGCGGAGGCGACCACCAGCGGCCCGGTCACCGCGCTCGGCACGATCGACCTCGACGCGGTGCGCACGGCCCTGAAGAACTTCAACGTCCCGGCCGACCTCGGCGGCCCGACCTTCTCTCCGACCTCGCCCAATCCGTTCCAGCAGGAGTTCGCCGTGCGCGTGGTGGTGACCGATCCGACGGCCGGCAGCAGCCGGGTCACAGGCGTCGACCGCCGCGTGTTCGACGCGATCGCCGACCCCGACCTGCGCACCAAGCAGGGCTACCCGAAGCGGATGGGCACCGGCGGCGAGGCGCAGCCGCGCTACGCCGACCTGAACGGCGACAACGTGCCCGAGCTGATCGTGCCGACCGAGGACGGCACGATGCACGCCTACGAGCCGGACGGCACCGAGCTGCCCGGCTGGCCGGTGCACACGCAGACGCAGTGGACGGCCACGAAGCACCTGAGCGCGCCCGGCATGAAGGCGATCGCCGGCCAGCATCCGCCGCGCGAGGCGCCGCGCGGACCGGCGATAGCCGACCTGGACGGCGACGGCGAGCCCGAGGTGATCACGGTCGCCGGCATCCACGTGTACGTGTGGGAGCCCGACGGCACGCAGCGCAAGGGCTTCCCGGTGTCGTCGAACCGTTCCTTCTGCGGGTCGGCGCTCGAGAAGCAGAAGAACCTCCACCCCAAGTGCGGCTTCGTGGCCAGCCCGGCGATCGGCCACCTCGAGGGGAAGGACGGCCCGCCGAGCATCGTGATCCCGTCGCTCGACGGCCACGTGTACGCGCTGCGGCCGAACGGCAGGAGCGTTCCGCACTTCCCGCGGCTGCTGCAGACGCCCGAGAAGCCGAAGGGCGAGGAGAAGCAGATCGCCGAGTCGATCAACGGCGCCGCGATTGTCGACCTGAACAAGGACGGGGTCGACGACGTGATCGCCGCCGACAACGAGGCCTACGGCGGCGGCAGCCCCGACGACGTGAGCTTCGCCGGCCTGCTCGGCACGCAGGGAGAGTCCACGCGCGTGTACGCCCTGAACGGCAAGACCGGGTCCTACATGGCGGGGTGGCCGATCCACATCTCCGGCGTCCTGCAGACCACGCTGCCGTTCATCGGCCCCGGACAAGATCCCTCCGTGCTCGACGTGAGCGGCCCGAAGGTCCTCGCGTCGGCCACGACGGGATCGCTGTCGACGTACAACCCGAACGGCTCGCTCAACACCACCATGCGCCAGGAGGCCTACGGCCCGGCGTCGAACGCCACCGACAAATCGCCCGCGCTCAACCTGTTCGAGTCGGCGGCGATCGGCAAGCTCACGCCGGCGTCCGTGAACCCGGACGTCGTGAAGTACGAGATCTCGGCTAACGCCGCGGTGGACCTCCTGCTGGTGGGCCAGAACCAGCCCTACAACCACCTGATCGGAGCGTGGAGCGCGGCCACCGGCGACCCCAAGCCGGCCTTCCCGACGATCACCGACGACTTCCAGTTCGTGTCCAGCTCGCTGGTTGCCAAGGTCGCGCGCGGCAGCAGCAACAACCAGGCCCTGGCCGGCACCGGGCTCGGCCTGCTGCACGCCTACGACGGCGCCACCGGTCAGGACGCGCCGCACTTCCCGAAGGTCACGGGCGGCTGGCTGATCGCGCCGCCGGCGCTCTCCGACGACGGATCGCGGGTGGCCGCGATCACGCGCGAGGGCTACCTGTTCGAGTGGAGCATCCCGATCGCGGAGTGTCAGTCCGAGTGGCCGACCTACCGCCACGACAACCAGGACACCGGCAACTACAACGCCGACGGCACGGCGCCGGGCGCGCCCCAGGGCGTGTCGCTCAAGCCGCTCGGCAGCGGTCGCTACCACCTGACCTTCACCTCGCCGGGCGACGACCGGATGTGCGGCACTGCCACGCGCTACCGCACCTTCGTCGACGGCAAGCCGCTGGCCCTGAACCTCGGCGCGCCGGTGGCCGGGGGCAAGACCGTGTCGAAGGACATCCGCCTACCCGCCGGCGCGGGCGTCCTCTCGATCCAGGCCGCCGACGACGGCAAGCCGCACGACGGGCCGAAGGACAACGTGAACCCCGGCAACCTCGGTCCGCGCACGGATGTGACCGTGCCGGGGCACAAGCCCAAGCCGCCGCCGTGCAAGGGCGTGGCGCCCAACTCGAGCATCAAGAAGGAGGCGCTGCACGTCGAGCACCGCCAGATCCGGCTCTACGGGCACGCGGTGGGCGCGAGGTGCGTGGGCAACAAGTCGGTTCGCGCGCGCGTGCGAAGCGTGCGCGTGAGCGTCGCTCGGGTGGGCGCCGGCAAGTGTCGCTTCCTCGGCCCGAAGGGGCGCCTCGGCAAGCCGCGGGCGTGCGTGAAGCGCCGCTACCTGGTCGCTCACCTCACGTCCGGCGTGGGGAGGAGGGGCCGCACTCGCTGGTCGGTCAAGCGCAAGGTCCAGCTGCCCGCCGGGCACTACACGGTGAGCACCAAGGCGATCGGCTCGAACGGCCTCGTCGAGCGCGCCTTCGACTCGCTCAACACGGCGAGCTACCACCTGCGCTGAGCGCCGGGCGCGTACCATCGCGGTCGTGACGCATCGCCGTCAACGACCGCGCGCCGCGGCGCTGCTCGCCGCCGGCGCATACGCCCTCCACCAGCTCCGCTACGCGGTGGGCTACGGCGGCCACGCCCACGACGAGCTCGCGGGGCAGGGCCACGCTTACATGATGCTGCTCGCGCCGCTGCTCGCCGTCGCGATCGTCGTGCTGATGGCCGACTTCGCGATTCGGCTCATGAGCGCCCGGGCTCGCCGGGCGCCCGGGGTAGCGCCCCGGCTGCGTAGCGTCTGGGTGCTGGCCACGTCGTGCCTCCTGCTGGCGTACGCCGCGCAGGAGCTGGCCGAGGGCGCGCTCGCGGCCGGCCACCCCGGCGGCGCCGCCTCCCTGACGGCGGGCGGCGGCTGGGTGGCACTGCCGCTGGCGGCCGCGATCGGACTCTCTCTCGCGCTGCTCGTGCGCGGCGCGCTCGGCGCGCTCGAGCTGGCGGCGGAGCCGGCGCCGCGCGTGCCCCGTGCGCGGCCGGCGGCCGTCGTGCGCCTGCCGCGCCGGCAGCAGCCCCACCTCCTTCGCCTCGTCGAGGTCCCCTCGCCCGCGCGCGGCCCGCCGCTCGCAGCGATGGCGTAGCTCGTTCGACCTGAGACGGAGGTAACTCATGCAGCGCAGGAACCTGGGCGTGCTCCTGGTGGTCGTGGTCGTGGCGGTGGTCGGCTTCGTGATCGCCACGGGCAGCGACGACAGCAAGGAGAAGTCGAACGGCGGCACGACCACCACGACGACGACGGCGGGCAAGGGCGGACCCCAGCCGGGCGAGCCGGCGCAGACCGCGGTCGAGGTCGTGGTCAAGGGCGGGAAGCCGGTCGGCGGCATCCAGCACCTGACCTACAACAAGGGCGACCAGGTCCGGCTGG
>JBJMLK010000261.1:0-20471 GCA_045805345.1 Thermoleophilaceae bacterium | reverse complement strand
CTCCACGGCGCGCCACTGGGGCGCGTCGAGGTCGGACGCCCCGCGCAGCCGCGGGTTGCCGAAGGCGCGGAACGTGAGCGAGCTGCGGCGGGTGAAGCCGAGGATCATCGGCGCCGGCATCGGCCCGATGTGGAGCAGCACCTCGGCGCGCCGGTAGCCCTTGATCTCCGCGATCCGTTCGTCCGGCACGTCCGCCGGGACGCCGAAGTAGAACTCGACGCCCAGCGGGCCGGCGATCTCGTCGGCGAAGAAGCGGCCGATCGTGCGTCGCTCGGGGTCCACGCGCCGGATCAGCTCGCTCTCGTAGAAGCCGAGGCTGAGGGCGTGGTAGCCGTGGCGGCGGCCGGGCGTCCAGTTCGGTCGCTGCGGCGCGATGGCGGCGGCGACCGCGTCGGGGTCGGCCAGCATCCGCGGAGTGAGCGGCACGTCGACGGCCGCCACCCCCGCCTCGTGCGCCAGGAGCTGGCGGACCGTGACCTCGTCCTTTCCGTTCTCCGCGAACTCCGGCCAGTACGCGGCCACGCGCTCGTCGTAGTCGAGCAGGCCGCGGGAGCGGGCCAGCGCCACCGCCACCGCGCTGAGTCCCTTCGAGGTGGAGAAGACGACCACGAGCGTGTCCTCGAGCCACGAGCGCGTGCGGTGGCGGTCGCGGTGGCCGCCCCAGAGGTCGACCACCTTCTCGCCGCGGTGGTAGACCGCGCAGGCCGCGCCCAGCTCCTTGCGCTCGCCGAAGTTGCGCCGGAACTCGTCGGCCACGGCCTCGAAGCCGGGTGCGACGTCGCCGTAAACCACCGGGTGCGTCAAGGGCCGCAGGCTACAGCCGCAGCCGTATGATCCCCGCCGTGCCGCTCGAGCCCGGGGCATCGCGCAGCGACGAGTTCACCGTCGAGGGAGTGCTGCTGACCGACGTCGGCGGCACGATCGGCGTGTCCGTGCTCTCGACCCCGGGGCTCGTCGGGATGATCGAGCGCAACGCCGCGCTGCTCGCCTACGAGCACCTGGACGACGGCAAGGCCACTGTCGGGTTCGAGGTCTGCATCAAGCACGTCGCGGGCGCCGTGGAGGGCGCGGTGTGCACCGTCTCCGCGGTGCTGACGGAGGTCGTCGACGGCCGCAAGCTGCGATTCGACGTGGAGGTGCGCGAAGGGGACCGCGTGATCGGGGTCGGCACGCACGAGCGGCGGTTGATCGACGTGGCGCAGCACGCCGAGGGCGCCACCGCCTCCGGCTCCCCGTAGCGTCCGGCTCCCCCCTCGCAAACTGCGGCTTTTACGGGGTGCCGTCCATGGCGAGGTTGCAGTTGTGGTCCTTATAGGTGCACAAGTGCAACCACGGTCACCTCACCTGCCGGCGGAGGGGTTCGACGCCGCGTAGCGCTTCGCCAGGTCGAGCACCGCGACCGCGTGCGTGTGCTCGCCGGCGTTCGACAGCGAGCCCGCCGGCAGCTCGACCACGAAGGCGGTGCCGTGCTCGATGTGGTGGTTCTCCCAGCCGGTGGCGATGCCGTGATAGCGCGGCAGGTGCTCGAACGGCAGGCCCACGAGCTTCGCGTAGCGGCGGGCGATCCGGTCGTCGGCCTCGGACGGGTCGTCGACCAGCGCCATGTGCTGGTGGTACCAGATCGCCACGCGCGGGCGGATGCGCTTGATCAGCCGCTTGGCCGCGCGCGACTCCGGCTCCGAGAACGCGCCCGGGCCCGAGTAGTAGGTGCCCCACGGCTTGTCCTGCGGCTGCCAGCGCCAGTTGAAGTTGCGGTTCAGGTCCACGCCGTGCGCGTTCTGACGCGTGTCCGCGCGGGCGCCGTCGGGATTGAGCTCGTCCACCAGCCACAGCGCGACGCCGCTCGGCGGCTTCGCGTGCCGCAGCCGCCGTGTGACCGCCTCCCCGGCCCGCTCGTTCCCGTGTATCTCGCCCACCACGAGCACCGACCGCGCTGCATCCGCCGGTCCGACCCTGATCGCGCGGATCGGGCGGTCGTCCACGGAGCGGCCGATTCGCTCGGTGTGCACCGGGGTTGCGGCGATGCAAGCGACCGCCAGCGCGGCCAGCGCCGCGACGCGCGCGCGGCTACGGGTCGGCGAACTCGACATCGACGCTGAAGTCGTCGCCGGCCACCTTGTCGAGGGCGGCCACCCGCCCGGCCTCGACGACGTCGGCCTCGACCTCGCCGAGCAGGCCGAGCCGCTCGTCGGAGTCGCGCACCACGGCGCGCGCCACCTCGGCGCGCATCGGCAGCTGGGCGTTCGACTTGGCCTTGCGGATCTCGGACAGCACGTCGGCGGCAACGTCGAGCAGGCCGTCGGGCGCGCCGTCGGTCGCGGGCGAGCCGAGCAGGTCCTCGCCGCGCGGCCATGCGGCCCGGTGCACCGATCCCTCGCGCCACCACGACCACACCTCCTCGGACACGAACGGCAACGCCGGGGCGAACATCCGCAGCTGCGCCTCGAGCGCCGTGCGCAGCGCGCCGTTGGCCGAGGCCGCCGCCTCCGGGTTCGACTCGGCGCCGTAGCGGCGCCCCTTCACCAGCTCGAGGTAGTTGTCGCAGAACCACCAGAAGAAGTCCTCGGTGCGCTCGAGCGCGCGCGCGTAGTCGTACTCCTCGTACAGGCCGGTGACGGAGTCGAGCGTGTCCGCCAGCCGCCGCAGCATCGCCACGTCGAGCGGCCAGGTGGGCGGCGCGGCCGGTCCCTCGTGGCCGAGCACGAAGCGCGAGGCGTTCAGCAGCTTGGTGGCCAGCCGCCGGCCGACCTTCATCTTGTTGTCGTCGAACGCCGTGTCCACGCCCGGCCGCCCGCTGAGCGCCCAGTAGCGCACCGCATCCGACCCGAACTGCTCGAGCATCGGCATCGGCGTGACCACGTTGCCCTTCGACTTCGAGATCTTCTTGCGGTCGGGGTCGAGCACCCAGCCCGAGATCGCGCAGTTGCGGAACGGCACGCTGTCGAGCAGGAAGTGCGACCGCACGACGGTGGAGAACAGCCAGGTGCGGATGATCTCGTGGGCCTGCGGGCGCAGGTCCATCGGGAAGACGCGGCCGAACAGCTCGTCGTCCTCGCGCCAGCCGGCCGCGATCTGCGGCGACAGCGACGACGTGGCCCACGTGTCCATCACGTCGGGGTCGCCGACGAAGCCGCCGACGGCGCCGCGCTGATCCTCGTCGTAGCCGGGCGGGGTGTCCGACGACGGGTCGAGCGGGAGGACCGAGTCGTCCGCCAGGATCGGGCGCGAGTGGTCCGCCAGGCCGTCGTCGCCCACCGGGTACCAGACCGGGAACGGGACGCCGAAGAAGCGCTGGCGGCTGATGCACCAGTCGGTGTTGAGCCCGTCGACCCAGTTCTCGTAGCGCGTCCGCGTCCACTCCGGCACCCAGCGCATCTCGCGTCCGCGGGCCTTGAGCTCCTCCGCGTGCTCCATCGTCCTGACGAACCACTGCCGGCTCGTGACGATCTCGAGCGGCCGCTCGCCCTTCTCGTAGAACTTGACCGGGTGCTCGAGCGGTCTCGGGTCGGCGGCCAGCGCGCCGGCCTCGGCGAGCAGCTGGGCGATCTCCTCCTGCGCCTGCTTCGCACGCTTGCCGGCGAGCCTGTCGTACGCGGCCTGCGCGCGCGCCGGGTCCGCGACCTCGAATCCGGGCTCCTCCCCCCAGCGCACGTCGCGCAGCCTGCCGTCGGGCTGCACGAGCGAGCGGATCGGCAGGTCGAGCTCGCGCCACCACTCCACGTCGGTCACGTCGCCGAAGGTGCAGACCATCGCGATGCCGGTGCCCTTGTCGGGCTGCGCGCGCTCGCTGGGGCGGATCGGCACGCGCACGCCGAACAGCGGCGTGGTCACCTCGGTGCCGAAGCGGTCGCGGTAGCGCTCGTCGTCGGGGTGCGCGACCATCGCCACGCACGCGGCGATCAGCTCGGGCCGCGTGGTCTCGATCTCCACGTCGTCGAACATCACGCGGTAGGCGACGCCCGGGATCGTCCGGTCCTCGAGCTCCGCCTGGGCCACCGCGGTTCGGAAGTCGACGTCCCACAGCGTCGGCGCCTCCACTGAGTACGCGAGGCCGCGGTCGAGGTGGTGCAGGAAGGCGCGCTGAGACGCGCGCTGGGCACGCTCGCCGATCGTCGTGTAGGTCAGGTCCCAGTCGACCGACAGGCCGAGCCGGCGCCATAGCTCCTCGAACGCCTTCTCGTCCTCCACCGTCAGGCGCAGGCAGAGCTCCACGAAGTTGCGCCGCGAGATCGAGACCGCCTGCTTGGGCGGCCCCGGCGGTGGCTCGAAGCCGGGGTCGTACGGCAGCGAGGGGTCGCAGCGCACGCCGAAGTAGTTCTGCACCCGGCGCTCTGTGGGCAGGCCGTTGTCGTCCCACCCCATCGGGTAGAAGACCTCCTCGCCGCGCATGCGGCGGAATCGCGCGATCACGTCCGTGTGCGTGTACGAGAAGACGTGGCCGACATGGAGCGAGCCGCTGACGGTGGGCGGCGGGGTGTCGATCGCGTAGATCGGGCCGCCGGCGCCGCGGTCGAAGCGGTAGGTGCCGTCGGCCTCCCAGCGCTCGGACCAGCGCTCCTCGAGGCCGTCGAGCGAAGGCTTCTGCGGGAGGCCGGCGGGCATCCGCGAAATGTATCCGCGGAGCTTGCGGTCGACGCGGGCTACGGGTCGATGTGGGCGCGCGTGACGGTCCACGGCCCCGGCCGCCCGAACGCCGGCGTCGAGCGGATGCGGAACGTCCACCGCCCGCGGTGCAGGTGCAGGAACACGTGGCGCTTGCCGTCGGTCCGGCGGATGCGGTGCCAGCGCCGGTGGCCGCGGCGCGACTGGAGCTCGAACGGCCCCTTCACGGTGGACCAATGGATCAGCACGCGCGGGCGGCGCCTGTTCGACTCGTGGTCCCAGGCCACCCGAAGGTGACGGACCCGGGCGCCGCGGCCGCGCTGCGGTGGGACGTCCGGCGGCGGGGCGCCGCCGCCGGATTGCCGGCCCGGCGGGACGGGGTGCTTGTTGTCCGGCTCGTTCGAGTCGGGGACCCCGTGTGGCGGGGGACCCCCATGCGGGGGAGGCGTGGCCGGCGGCACCTCGGGACCGATCCAGATCGGCGAGGTCATCGCCGCGGTCGCCAGGTCCTGCGAGCACAGGTCGAAGGTGTCGCCGGTCGGGAAGCCCGGGCCGCAGGCGGGGCTGACGGCCGTCCTGCCCTCGTCCAGGTAGAGCGTGGCGCGCACCCAGCCGACCGCCGCAGCCGGCGCGTCGAACGTCACGGCGCCGCCGGGGCTGAGGTCGTCCTCCTTCAGCGTGGTGCCGTTGGCCCGGACTCGTACGAGGCCGCGACCCGGCAGGTCGTCGGCACGGACGCGCATCGGCGTGCCGGGCGGGACCTGGTCGCCGATGCCCGACTCGTAGTTGCCGTCGCGGTTGCGGTCGGCCTCGAGCAGCAGTCGCACGCCGCCCTGGCGCGCGGGCAGGCGCGAGACCGTGGTGCGTCCGGCACGGATAGCCGCCAGGAGGTCGGCCTGCTTGGTCGAGGCCGCGCGAACCCAGGTGGTGGGGAAGCCGATCCACGGCTGCGTGGCGCCGTGGGTGTCGCTGCCGCCGGTCATGCCGATGCGCGCGCCGCGCTGGAGCCAGCACTCCCAGAAGAGCTCCGAGGGCGGGATCAGCGAGGTGGAGTTCCAGACCTCGATCGTGTCGGGCTGGACGTCGAAGCCGTACTTCCAGTGCATCGGCGTGTCCTTCGCGGCGACCTCGGCGCAGCTCGTGACCGGACTTCCCTGCCGGTACGACGGGTGGTTGGCCTGGAAGACGCCGCCGTCGGCGCGCAGGGCGTCGGCCATCGCGTTCGTCGACGCCGCGTCGCCGCTGCCCTTGTCGTACGCGTGAGTGGCGCCGAGCATCTGCGCGTGGCCGCCGGCGAGCGACGTCTCGTACGCCGCGATCGGCGCCACGCCGTGCGCGCCGTAGTCGGGGTCCGCCTGCGCGCGGACGTCGTCGTGGTCGGTGATCGCGAGGAACGCGAGTCCCTTCCCGCTCGACTCGAGGAAGCGCTCCATCACGGTTCCGCCCGACGAGTAGAACGTGTCGGGCCCGGTGTTGTCGTCAGCAGGCCCGCAGTAGGCGTCGTGCGAGTAGCACGTGTGGACGTGGAGGTCGCCGGGGTACCAGGTGTCGGCCGAGGCCGCGGGCGCCGCGGTGAGCAGCAGCAGCAGCACGGCCGCGGCGAGCGCTATGGCCCGGGCCCCTCCCATGGCCGCAAAGGATGCCCGAAGCCCGCCGGCGGGGTCGAACGTGCCAGCAGTCGCGCGAGACCTTGACTTCGAACATCCTTGAGCGTTAGGTTGCACTTGATCGAAGGCACCGACGGCGGCTGGCCCCGCCGAGGGGAGTAGAGAGATGACCACCATCCGGCGAGCGCGCCCGCGCGCACGGCACTTCGTCCTGTCGCTTTCGGCGGCGCTGCTGGTTGTGGCCGGCGGCGCATCAGCCGCCGGGGCCGCGCAGATCGATGCGCCCTCGAATCAGCTGCAGGTCTGGAACCTCAACACGCACGGGATGGACGCCGGTGTGGGCCCCGCGCCCAACAACGCCCCTCCCCCGCGCACCGACTACCGCGAGTTCATCTCGTTCATCACCAAGCCGACGCGCGTGGCGTACCTCCCCGACGTGATCACGCTGCAGGAGAGCGGGACCAACACGACGAGCGTGCACACCGCACCGTGCAGCGACTTCGCGTCCAGGGTCCAGACCGCGACCGGCCACGGGTACCTCTGCTACCAGACGCAGCAGACCGGCGGCGCGGCGATCGTCTACAGGGCCGATCGCCTCACGCCCCTGGCGGTCAACCAGAACGTGCGCCTGGATTCGGTGGTCACGCCGACCAATCAGCAGCCGGGTGAGACCGTGGGCTCCTGCCCGCAAAAGGACTGGTACGCACTCGTGGTGCTGTTCCAGGACAAGAGGAACACGGCGGAGTACTCCGCCATCGAGTCGGCCCACCTCCCCACGACCAGCTACACGGACGCGTCGGGTGTGCACGACTGCGTCTGGGAGAACTCGCAGATCGTGAACTCGGCGGTGAACAACTCGGCGGTGAAGATGCAGGTCATGGCCGGCGACTGGAACCACCGCGATGGGACGGCCACCGGAGCCACCGAGGACACGTTCCAGGGCTGGGAGTGCTGGTACAAGGGCGTGAACGCGCTCGTCGGGACCTGCGGGGGCTCGAACCTCGGCTGGCGGGACGGGATCTACGACGGCTGCTCCGGCTCGTGGGCGTGCCTGCATCCCGCCAACGGGACGTTCATCCCGAGCGACAACACCAACACCAAGCGCCGGATCGACTTCGTGTTCACGAAGGCGGCCGCGACCTTCAACCCGAAGACCGTGTGGTGGTCGGACGCGTACGCGGACGCGGGGAGCACGGGACCGATCCAGTACTCCGACCACCGCGGGCAGGGCGAGCTGGTGCAGTACAAGCCCTGAAACCGGGGCGGGGGCGCTCCGCCCGGAGCGCTCCCGGGCGGACCCGCGGCCCTACTTCGCGCGCCGCTTCTCCGCCAGCCGTCCGAAGGCCGCGGCCATCGCGGTGTTGCCCACGCCGGCCATCACCATCGCCACCCGCGCCCCGGGCCGGGTGAACGCCGGCGAGGTGGCGGCCCACACCGCATCGGTGGCGATCTCGGTGCCGCGCAGCCACGCGAGCGCCCACCAGTCGCGCCGCCGGCCGCGACGGTCGGCCACGGCGTGCGCAACCGCGAACGTCAGCCAGACCGGGCCCGAGCGCCGGAACAGGGCCTCGGCGTCACCCGACGGCCGCTCGTGGCCGAGCACCCACAGCGTCTGGCGCGGCGCGAGCAGCGCTCCGGCGCCGAGCGCGGCGTCGAACGCGATCATGCCCCGGTTCCAGAGCTTGGTTGCTTCGTCGGCGTCCATCCGGCTGCCGCAGACTACCCGTCGATCGCCTCCCTCAGGAACCCGACCTGCTCTGGATTCGAGTCCGACGGGAAGAGGATGAACTCGTCGCAGCCCGCCTCCTCGAACGCCGCCAGGTAGCCCTTCACCGTGTCGGCGTCCTTCGCGGCGCTGTCGGCGATGCTCTGCGCGTACTCGCCGAGCCAGGCGTAGTAGTGCGCGAGCTTCTCGTTCGCGTTCTCCTGCGCGCGCGGGCCGAGCGAGTAGTAGCCGAGAGCCATCTTGCGCGGCTCGCCGTCGCGGCCCGCCTCGCGCCAGGCTGACTCGAGCTTCGGCAGCGCCTCCTTGAACGCGTCCGGCGTGCCGCCGCCCATGATCCAGCCGGAGCCGTATCGCGCGGCACGGCGAAACGACGCGTCGACCGACCCGCCGAGCACGACCGTCGGGCCGCCGGGCGCCTCGGGGCCGACGTCGTCGTCGTCCCAGAAGCCGCGCAGGTCCTCGAGCTGGCGGTCGAAGCGCTTGCCGCGCGAGGAGAAGTCGAGCCCGCTCAGCTCGTAGTCGTCCTCCCGGCCACCGACCGCCAGGCCCAGCACGAGGCGGCCGTCCGACAGGCCGTCGACGCTGGCCGCCTGCTTGGCCAGCAACGCGGTGTTGGCGCGCAGCGGCGCGAGCAGCACCGAGGTGGTCAGCTTGATCCGCTCGGTGACCGCGGCGGCGGCAGCGAGCGCGATCAGCGGCTCATAGTTGTCGTACGCGATCCGGTCGATGGTGCCGAGGCACGAGAAGCCGGCTTGCTCGGCCTCGCGCGCCCATGTGACGATGTCCGAGCCGCGCACGCCGCGCGTGGCGTTCGGCAGTCCGATCCCTACTTCCATTACATGCCTCCTCAGTCCGCTTCCATCGACCGGCTACCCGATTGGGCCCGCGAGCTGCTCGCCACGGCGCCGGTGGCCCGTCTCGGGCTGCTCGACGCCGACGACCGGCCGCGAGTCCTGCCGGTCACGTTCGCGGTCGCGGGCGGCGAGCTGTGGACCGCCGTCGACCACAAGCCCAAGCGTACGGAGGGTGCCGAGCTGGCCCGCGTGCGCTGGCTGCGCCGCAACCCGGCCGCGGCGCTGACCGTCGACCGCTACTCGGACCACTGGGACCGGCTGGCTTGGGTGCAGGCGCTCGGCACCGTCGACGTCCTCGACGAGCCGGCGGCGGAGGCGCTGGCCGCGCTGCAGGCGAAGTACGAGCCGTACCGCGCGCGTCCGCCGGGCGGGCCGTACCTGCGATTGGCGCCTCGGCGCCTGCTGACCTGGGCGGCCGATGCGCTTTAGTTGGCGCTGTGTCGGAGCCTGACGAGAAGGTCTGCCTGCTCGACGCGCTGCCCGACGCGGTGCGCGTGATGGGCGAGGACGACGTGAAGCGGGCTCGCGGCGAGCTGGTCGCGCCCGTCATCCACCAGGCCGAGGGCGCGTGGCCGACGCCGGTGCAGGAGGTCTTCGACCCGCTGGCGATGGGTCTCCTGGTGATCGAGGGCCTGCTCGCGCGCCACGTCCGGCTCGGCGAGACGACCACCACCGAGCTGGTCGGTCCGGGCGACATCCTGCGCCCGCCGGACCTGGAGGGCGGCGAGCCCCGGTTCCCGAGCGGTATCGAGTTCACCGTGCTCGAGGACGCGCGGCTGGCGCTGCTCGACCGCGAGGTGACCGCGGCGGTGTGCCGCTGGCAGCCGGTGGTCACGTCGATCGTGACGGCCGCGACGCGCCGCTCGTTCGGACTCGCCGAGCTGCTCGCGCTGTCCCACCTGCGGCGCGTCGACGCGCGCCTGATCGTCCTGTTCTGGCAGCTCGCCTACCGCTTCGGGCGCGTGCAGGCCGACGGCGTGAGCGTGCCCCTGCGGCTCACGCACGAGACGCTCGGCCGGGTGGTGGGCGCGCAGCGGCCGTCGGTCACCACCGCGCTCAACCAGCTCGAGGCCGCGGGCCGGGTGAGCCGGCGCGAGGGCGGCGGCTGGCTGCTCCACGGCGAGCCGCCCGAGGACCTCGAACGCATGCGTTAGCGCGGGAACAACTAGGCGTGTTTCCAGCGCTTTCTCCCGGGTAATCGCCTGCTGAGCGGACAAGGGAGCGACCATGGCCAAGGACCACGGACCGAGCGTCAAGAACGACAAGCAGTACGAGGGTCTGCGCAAGAAGGGCATGAGCAAGTCGCGCGCGGCCGCCATCGCTAACTCCGAGGGCTCGTCGAGCCGCGGCGGCAAGAGCTCCGGCTCGAGCCGCAGCAAGAAGAGCAGCGGTAGCGGCAGCGGCGGCAACACCGCGCAGAAGAAGGCCGCGGGACGTAAGGGCGGCAAGGCGGCCGCCGGCAAGAGCTAGATCGTCCAGCGCCGCCAGACGCGCAGCGGCGACGCGTCCGCGATGACGGCGCGCGCCGCGGCGTCGCCGGACACTCCGTGCACGCCGCCGCCCGGATGCACGGAGGCGCCGCCCACGTAGAGCCCCCTGACCGGCGTGCGCCCGCGCACGAGCTCGATTGCCGGGCGGAAGACGAGCTGCTGGTCGATCTCGTAGCTGCCGCCGCCGAGGTCGCCGCCCACGAGGCTCGGGTTCTCGCGCTCGAGCGCCCGCGGCGAGCGGATCGCGCGCGCCAGCACGAGGTCCCGAAAGCCTGGCGCGAAGCGCTCGATCTGCTCCTCGATCCGCTCGACCACCGCGTGGTCGGGCAGCGGCGGGTCGTGCGGCACGTGGGCGTACACGTAGAGCGTCTGCTTGCCCGCGGGTGCGCGTGACGGATCGTGGAGGCTGTGCTGGCCGACCACCAGCGCCGGCTCGCGCGGCACCTCGCCGGCGCCTGCCTCGTGCGCGGAGCGAAAGAGCGACTCGAGCTCGCCGGCCACGTGCACGACCGCGGCCCGCCGCGCCTCCTCGGCCGTCCACGGCACGGGCCCGGCCAGGGCCAGGTCGAGCTTGAAGGTCCCGAGGCCGTAGCGCCAGCGGGCCAGGCGCCGGGCGAGCCTGACGGGCAGCGCTCCCTCGGGCACCAGACGCGCGAGCACCCCGGCGCTGACGGTCGAGATCACAGCGTCGGCGGGGACGAGCTCGTCGCCGGGGCCGACTCGCACGCCCACGGCGCGGGCGCCCCGCACCTGGATCCCGGTCACCGGCACGCCGCAGCGGATCTCGCCCCCGAGCTCGCCGAGATGGGCCACCAGCGCGCCGGTCAGGCGCCCTGCGCCGCCGCGCGGGTACGGCCAGCCGACCAGGTGCCCGAGCAGCACGAGCCCGAGCGCGAACGATCCGCCCAGCGCCGCGCCCGGCGACAGGTCGGAGTGCGCGACCGAGCCGGCGAACCACGCCGCGGCACGGCGGTCGCCCAGCATGTCGAGGCCGGTGGCCGCCGCCGAGCCCGCGGCGTAGCGGGCCAGCTCGGCGGCGTCGCGGCGCAGTCGCAGCGCGAGGCCGGCGGCGGGCAGCAGCGGCGGGAACCGCGACAGCGCTGCGCGGAAGAGCAGCTCGCGCTGCGGCGCGAGCCGGTCGACCACGGCCCGCCACGCCGCGCCGCTGCCGGGCGCGGCGCCGTCGAGGCTGGCCGCGGTGGCGTCGAGGTCGCGGTGAAGCGCGATGGCGCTGCCGTCCGGGGACGGATGCGCCATCGGCGTGGGCGGGTCGATCCACTCCACGCCGTGACGCTCGAGCGCCAGATCGCGGAACGCCGGCGATGCCGCCGTGAGCGGATAGAAGCCGGAGCACGTGTCGTGGACGAAGCCGGGCAGCGTGTCCGAGTGCGAGCGGACCGCGCCGCCGGGCTCGGGCGCGGCCTCAACCACCGTCACGGGGATGCCGTGGCCGGCCAGCCTGATGGCGGCGACGAGGCCGTTGTGGCCCGCGCCGATCACCACCGCGCGCCGGATGGTCATCCCGCCGGGTGCAGCTTCCAGAACACCACGTCCTGGCGCTCGGCGAGGTGCAGGAGCGGATCGCCGGCGAGGTCGAGACCGATCTGCCGCCCCATCGTGTTGTGCTCGAGCTCCGCGCTCGCCGGCCGGATCCGCCACGGCGGGTGGTGGATGTCGCCGCGCAGCACGCGCCCGCGGTCGTCGAGCGTGTAGAGGCAGTAGCGCTCGGTCAGGAAGTGCTCGAGCGAGCCGGGCGCGGGCTCGGACGGCGGGCCCGCGGCCTCGTAGCGGATCGCGAGCCGGGCGGGCGGCCCGTCCGACTGGGTGCGCTCGCTCTCGAACTCGATCCTCTGGCCGCGACCGCGCATGGCCATGCGGGCGTGGAAGTAGGGCACGCGGTAGATCCGGCGCGCGGACTCGACGGCGAAACGGCTGCCGGCGTCGAGGCTGAAGAAGTGGATGCCGGGGCGGTCGCCGATCCTCACGTAGGTGCGCACGTTCAGCTCGGGGAAGGCATGGATGAGCGGCAGCGGCGCCGTGTGGCGAAGGCGGAAGCCCTCCACCCTGAAGGGCGTGACGCCGATCCAGGCGGAACCGTCGAAGGTGTCGACCGGAAGCTGCGCGGGTATGACGCGGCGCAGCTCGCCGGCGTCCACGCGCCAGTGCGCGAAGAGCAGGTCGGCCCAGGTCTGCGCCATGAGCCAGCGGCGGTCGGGCACGGGCCACGGGCGGTGGCCGGTCTCGGCGAGCACGCGCGGCTGGCGAGCCGCCGCGGCGAGACCCCTGAGCATCGACGAGAACGGTGCGAGCACTGGCGAACAGCCTGGCAGGCCGCGCGCCGCTAGCTTCCCCGCGGTGTCCGACCCGACCTCGCAAGAGACCGCCGAGCTGCGCGACGGAAGCACGATCCTGATCCGCCCGATCGCGGCCGACGACAAGGAGCGGCTCAACGCCGGGTTCCAGCGGCTGAGCGCGGAGTCGCGCCGGCGGCGCTTCCTGACGCCGGCGACCCAGCTGAGCACGGAGGACCTCGTGTACCTGACCGAGGTCGACCACCGGCGCCACGAGGCGATGGTCGCCGTCGACCCCGCCGACGGATCGCTGGTGGGCTCCGCGCGCTACGTGCAGGTGCCGGGAGAGCGCGAGACCGCCGAGGTGGCGGTGGTGGTGGGCGACGACTGGCAGCGGCGCGGCGTCGCGACCGCGCTGCTCTCGGCGCTGTCGAGGCGAGCGCGCGAGAACGGCGTCGAGCGCTTCCGCGCCTACGTGTCCTCGGAGAACGCGGTGGTGGTGGACGCCCTGACCCGCGCGGGCGCGACGCGCGCCCCGAGCGCGGACGCCACCGAGCTCGAATTCAACGTCGACGTTCCCCACGAGGGCCTGGGCGAGCGGCTGCGAACGGCACTGCGCGCCGCGGGGGCGGGCCAGCTCGAGCTGGTCGAGCGCGTGGCACGCCGCCTCGGGATCTGGCCAAGTTGATCCGCTAGACGAGCGCCGGCTCCGCCTCCGCTCGCGTGCGCCGCGCCGCCCCCAGGCCGTCCAGCGACAGCAGCACCAGCGCGGCCCACACCAGCGCAAAGCCGATCCAGCGACTCGCGGGCATCGCCTCCCCCAGCACCGCCCAGCCGAGCAGGAACTGGAGCGTAGGCGTGAGGTACTGCATCATCCCCACCACGCTCAGCCGGACCCGCGTGACCGACGCCGAGAACAGCAGCAGCGGCGCCGCGGTGACCGGACCGCTCGCGGCCAGGAGGAGCGCGTGGCCGGGGGCGTCGTGCGTGAACGTTCCAGACCCGCTGGCCTGCACGGCCGCCACGAACGCCAGCGCGGGCACGAGCAGGATCAGCGTCTCGATCGCCAGCCCCTCGGCGGCTCCCACGGCGGCGACCTTCTTCACCAGCCCGTAGGTGCCGAAGCTCAGCGCCAGCGTCAGCGCGATCCACGGCGGGCGCCCGTAGTCGAGCGTGAGCACAACGACCGCGCACGACGCGAGCGCGAGTGCCGCGTACTGCCCCCGCCGCAGCCGCTCGCGGAAGACGAAGACGCCGAACGCCACGCTCACCAGCGGGTTGATGAAGTAGCCGAGCGACCCTTCGATCACGTGGTCGGAGTTGACCGCGTAGATGAACACGCCCCAGTTGAGCGCGATCAGCAGCGCGGCGGCACCGAGCAGCGCCACGCGGCGGCGGTCGCGCAGCAGCGCGCGCAGCGCCGGGAAGCGGCGGCCGATGGCGAGCACCGCGACGATCGCCACGAGCGACCACACGATCCGGTGCGCGAGGATCTCGATCGGACCCGCCGGCTCGAGCAGCGGAAAGAACAGCGGGAAGGCGCCCCAGATGGCGTACGCCCCGAGCCCGAGCGCGATGCCGGCGCGCTCGTCGGGCGGCGATGCGGCGGGGGCCGCGGCGCCCGCGCGCTCGCGGCCGCTGCGCACCGGCTAGCGGCCGGCGCCCGGCGCGAGCACCGCCACCTTCGCCCGCGCCACGACCTTCAGCCTCGGCCCCACCGACAGCCGCGCCACCCACACAGGGCGGCCCGAGCCGAGCCGCGTCCGGATCTTCGCGTTCCCGTGCCTGTCGGTCCGCACCCGCAACCCGGCGAACCGCACCAGCGCGTGCTTCGCGGGCTTGTCGTTGCGCTTCGCGTGGAAGCGGAACGTGTGGCGCGTGCCCTGGGTGACCGACCGCGGCCGGACCCTCAGGTGGTACTTCGGCAGCCCCGAGATGAAGACGGGCGCGCCGCGCTCGCCGGCCCAGACGTCGAATATCACGTGGTGGCTGTGGTCGCCCGAGATGTACGCGTCGTTGGTGACGATCAGGCGGCGGCCGATGAACTGCACGCTCGACGGCTCGTCGAAGGGCACCTTCGAGTCGTTGTCGCCCGACGTGTCGCCCGGGAAGCGGGCGAGCTCGGTGCCTGTCGGCGAGATCACCACGAGCTGGTTCACGTCGGGCCCGACCAGGGCCAGGTAGACGTTGCCCGAGCGCGCCAGCGCGAATCCGTCGGGCGCCTCCTTCGGGCCGCTCTCCCAGATCTTCACGAGCGGGCCCGGCCGGCGGTTGGGCAGGATCGGCAGCTTGTAGAGCTCGCCCGTCGTCGCGTCGGGCGACGTCGCGCCGCCGGCGCTGGTCGAGAGCATCAGCGTGCGGTGGTCGGGCATCATCACGATCCCCGCCGGGCCGAACAGCGAGCCGTCCAGCCGCGGGTCGGTGAACCACACGTGGGCGTTCCCGCCACCGGTCGGCACGCGCCAGATGAGGCCCTGCGTGTAGTCGGTCACGTACAGCACGCCGTCGGTCCCCCACGCCGCGTAGTCGGGCTCGGGCGGGTTGTCCATCACGGTGTCGCCGCAGTCCTGCGGCGCCATCTCGGGCACGCACGGCTGGACGTCGTGGAAGCGCGCGTAGGTCCGCTGCTCGCCCGTCCTGGGGTTGAGCCGCACGATGCGCGCCGGGTTCTGGTCGAGCAGGTACAGGCCGCCGGCGCGGTCCTCGGCCGCCACCTGCACGCCGTGAGCCGCGCCGGGCGTCTGCCCCTTCACCACGTAGGTGTGCAGCAGCTTCCCGGACGGCGAGTACTTGAAGACCTTCGACGGCCCCGTGTCGGTGCCGGCCGCGTTTGTGAACGTGCCGACGTAGATGAACCGCCGGTCGCGGCTGACGAGCGACAGCGCCGGATAGCCCGGATTCGGGACGTGCGCGAGCACGCGCGTGTCGAAGCGACTTCGATAGGTGACGGTGACGCCGCCGGCCACGCCGGCGAGGATGCACGACGCCGCCGCGAGCACGGCGGCTGCTGCTGCTGCGGCGCGGGCTGGCCGGCTCACGCGCATGGCGGGCTCAGATCTCGCGCAGGACCTCGGCCGCCGCGCGCTCACCCGAGCGCACGGCGCCGTCCATGTAGCCGTTCCAGTACGTCGAGGTCTCGGTGCCCGCCCAGTGGATCCGCCCGCACGGCCGGCGGATCGACGGGCCGAACTCCAGGAGCGTGCCGGGACCCAGGACGCTCACCGGGCAGCCGCGCGTCCAGACCTCGGAGATCCAGCTGAACTCGAGGTAGTCCTTCGGCTTGCGCGCGGCGGGGCCGTACAGCTTCGCGAGCTCGTCGAGCACGCGCGCGCGGCGCACCTTCGGCGGCTGCGACTGCCACAGCCGCGCCCTGTCGCCGCCGATGAACCCCATCAGGATCCCCGGCTTGCCGTCGGGCGGGCTGATGTCGAAGGTCGCCGATATCGGCCCCTCGTCGCTCAGCCCCTGGCCCGTCAGGCCGTCCGCACGCCAGAACGGCTTGTCGTAGAAGATCTCCACCTTGATCAGCGTGCCCATCGGCATGCGCTGGGTGAGCTGGTCGCGGTTGTTCGGCAGCTTCGGCTCGTAGCGGATGCGACCAGCGAGCGGCGGCGGGACCGCCACGATCACGCGCTTGCCGCTCACGCTGAGCTTGTCGCTGTCCACGCGCACGCCGCCGCCCTTCTTCTGCACGATCTTCCGGGCCGGCGCATTCAGCAGCACGTGCTTGGTCCCGAGCCGGTTCGCCAGCCGGATCGGCACGATCTGGGTGCCGCCGATCATGCGCTGCTGCTGTCCGCCACCGCGCGTGTTGAAGTTGCGCTCGAACGTCCCCGGGTTCTTCTCGTTGCCCGACGCCGCGATGTAGAACAGCGTGAACAGCAGCGAGACGTCGCGGGCCTCGGCGCCGAAGATCGGCTCGGTGGCGATCTTGAGCAGGTCCATGAAGCGCGGGCTGCCCGAACTGTTGGCCTTGGCCCACGTGTAGAGCGTCTGGCTGTCCCAGTCCGGCGCGCTCTGCGCGGTCCAGGGAGCGTCCACCGGCACCGACGTCGACATCTCGTCGAGTTGTGCGACGGTCTTCACCACGTCGGGGAGGACGACCGGATCGGGCGGCGCGGTCCCCAGCGGGCCGGTGTCGCTGTAGTTCAGGTTCTGGCCGTCCTGCCGGTAGACGTTCTGGCCCTTGTCGTAGGTGTTGAAGAGCTTGACGCCCATCTGCTTGGCCAGGCGGATCACGTGGTCCTGGGTGGGACCGACGAACGTGGCGCCCAGCTCGGACCACTTGCCGCCCGGCAGCTCGTGGTTGAACGCCCGCCCGCCGACGCGGTTGCGCGCCTCCATGACGATCACCGACTTGCCGGCGGCCGCGATCTGGTGCGCGGCGGTCAGGCCCGCGTACCCGGCGCCCACCACCACGACGTCGGCGTGCCGCGCGCGGCGGCGCCTCGTGGCGCCCTGTGCCGGCGCCGTGCCGGCGAGCCCCGCGACCGCCGCCGCCGCGGTACCGGCCTGGATCGCCCGCCGCCGTGTGTAGCTCGCTGCCTCCATCGAGCGCCGAAGCGTAATGGGCGGAGAGTCCCCGCGCGGCACACCCGGCGGCGGGCCCCGCCGCTAGGATGCGCGCCTTGGACCTGCGCCACGAGGACATCATCCTCGAGACCGACCGCTACCGGATCGAGGGCAAGCTCACGCTCCCGCGCGAGGGCTACCGCAGCCGGCTGTCGGACTACGTGAACCAGCGCGACCGGGAGTTCTTCGCGATCAACGACGCGGTGGTGACCGCGCTCGACGCTCCCGAGGTCACTCGCAACGCGTCGTTCCTGATGGTGGCACGCGCGCACGTGCGGATCGTGGCGCTGGCCGCCGAGGAGAGCTTCGGGCTCACCGACGACGGGTAGTTCCCGCGCACCGACGTGCGCCTACCGTTCCGCATAGCCGTCGACACGCGCCCGCTGCGCGAGTCCCGCGACTATCGCCTGCTGATCGTCGGCGGCTTGGTCACGGGCTTCGGCACGCAGGCCGGGCTTGTCGCTCTGCCGTACCAGGTGTACGTCGAGACGCACTCGCCGGCGCTCACCGGCCTGCTCGGCGCGGTCGAGCTCGGGCCGCTGATCACGGCGTCGCTGTTCGCCGGTGCGCTCGCCGACCGCTTCGACCGGCGCCATCTGCTGCTCGCGTGCCAGGTGGCGCTGGTTGCCGTCGCCGCGGCGCTCGCGGCGGCGGCGTTCGCCGGGCACCCGCCGGTGTGGCTGCTCTACGTCCTTGCGAGCGCGGCGGCCGCCAGCACTGCCGTCGAGCGCGTGACCCGCGCCGCGATCGTGCCGAACGTCGTGGCGCCCGAGCGCCTGCGCGCGGCGCTCTCGTTCACCTTCGGCATGTACCAGGTGGCGATGGTCGCCGGGCCCGCGCTCGGCGGCCTGCTGATCGCGGCGCTCGGGGTCGGCGCGGCGTACACGGTCGACGCGGTGAGCTGCCTCGGCATGGTCGCGGCTGCGTTCGCCATGTCGCCGCAGCGACCGATCGGCGCCGAGCACGAGCCCGTGCTGCGCTCGATCCGCAGCGGGCTCGGGTTCGTGCGCCGCTCGCAGGCGCTCGTCGGCAGCTTCGCGATCGACCTTGCGGCGATGACCTTCGGCATGCCGCGCGCGCTGTTCCCGGTGCTGTCGCTGTCGGTCTACCACGCCGGCGCCAGCGGAACCGGCTTCCTGTTCGCCGCGGTCTCGGCCGGCGCCACGGTGGCCGCGCTCACCACCGGCTGGCTCGAGGACGCCCGCTGGCTGGGGCGGATCGTGCTCGGAGCGGTGGCCGTGTGGGGGGTGGCGATCGCGGCCGCCGGGCTGGTCGGCTCGATCGTCGTCGCGGCGATCCTGTTCGCGCTCGCGGGCGCCGCCGACAGCGTCAGCGCCGTGTGCCGCAGCACGATCTCGCAGACGCTCACCCCCGACTCGGTGCGCGGGCGCATGTCGTCGGTGTTCAGCCTCGTGGTGGCCAGCGGCCCGCGGCTCGGCGACGTGGAGGCGGGCACCGTCGCGTCGCTCGCCACCCCGCGCTTCTCGGTCGTCTCCGGCGGCGTCGCGTGCGTCGCGTCGGTCGGCCTGATCGCGGCGCTGTTCCCCGAGCTGGCCCGCTACGACGGGCGCACGGCGCGCCCGATCGAGGCGCCGGCCGTGGCGGCCGCCCCGGCTAGCACTTAGGCAGGCCCTTCGTGGGGCCGGTGGCGGGCACGGTGAGGATGCGCTTCGACCCGGTCCGCTCGAGCATCACCCACGCCCGCGCGTGGTGGCGCCGCTGCCGGCACAGGAAGCCCTTGGCCGGGAAGTGAACGGTCTTGGCGTGCCTTTGAGCGATGCTGTAGCGGACGAATGTGAGCGGCTTGCGGTGGCGGCCGACGCGGCGGATCCACCCGACGCACGCCGGCCCCGGTGGCGCGTCGCAGCGAAGCCGTAGCCGGAGGTGGCGCTCGGCGTCGATGCGTCCCGGGCCGCGCACGACGGACGGGAACGGGCAATCGTGCGGCACGTCGCCCGACGTGCGGCCGACCCCCGGTTCCTCGATCACCAGCCAGGCGTGCCGGCAGCTCGCGTCCGCGTACATCACCCGCGTGCCGTCGAAGTCGAGCCGTGGGATCGCGTCCCGGCTGCCGAGCCTCGGCGTGTAATCGGGGCCGGGATCGGCGAGCTCGAGCGCGTCGAACGTGTACCCGCCGTACGGTCCGTAGACGTCGTCCGCCGGGTAGTCGAAGCGCGCGGCGATCCTGTCGCCGACCATCCGCACCTCCTGGGTGAAGCTGTAGTAGTCGAACGCCTGGTGCTCGAACGGCTCCTCGGGTGAGGCCCACAGCACCCGGTGGAGGTCGTGGTAGGCGAGCTTCCCGCCGGCCTGCACGTCGAAGTCCTCTGGCGTGGCGATCGAGTAGAGGTCGTCGCCGGTCCGCCAGTTCGCGACGGTCGTGCCGTCGCTGGAGCGCGCGGCCACGTAGGACCCGGCGACGCGCGCGCTCCGGCGGTCCGGGTAGTCGCGACCGGCCGGCGAGGCGCCGGTCGCGAGGTCGCGAACGTGGAGGCCGGTGCAGTCCTCGTAAGTGACCACGTCGGCGTACACGTCCACCGCCGAGCGGGCGGGGCAAGCCTCGGAGCCGGCCAGCTGCGTGAGGTCGCCGCCCGGCGGGCCGGTGAGCACGGCGCTGTGGCCGGCGCCCACGAGGCCGAGCACCACGCGGCGGTCGGACGCCTCGATGTGGGCATCGGCCCCTTCGTCAGACAGCCGGGGAACATCCACGCGCGTGATGGTTTGCTCCTGCCCGCGCTGCGTGAAGACGTCGTACTCGTTGTTCGCCGGCTTCCCCCACACCGTGGCGTCGCCCGCGAAGACGGGTCCGGCGAGACGCGAGTAGGGCGGCGCCGCCAGCCGCGGCGCGAGCTCTGCCGCGACCTGCCCCGTGAGCGCGAGGCAGGTCAGGAGGCCGAGGGCCGTGGCGCGGGCCAGAACGCGTATCTCGACCGCTGAAACCCGGCGCGCATGCCGCAGTTGCGTCGTGGCCTCCGCGCCGCCGCCGGCCACCACCGTTCATCCTGTTCGAGGTGGATGCCAACGGAGCGCCGGCCGACGTCCTCGTCCTCGGGGGCGGCGGGATACTCGGTGAGGCGTGGATGAACGGCGTGCTGGCCGGGCTCGACGAGGCCGGTGGCCTCGACAGCCGTGAGTGCGGGCGCCTCGTCGGCACCTCCGCGGGGTCGATCGTGGCGGCCGCGCTGGCCGCCGGCGTGAGCCCGGCGGACCGGCTGGGGCGGATGCCCGAGCCGCCGGCGGTGGACGACGGCGACCAGCCCGCGGCTGGGGGCGGTGCGGCGAGTGCGGGCGCCGGTGGAGGCGGCTCGGCGGGCCCCGGCGCCGCCGCG